>NZ_ANBZ01000096.1:0-92652 GCF_000316965.1 Pseudomonas sp. 313
ACAAGACCGGGCAGAGCTGGGGCCACAGCAGTGCGGCCGGGGTCGCTCGCTTTGCCGAGGCGCAGGGGCTACCCGCCTTGCTGCTCACCCATTTCAGTCCGCGCTACCAGGCCGCTGTGGGGCGTTCGCCCTCCATCGAGGAGCTGCGCCAGGAGGCGGCGGCTTGCTATAGCGGCGACCTGCACCTAGCGGAGGATTTCTCGCGCTTTCGCCTGGATCGTCAGGGACGACTGAAAACCCTGGGCCAGAGCGGAGGGGCAGGGGATGACGACCCGTATCAGGTGAGAGGCTGAAATTTTTCGGCCTTGTCTGACCTGTTCTCCTTGGGCATAGTGCGAACGTTTATCATTTCAGGATTGTCCTGATCTCTCGTACCTCGTCCCTAGGAGAAGCAAATGGCGGTGTCTTTCAACAAGGTCTCGACGCTGGGCGCCATGGCGCTACTGTCCCTGGCAGTGGCCGCCTGTTCCAATCGCCCGGAGGCACCGACGCCACCGCCACCCGCGCCGGCTCCCGTGGCCGCGCAACCGGCCCCGCCCCAGGCGCCCGCTGAACTCAAGCGCATCGAGCTGGGTTACGGCGTCTATGAACTGGCCTACAGTCCGGCCAAGCAGTCGGTCTATGCTGCGACCGCCCAACTGACCAAGGGCGTCACCGGCGGGGTGATCTATCAGCTGGACCCGGCGACCCTGGCCATCACCGGGCAGATCCACACCGATCTGAAGAATTTCGCCCTGACCACCGACGCCAGTGGTGAGACGCTGTTCGTCACCAACTCCTTGGATGGTGGTCTGAGCCGCATCGACCTGCGCACCGGCAAGGTGGAGAAGCGCCTGAAATTCAACGAGATGGGCCGCGACGGCCATCCGGTCAATCCGCGCCAGGTCATCCTGCATGACGGTCTGCTGTATGTCGGCGGCGTTGGCGATCCGGGCGTGATCTGGGTGGTGGACGCCAAGACCCTGACCCTCAAGGCGCGCATTCCCAATGCCGGCAAGTGGGTGACCGGCCTGCTGTACTCCGAGGATACCGGGCGTCTCTATGCGGCCAATGGCAGCGGGGAAGTGCTGGTGATCAATCCGCGTACCCGCAAGATCGAGCACCGCTGGACCCCGGGCGATGGCGGCAAGTACCTGCTGCTGAATCTGGCCGAGGATCGCGCGAACCACCAGTTGTTCGTTACCGACAATTCCGAAGCCAAGACCGTGCTGGTCTTCGATATCCGCAGCGGCAAGGTGATCAAGCGTCTGCCGGTGGGCGATGCCCTGGCCATCAAGCTCAATACCACGCGTAACGAGCTGTACATCACTCAGCGCGAGACCGGTCGGCTGCTGATCTTGGACGCCACCACCTACGCCGAGAAGAAGGCCTACGACCTCAAGCCCAATCCCAACAGCCTGCTGGTGAGTCCGGATGGCCAGACGCTGTATGCGACGGTGAAGACGCCCTTCGACAAGGAATACATGAACACCGCGCCGGAAAGCGTGGTGCGCATCGACCTGACCGCGGTGAAGTAAACCGCGCCTGCGGGCTGCCGTGGCGTCCTGCCGCGGTGGCCCTGGGCTTCCCAAGCCCGTCGGGTTGCTCTTGAATGGTGATCCCTCGCCAAGGAGCTACCGGTTTGTCCGCTACCGATCTCAGTTTGCTTCCACTGCTGGACGCCTCCTACCACCACTGGCTCGGCCAACCGCTGCCGCGGCCTGCCGGCCTGTCTCAGGCCGACATTCTGACGTGGCTGCACGAAAGGGCGCCCTATGCCCTGCTGGCCCACGGCATCGAACAGGATCCGCTGTTCTGCTATACCAACTACCAGGCCTTGTGCTGCTTCGGCTATCCCCGCGCCGAGTTTCTCGGCATGCCGTCGCGCTTCAGCGCCTCGCCCAAGGACCGGGACGAGCGTCAGCGCCTGATGGAGGCGGTGGGGCGCCAGGGCTATGCCAGTGGCTATGAGGGCTGGCGGGTCGATCGAGACGGTGAGGCCTTCCAGATCCATGCCGGCGTGGTTTGGAATCTGCTCGATGTCGACGGACAGCGGTTAGGGCAGGCGGCGTTGTTCTGGCCGGATCCGCAGCGGGTTGGTCAGCTGGAGTGAGAGGGAGATCGTTGGGCTTCGCTGCGCTCAACCCAACCTACGATGACTCTTTGGCCATAATGCTTGTAGGTTGGATTGAGACGGCTCCATCGTCGAAGCCCAACAGGATCCGCACTAAGCTAGGCTCTGTTGGGCTTCGCTAACGCTCAACCCAACCTACGGTGTTCCTTTTGCAGCGAGGACCGTAGGTTGGGCTGAGACAGCTTCATCGTCGAAGCCCAACAGGGTATGCATCGAGGCTGGGCTCTGTCGGGCTTCGCTGCGCTCAACCCAACCTACGCGGTGAGCTGGACCGCGCCCTCTCCCTTGGGGAGAGGGCTGGGGTAAGGGGGCAAAACCCTCACTCGTTCTCGACGATCAGCACCACCAGGTCCTTGGGCCCATGGGCGCCATAGGCGAGCACCTGCTCGATGTCGGCGGTCTTGGATGGTCCGGAGATCAGGAGGGCGTTGGTCGGCATGCCATCCTGCCAGCGGTGTTGTTGCTGCAACTCATAGAAGTTGTCGACCACGGTGCTGGCCCTGAGCAGGGCGATGTGCAACGGCGGCACCAGGCTCATCAGCCGCGGTTCCTGGCGATCCGGCCAGAGCACCAGGCTGCCGGTGGAGGCCAGGGCGCCGAGGGTGCCGGTGAGGCTCGCCGGGGTGTCGTTGAACAGTTCGGCCTTCCACTCTTCCACGGGGCGGTCATAGGCCTTCCAGCGCGGCTGGTCTTGGTCCTGCCAGCGCTCCACCAGGCGCGCGCCATGCGGCGTGCCGGGGGCGATCAACAGCTGATCCAGACCTCGTTCGGCGAGGACGCGCTCCACCTGCGCCGGCCAGTCCGCCGTGGTGGTCAGGTGCGTCTCGGTATGCACCATTTCCATCAGGGTCCGCAGACGGGCGACGCGCTCCGTGGGTGGGTAGCGCCAGGGCTCGGTCACCAGGGCTTCGTCGAAGTTGTCGGCCAGGGGCTGGGTACCCTGCAGACTGCCACGCAGCTTGGCGAGGATGTTGTCGCGGGCGCTCATGGGCGGTTCTCCAGGTGTTCGCGGGCCAGTTCGTGGAGCGAGCGCTTCGCTGGCTTGGGCGCGCTGTGGTGCTCGGTCCAGGGCCCGAGTTGGCCCGGGGTGAAGCGGCCGAAGCGGGTGGCCAGGTAGCTGAAGCCGCGATAGAGCAGCGGCGAGGTGAAGAGGCTCTGCCAGGCATGCCAGGTCCAGCGCTCGCGGGCGGAAAACTTGCTGCCCTGGCCGCGCAGAAGCTGCGGCTCTGCCGCGGGCGCCTTGACGTTTTCCTCGCGCAGTCGGCGCAGCAGGGCGGGAATCGGGATCTTCACCGGGCAGACTTCACCACAGGCGCCGCACAACGACGAGGCGCTGGGATGATCGGGCGCCCGTTCCAGGCCGACCAGATGCGGGGTGATGATGGCGCCGATGGGGCCGGGATAGACCTCGCCATAGGCGTGGCCGCCGATGCGGGTATAGACCGGGCAGTGGTTCATGCAGGCGCCGCAGCGGATGCAGTTGAGGGTCTGGCGCAATTCGCTGTCGGCGAAGGCCTGGCTGCGGCCGTTGTCCAGCAGCACCAGGTGCACCTCGCGCGGCCCGTCCAATTCCTCGGCCTTGCGCGGCCCGGAGATCATGTTGACGTAGGTGGTGATGGGCTGACCCAGCGCCGAGCGGGTCAGCAGCGACAGCAGAGGCACCACGTCTCTGAGGTTTTCCACCACCTTCTCGATGCCGGTCACGGCGATATGTACGGGCGGCACCGTGGTCGACATTCGCCCGTTGCCCTCGTTTTCCACCAGCAACAGGGTGCCGGTCTCGGCCACGGCGAAGTTGACCCCGGAGATGCCGATGTCGGCCTCGAAGAATTTTTGCCGCAACACCCGCCGGCCGGTCTGGATGAGTTCATCGACGTCGGTGGTGTAGGGCTCGGCCAGGTGCTCGTGGAAGAGGGTGCCCACCTGCTGCCGGTTGAGGTGGATGGCCGGCATGATGATGTGTGACGGCTTCTCGCCGGCGAGCTGGATGATGTACTCGCCCATGTCCGACTCCAGGCAGTCGATGCCCTGGGCGCCGAGGACGTGGTTCATGTCCATCTCTTCGCTGACCATGGACTTGCCCTTGATCAGCAGTTTGGCCGCATGGCGCTCGGCGATCCCCTGGACGATGACGTTGGCCTCGGCGGTGGTCTCGGCCCAGTGCACCTGGACGCCATTGCGTCTGAGATTGGCTTCCAGCCGCTCCAGCAGATCCGGCAGCTTGGACAGCGCCCGGGCCCGGATGCGATTGCCCAACTCGCGCAGGCGCTCGCGCTCGTCGGCGTCGCTCATGCTGGCCAGCCGCTTGGTCATCAGCGAATCCATGGCCGTGCGGAAGTTGCGTCTGAGCTGGTCGTCGCCCAGGGCCTGACGCGCACGCGTCTTGAAGGGCGGCGCCTCGCTGATGTCGGTAAGGGGAATCTTCAGCATCTCGTTCACGCTGCACCTCCGATACGGCGCCAGAGAAAGCTCGCCAGGTGTTCGCCACGCAAGGCGGCGCGTTGCTTTTCCAAGGAGCCGTTGATGTTCATCAGGCATCCGCAGTCGGCGGTGAGCACCTGGGCGGCACCGCTGTCCTGCAGGGCGCGGGTCTTGTCCGCCACCATGGCACCGGAGATGTCCGGCATGCGTACCGAGAAGGTGCCGCCAAAACCGCAGCATTCGCTCTCGTGATCATGGTCGACGCGCTCCACGGCCGCCAACTGGCTGAGCAGGGCGCGGCCGTGCAGGTGGGTCTGCATCTCGCGCCGAGCGCTGCAGGAGGTGTGCAGGGCCACCTTGGTCGGGGCGCCGTGGTCCTGGTAGTCGACCTGGCAGACATTGAGCAGAAATTCCGCCAGTTCGTAGGTGCGTTCGGCCAGGTCGAGCGCCTGGCGCAAGGTCTCCGGCTCGTCGGCGAACAGCTCGGCATAATGATGGCGTAGCATGCCGGCGCAGGAGCCGGAGGGCACCACCACCGGCCAGGGTTCGGCGAACAGCGCCAGCTGGGCGCGGGCCACGGCACGAGCTTCCTCGGTGTAGCCCGAGGTGTAGGCCGGCTGGCCGCAGCAACTCTGCGCCTGGGGAAAATGCACGCGGATACCCTCGCGCTCCAGCAGGCGAATGCTGTCCAGGCCGGCTTTGGGATAGAAGAGGTCGACCACGCAGGTGCCGAACAGATAGACCTGGGTCGGTTTCTGCTGCGGATAGGTCCGTGGCGGCGTCAGGGGCGGCGCGGTACGGGTGGCGTTGGGGGCGGCGTTGTAGAAAAGATCGTTCATCAGGCGTCACTCCGGGTTAGCCCGGTAATAAGAGGACCGGCGATGGCCTGAGCCGCCGCCGGGAAACGCGCTATCAGTGCACCAGCATCCCGGTGAACACATAGGCCTGCGCCAGGGTGATGAAGCCGACCAGGATGGCGAAGCCGATACTGTGGCGCACGGTGAAGCGGAACAGGTCGGACTCCTTGCCCACCATCCCGGTGGCAGCGCAAGCCACGGCGATGGACTGCGGCGAGATCATCTTGCCGGTCACGCCGCCGGAGCTGTTGGCGGCCACCAGCAGGGTGTCGGAAACGCCGATCTGGTGCGCGGTGGTCGCCTGCAGCGAGCCGAACAGGGCGTTGGAGGAGGTATCCGAGCCGGTCAGGAACACCCCCAGCCAGCCCAACAGCGGCGAGAAGAAGGGGAACAGCGCGCCGGTGCCGGCCAGCAACAGGGCGAGGGTGGTGGACATGCCCGAATAGTTGACGACGAAGGCAAAGGCCAGCACCAGCCCGATGGACAGGATCGGCTTGCGCAGTTCCACCAGGGTTTCCTTGAACACACCCAGGGCGGTCGAGGGCTTGATGCGGAAGATGGCCATGGAGATCAGGGCGGAAATCAGGATGGCCGTGCCCGAGGCCGACAGCAGGTCGAGCTTGTAGACCGCCGGCATGGGCGTTGGGGTGGCCACGATCGGCAGTGTCTTGATCACCAGCTTGTCCAGATAGGGCACTGGGACGTTGATCACCAGGGCATAGAGAGCGCCGCCGGTGGCGAACAGTGCCTTGAAGGCCTTGGTGGTCCAGAGGGTGACGATCAAGGTCAGGATCAGGAAGGGTGACCAGGCCTTGATCACGGTGCCCAGCGAATGCTCCGGTGGCAGGCGACCGCCTTGGCCGAAGCCTGCACCACCGCCTAGCGCAGCTGCGCCGCCGCCGCTCACCACGGTGTTGGCACCGGCAGTGGCTTGCTGCGGTTGGCTCAGTTTGAGGTAGCCGGTGAGGGCGATCATGGCAGCCAGAGACGAGGTGATGTCAGGCAGTTCTGGGCCGAGGAAGTTGGAGGTCAGGTACTGGACCACCGCGAAGGTGCCACCGCAGATCAGCGCCGGTTTCCAGGTTTCCCGCAGGCCACGCATGCCATCCATCATGAACATCAGCCACAGCGGTATCAGCAACGCCAACAGTGGCAGCTGGCGACCGGTCATGGCGCCGATCTTGAAGGCGTCGATGCCGGTCACCTGACCGGCGACGATGGTCGGGATGCCCAGGGCGCCAAAGGCCACCGGCGCGGTGTTGGCGATCAGGCAGAGCCCGGCCGCCTTCAGCGGATTGTGGCCCAGGCCCACCAGCAGCGCAGCGGTGATGGCCACCGGCGCGCCGAAACCGGCCGCACCCTCCAGGAAGGCGCCGAAGCAGAAGCCGATCAGCAGCACCTGCAGGCGTTGATCGTCGGTGATCGACAGCACCGAGCTGCGGATGATGTCGAACTGGCCGCACTTGACCGTCAACTTGTAGAGGAACACCGCTGTCACGATGATCCAGGCGATGGGCCAGAGACCATAGAGAAAACCGTAGCCGGCCGATGCCAGCGCCTTGTCCACCGGCATGCGATAGACGAACAGGGCGATGAGCAGGGCGATCGCCAGGGTGATGGCGCCCGCCACATGGCCCTTGAGTCTCAGACCGGCGAGGGCAACGAAGAAGAACAGAATGGGCAAGGCGGCGACGAAGGCCGAAAGGCCCAGGCTGCCAAGGGGGAGATAGATCTGTTGCCAGGTTTCCATCGGGTGCTCCTTGATTGTTTTTGTAGGGAGGCGGCAGGACGGGGTTGCACAAGATCGCGACCTGTGGCAAAAATTGGTAAGACCAATTTACAAGTGCGACTTCACGCACGTTAAGCGGGGTCTTTGCCTCTGTCAAACCCCTTGATGTGCGACTTTCGTCGGCCCATCCCTTCCACCCGGCGGACGGCCGCTGCTGTCCGCGGCATTTTTCGAGGTTTTTCATGGGGTTCGAACCGGTCAAGCAACGTCGTCTGTCGGACGACATCGTCAAGAATCTCGAGGCGCTGATCGCCGAGGGTTCCCTGCGACCTGGCGAGCGCCTACCAGCCGAGCGGGTGCTGGCCGAGCGCTTCGGGGTGTCGCGACCGTCCCTGCGTGAGGCCATCCAGAAACTGGTAGCGCGGGGACTGCTGCTCAGCCGCCAGGGCGGCGGTACCTATGTCACCGAGGCGCTCAACAGTGCCTTCACCGATCCGCTGCTGCCGCTGTTGGAAAGCCGCGAGGAAACCCGGCGCGACCTGCTGGAATTTCGCCATACCCTGGAAAGCGCCTGCGCCTACTACGCTGCGCAACGGGCCACCGAGCCTGATCTCGCGCGACTGACCCTGGCCTGGGAGCGACTGGAAGATTGCTATCGGCGGCGCGAGACCCTGGCTCGGGAGGAGGAGGGTGAGGCCGATGCGGCTTTTCACCTGGCCATCGCCGAGGCCAGCCACAACGCCGTCTACCTGCACAGCATTCGCAGCCTGTTCGAACTGCTGCGGCATCACATGGTGACCAATATCGGCGGCATGCAGGCCCAGCGTGGCGAAACCCGCGAGCGCTTGCTGGAACAGCACCGGACGCTCTACCAAGCCATTGTCGCGGGTGAAGCCGAACGCTCGCGCGAGGCAGCGAGCCTGCATCTGGGCTATGTACGAGAGGTCCTGGAAGAGGCGGGAGCCATGGCAGGCCGTCTAGCACGGGCCAAACGGCGCGACGAACTCTGAAAAAAGCTGGCGGAAAAACCTGTAGTGGCACTAAGCTACTACAATAAGTTATCCGTCCGTGGCTAAAGTTTAGCGTTCCAGAGCTGATAACCCGGTCACACCTTCCCGCCTTCGCTGGCGTCTAGACCGGTATCTTCCTGTGGAACACGCCCCTTCCTCGCCTTCGCTCGTCGACTTTACCTTCACCCCTGCATTGCTGGGTGCCTGTGGCACCGGCGCGATCCTGTACGCGGGCGGTGTCACTGCGACCACCCTGGCCCTGAGTGCCACCCAGTTGGTCCTGGCCATGGGCCTGGGCTTCTGGCAGCTGCGTCGCGCTCAGGCACGGCAGGTCGAGCGGTCTGCCGGCCAGGCCATTCACCAGAGCCCGGTCAGCGGCCGGGACGAAGCTCTCGAAGCCCTCTGTGTAGCCGTGCTGCCAGTGTGGTCCGAGCAGATCGAAGCTGCGCGCGTCCATACCGAGCAGGAAATCGTCAGTCTGACCAGTCGCTTCGCCGAGCTGGCGGACCGTATCCACAGTGTCGCTGGCAACGATCACGGCAGTGGCGATCGCCTGGTCAGCCTGATGGCCAGCAGCCAGAACCAGTTGGACGGCATCCTGCAATCGCTGCGTGAGGCGCTGTCGAGCAAGGGCGCGTTGCTCACCGAGGTCAACGGCTTGGCCGGCCTGACCGAGCAACTCAAGAGCATGGCCAAGGACGTCGGCGACGTGGCCCGCCAGACCAACCTGCTGGCCCTCAACGCCGCCATCGAAGCCGCGCGTGCCGGTGAAGCCGGGCGCGGTTTCGCCGTGGTCGCCGACGAGGTCCGCAAGCTGTCCACGTTGTCCGGCGACACCGGGCAGAAGATCGGCGAAACCGTGGAAACGGTGAATGGCGCCATCGCCCGCACCCTGGAGCTGTCGCAACTCCACGCCGAGCGCGACACCGGCACCCTGAACCAGTCCGGCGAGACCATCGAACAGGTCATCGGTAGCTTTGGCGGCACCACCCGCGACGTGGTCGAGCGCAGCGATGCCCTGGCCGATAACGCCGCGGCCGTGGGCGGCGCCATCGCCGAGGTGCTGGTCGCCCTGCAGTTCCAGGATCGCGTCAGCCAGATGCTCGGCCACATCCGCGACGACCAGGCCCGCCTCGAGCGCCTGGTGATCGAGCGTCGCGCCCTGGCCGCCAGCGGCCAGCCGCTGCCGCCCCTCGACACCAAGGGCTGGCTCGCCGAGCTGGCCCGTACCTACACCATGGCCGAGCAGGTCGCCGTGCACCACGGCAAGCGACCGGCCGCCGCCGCTGCCGAATCCGATATCACCTTCTTCTAAGGAAAGCTGTCATGAGCAACAAGACCATTCTGATCGTCGACGACTCCATCTCCATCCGCCAGGTGGTGTCCATGACGCTGAAAAGCGCGGGCTACGACGTCATCGAGGGCTGTGACGGTCGCGATGCCCTGACCAAGCTGGACGGTCGCAAGGTGCACCTGATCATCAGCGACGTGAACATGCCCAACATGGACGGCATCACCTTCGTCACCGCGGCCAAGAAGCTGCCCGCGTACAAGTTCACTCCGGTGATCATGCTCACCACCGAATCCGATGCCGCCAAGAAGGCCGCCGGTCAGGCCGCTGGGGCCAAGGCCTGGATGGTCAAGCCGTTCCAGCCCGCACAGATGTTGGCAGCGGTTTCCAAGCTGATCATGCCCTGATAGCCCCGGAGGCTACCCATGAACGACGTCATTCGTACCCGGTTGCCCTTCTCCGGGCCGCTGACCATCTACACCGCGGCGGACAGCAAGCCGCTGCTGATGGAGCCCCTGGCCGCCGGGGGCACCGTGGCGTTGGAGCTGGCCGAGGTCGATGAATTCGATTCGGCCGGGCTGCAGTTGCTGCTGCTGGCCCACCGGGAGGCGCAACGGTTGGGGGGTAGTCTCGAGCTGGTCGACCCCAGCCCCGCCGTCACCGAACTGCTGGAGCTGGCAGGTCTCGCCGACTTCTTTACCGCGGCTGCCGCGGAAGGTGTTGCCGCATGAACATGGACGAGATCCTCAAGACGTTCATCGCCGAGAGCGAGGAGCTGTTGCAGCAGATGGAGGCCGCCCTGCTGCAGATCGAGCAGGCGCCGGATGACGCCGAGCTGATCAACGCCATCTTTCGCGCCGCCCATACCATCAAGGGTTCGGCGGGGCTGTTCGGCCTGGACCATGTGGTGGCCTTCACCCATGTCGCCGAAAGCGTGCTCGATCGCATCCGCAGTGGTGAAATGGCCTTCGACGAGACGCTGTCGGCACTGTTCCTGGAGGTTTGCGACCACCTCAATGGCCTGATTGCCCGGGTGTCGTCCGGCAGCGAGCCGGAGGCCGACTTCCAGGCCGTGGGCGCCGCTCTGGTGCAGCGCCTGGAGCATTATCTGCAGCCGAGCGCCCAGGCGGCCCAGCCGACCGCCGTGGCGCGCGCCCTGGTGACACCGGTGGATGGCGTGGCCGCCGGCCACTGGCACCTGTCGCTGCGCTTCGGCCCGGACATGCTGCGCAATGGCATGGATCCGCTGGCCTTCGTGCGCTACCTCAATACCTTCGGCCGCATCGTCAACATCGTTACCCTGTTCGATGCCATTCCGACCGCCGCCGAGATGGATCCGGAAACCTGCTACCTGGGCTTCGAGGTCGCCTTCGACAGCGACGCCGACAAGGAAACCATCGAGGCGGCCTTCGAATTCGTCCGCGAAGACAGCCAGATCCGCATCCTGCCGCCGCACAGCCGCAGCAGCGACTATTGCCAGCTGATCGACGACCTGCCCGAGGAAGACCTGCGCCTGGGCGAAATCCTGGTGCGCTGCGGCACCCTGACCGCCACCGAGCTGGACGAGGTGCTGCGCCGCCAGGCCGATCCGGCGGTGCCGCGCAAGCCCATCGGCGAGGTCTTGGTCGAGGCCCAACTGGTCAATCCGCCGGTGGTGGACGCGGCCCTGAACAAGCAGCGCAAGATCAAGGAACAGCGGGCGCCAGCCAGCGAAGGCCAACTGATCCGTATCGACGCCACCAAGCTCGACCAGCTCATCGACCTCATTGGCGAACTCATCATCGCCGGTGCCGGCACCCAGCTGATCGCTCAGCAGAGCGGCCTGACCACCCTGGTGGAATCCACCGGGGTGCTGTCGCGCCTGGTCGAGGAGGTGCGGGATACCGCCCTGACCCTGCGCATGGTGCAGATCGGCACCACCTTTAACCGCTTCCAGCGCGTGGTGCGCGACGTCTCCAAGGAAATCGGCAAGGACATCGCCCTGCGCATCAGCGGCGGCGATACCGAGCTGGACAAGACCGTGGTGGAAAAGATCGGCGATCCGCTGACCCACCTGATCCGCAACGCCATGGACCATGGCATCGAATCCGCCGAATTGCGCCTGGCCCGCGGCAAGCCGACCCAGGGCACCGTGGGCCTCAACGCCTATCACGAGTCGAGCAGCATCGTCATCGAGGTCACCGATGACGGTGGCGGCCTGTCGCGCGAGCGCATCCTGCGCAAGGCGACCGAGCGCGGTCTGATCAGCGAAGGCCAGGTGCTGGGCGACAAGGAGGTGTTCAACCTGATCTTCGAACCGGGTTTCTCCACCGCCGAGCAGATCAGCAACCTGTCGGGTCGCGGCGTCGGCATGGACGTGGTGAAAAAGAACATCACCGCCCTGCGCGGCAGCGTCGACCTCACCAGCGAGGAGGGCCGGGGCACCACGGTAACGATCCGCCTGCCGCTGACCCTGGCGATCATCGACGGCTTCCTCATCGGCGTTGGCAAGGCCGCCTACGTGGTGCCCCTGGAAGCGGTGGAGGAGTGCATCGAATTGACCGAGGCGGCCAGCGTCCAGGCCAGTGGCAACGACTATCTCGACCTGCGTGGCGAGGTGCTGCCGGTGCTGCGCCTGCGCCAGCTGTTCGCCATCGAGGAAGCGCCGCCGCGGCGCCAGAACGTGGTTGTGGTGCGCTACGCCGGCCAGCGCGCCGGTCTGGTGGTCGATCAGCTGCTCGGTGAATTCCAGACCGTGATCAAGCCTCTCGGTCCGTTGTTCGACCACAACCGCAGCCTGGGCGGCTTCACCATCCTCGGCAGCGGCGCCGTGGCGCTGATCCTCAGCGTGCCCGGACTGATCGGCGAGGCTTCGTCCACCACCGTCTCCGCCCACGCCGCCGTACCGGCCTGATCGACAAGGAAATCGAATCCATGACCGTTACCAAACGCATGTCCCTGCTGGTGCTCTCCGCGCTGCTGGGCATCATCCTGCTCGCGGGTATCGCCTACCAGCAGTTGAGCCAGGTGTACGACCGCGCCAATTACGGCAACGACAACACCGTACCGTCGATCCTGGGCATCGATGCCATCGATGCCCATTCGGCCGACATCATCACCGGCATCTACCGCCACCTGGCCGCGGACGGCGATGTCGCCACGCGCGAGGCCGAGAAGGAACTGACCGAGGCCCAGCAACTGACCGAAAAGGCGCTCAAGGACTATGAGCCGCTGATCTCCGACGAAGCCGATCGGCGCATGCTGCAGGACGATCGCCAGGCCATCGTGGCCCTGAACGATCTGGTGGCAACGGTGTTGCCTCTGTCGCGGGCGAGCCAGGACGAGGACGTCAAACGCATCCTCGGCGAGCAGCGCAAGGTGATCGACCATGTCGGCGATGCCCTCGATGCGCACCGCAGTTACAACCAGAAGCTCGGCAGCGAGCAGGCGCAGGTCGCCGGCCGTACCATGAGCCAGGCTACCGTCCTCTCCATCGGCATCGCCTTGGTGACCCTGCTGGCCGTCGGCCTGCTCGGTTTCTTCATTACCCGCAACCTGCTGCGCCAGCTGGGCGGCGAGCCGGCCGAGGTGGCCAAGGTCGCCAACCGCACGGCCGCAGGCGACCTGCCCGACGATCTGCAGCTGCGCGCTGGCGACGATTCCAGCCTGATGGCCGCCATGCAGCGCATGGTGCTGACCCTGCGCGGCCTGGTGCAGGAGATGACCACCATGGCCGCCGAGCATGATCGCGGCGAGACGGACGCGCGCCTGCCGCAGGAGCGATTCCAGGGGGCCTTCCGCAACGTCGCCGAAGGCGTCAATGCGATGGTCGCCGGTCACCTGGAGGATTCCCACAAGGCCATGGCCTGCGTGAAGAGCTTTGGCGAAGGCGATCTGGCGGCCGAGCTGGAACGTTTCCCCGGCAAGAAGGCGGTGATCAACGACAACCTCGAACAGGTGCGCGGCAACATCCAGCGCCTGGTCGCGGAAATGGTGCAGCTGTCCGAGGCCCATGATCGCGGCGCGACGGACGCCCGCATTCCGGTGGAGCGTTTCCAGGGTACCTTCCGCAGCATGGCCGAAGGCGTCAATGCCATGGTCGCCGGGCACCTGGAGGATTCGCGCAAGGCCATGGCCTGTGTGAAGAGCTTTGGTGACGGCGATCTTTCGGTGCCGCTGGAACGCTTCCCTGGGCAGAAGGCAGTGATCAACGACAACCTCGAGCAGGTGCGCGGCAACATCCAGCGCCTGGTCGAAGACGCCGCCCAGCTGAGCCAGGCGGCCATGGCCGGGCGCCTCGATAGCCGTGCCGACGCCAGTGCCCACCAGGGCGACTTCCGCCGTATCGTCGCCGGCATCAACGGCACCCTGGACGCCATCGTCGCCCCGGTCAACGAGGCCATGGGCGTGATGGCCGGTCTGGCCCAGGGTGACCTGAGCCGTACCGTCCAGGGCGCCTACCAGGGTCAGCTGCTGGAATTGAAGAATTCCATCAACGGCACCGTCGGCAAGCTGAACCAGATCATCGGCGACGTACGGCTGTCGGCCGATGCCCTGGCCAGTGCCTCGGAAGAGATCTCCGCCACCGCCCAGAGCATGAGCCAGGCCAGTACCGAACAGGCCGCTTCGGTGGAAGAGACCAGTGCCAGCGTCGAGCAGATGTCGGCCTCCATCGCCCAGAACACCGAGAATGCCCGGGTCACCGACGGCATGGCCGGCAAGGCCGCGCGAGAGGCGGGCGAGGGTGGTGAAGCGGTACGTGATACCACGGTGGCGATGAAGACCATCGCCGACAAGATCGGCATCGTCGACGCCATCGCCTACCAGACCAATCTGCTGGCGCTCAACGCGGCCATCGAAGCGGCCCGCGCCGGCGAGCACGGTAAGGGCTTCGCGGTGGTGGCGGCCGAGGTGCGCAAGCTGGCCGAACGCAGTCAGGTCGCGGCCCAGGAGATCGGCGACGTGGCCAAGAACAGCGTGGCCCTGGCCGAGCGCGCCGGCACCCTGCTGGACCAGATCGTGCCCTCCATCGGCAAGACCTCGGAGCTGGTGCAGGAGATCGCCGCGGCCAGCGAAGAGCAGAGCAGCGGGGTGAGTCAGATCAACGGCGCCATGCTGCAACTAAACCAACTGACCCAGCAGAACGCCTCGGCCTCGGAGGAGCTGGCGGCCACTGCCGAGGAAATGAGCGGCCAGGCCGAGCAACTGCAACGGCTGATGGGCTTCTTCCACACCGGCGAAGGCCGTGTGGTGCAGGACTTGGATCGAGCGCTGGAAGCCACACGGCCAAGGACGGCGCGGGTCCCCGGCAAGCTCTTGCGCAATGGCACCGCGGGTGGCGTACCTGAAGGCTACGCCCCCTTCGATTCCTGACCCCTTATCCTATGGCCACCTGCGGGTGGCCTTTTTGAGACTACCGACATGACTGTCATCAAGAAAATGCTGCTGCTGGTGCTGTCCGCGCTATTGGGCATCATGGTGCTGGCCGGCACCGGCCAATATGAAATCGACCAGGTGTTCCAGGCCGCCAACTATGGCAACGACAATACCGTGCCCAGTTTGAAGGCGCTCGGCGAGATCAACGATAGCCGCTCCGATTACGTGGTAGGCATCTATCGTCACGTGCTAGCGACCAGCAGCGAAGCCATGACCACCGCCGAGCAGGACCTGGCCGCGGCCAAGGAGCGCATCGGCCAGAACCTCGGCAAGTACGATGCGTTGGTTTCGGATGATCGTGATCGCACACTGCTGGCAACCGATCAGGCCGCCTTCAATGCCCTGTTCAGCCTGGGCGAGCAGGTCATTGCCCTGTCGCGGCAGAATCGCAACGACGACGCCCAGAACCTGATGCGCAGCCGTACCGACGTGATGCTCGCCATCAACAAGGCCCTCGACGAGCACGTCAGTTACAACCAGACCCTGGCGCAGCAGGGCGTGCAAGTCGCCCAGAAGACCAAGGTCGAGGCCACCTGGCTGGCCCTGTCCATCGCCCTGGCGACCCTGCTGGCCGTTGCCCTGCTGGGTTTCTTCATCACCCGCAATCTGCTGCGTCAGCTGGGTGGTGAGCCCTCCGTGGTCGCCACCTTAGCCGGCCGCGTGGCTGCAGGCGATCTGCCCGACGACATCAAGCTGCGGGGCGACGACAAGACCAGCCTGATGGCGGCCATGCAGAACATGGTTACCACCCTGCGCGGGCTGATCACCGAAATGACCAGCATGTCGACTGCCCATGACCGTGGCGAAACCGTGGTCCGCATTCCGGCGGACCGTTTCCAAGGTGCCTATCGCAGCATGGCCGAAGGCGTCAACGGCATGGTTGCCGGTCATCTCAGCGATTCCGCCAAGGCCATGGCTTGCGTCAAGAGCTTTGGCGAAGGCGATCTGTCGGTGCCGCTGGAGCGCTTCCCCGGCCAGAAGGCGGTGATCAACGACAACCTCGAGCAGGTGCGCGGCAATATCCAGCGTCTGGTCGAGGACGCCAACCAGCTGAGCCAGGCGGCCATGGCCGGTCGTCTCGACAATCGTGCCGATGCCAGTGCCCACCAGGGTGACTTCCGGCGCATCGTCGCCGGCATCAACGGTACCTTGGATGCCATCGTCGCCCCGGTCAATGAAGCCATGGCGGTGATGTCCGGGCTGGCCGAAGGCGATCTGAGTCGCACCGTTCAGGGTGATTACCAGGGCCAGTTGCACGAGCTGAAGACGTCCATCAACGGCACCGTCGGCAAGCTGAACCAGATCATCGGCGAGGTCCGGTTGTCGGCCGATGCCCTGGCCAGTGCCTCAGAAGAGATTTCCGCCACCGCTCAAAGCATGAGCCAGGCCAGTACCGAGCAAGCTGCCTCGGTCGAGGAGACCAGTGCCAGCGTCGAGCAGATGTCGGCCTCCATCGCTCAGAACACCGAGAATGCCCGGGTCACCGACGGCATGGCCGGCAAGGCCGCGCGGGAAGCGGGCGAGGGTGGTGAAGCGGTGCGTGACACCACGGTGGCGATGAAGACCATCGCCGACAAGATCGGCATCGTCGACGCCATCGCCTACCAGACCAATCTGCTGGCGCTCAACGCGGCCATCGAAGCGGCCCGCGCCGGCGAGCACGGCAAGGGCTTCGCGGTGGTGGCGGCCGAGGTGCGCAAGCTGGCCGAGCGCAGCCAGGTCGCGGCCCAGGAGATCGGTGACGTGGCCAAGAACAGCGTGGCCCTGGCGGAGCGCGCCGGTACCCTGCTGGACCAGATCGTGCCCTCCATCGGCAAGACCTCGGATCTGGTGCAGGAGATCGCTGCGGCCAGCGAAGAGCAGAGCAGCGGGGTAAGTCAGATCAACGGGGCTATGCTGCAGTTGAATCAGCTGACTCAGCAGAACGCCTCGGCCTCGGAAGAGTTGGCGGCCACTGCCGAGGAAATGAGCGGCCAGGCCGAGCAACTGCAGCAGCTGATGGGCTTCTTCCACACCGGTGAAGGCCGTGCGGTACAGGACCTGGAACGGGCCATGGAGCGGGCTCGGCCAGCCGCTCCGCGCAGTCCGCAAGTCGCCGTCCGTTCCCAGTCCGCCGCCGGTGGTCGCCTGCCGGAAGGCTACGTACGTTTCTCGGAGTAACCCATGAACGCCCTGACGATCTCCGATCTAGAGCAAGACACCCTGGGTCACCAGCACCTGACCTTTGTCGTGCAGGAAGAGACCTATGCGGTGGATACCCTGGCCGTGCGCGAGATTCTCGAGTTCGGCCAGCTCACCCAGGTTCCGCGGATGCCGGCGTGCATCCGCGGCGTCATCAACCTGCGCGGGGCGGTGGTGCCGGTGATCGATCTGGAGGCACGCTTCGGCGGTAGTCCGACCCAGGTCGGGCCACGGACCTGCGTCGTCATCCTGGAGGTGCCCACGGGCGATGACCTGCAGGTGCTTGGCGTGGTCGTCGATGCGGTCAGCGAGGTGCTGGAGATCGCCCCCGGCGACATCCGCCCGGCGCCCAGCTTCGGTAGTCGCCTGCGCCCGGACTTCATCGCCGGCATGGTCAAGTCGGGCAGCGGCTTCGTCGTCGTCCTCGATGTCCCGCGGGTGCTGGATATCGAAGAACTGGCCGGCCTGGCCGCGCGTAGTACCAGCTGAGCGCCGCTGGACCCCTGATGCAAAGACTCAGAAAAGACAGGAAAAAGGAAGCGCAACATGCAGTTGATGTTCTCGCTACGGACTCGAGTGGTGTGGTCGGTACTGGGCATGGCCGTAGCCCTGCTTCTGGTAGTGGGGGCGGCCTGTTATCAGCTGAAAGCTTTGGGTGGCCCAGATGTCGGTTCGGCCCAGTGGCTGGTGGGCGTGCTGGGCCTGGCTGCCCTGGGCGTAGTGGTCCTCGGTGGCGGGTTCATCATGCACACCTTGCAGCGTCAGCTTGGCGCCGATCCGCGGGTTGCCGCCCAGGTGGTGGCGCAGCTCGCGCGTGGTGAGTTTCCAGGCCAGTTGCCGTTGCGCGAAGGGGATACCCAGAGCCTGTTGGCGCAACTGGCCGGGCTGGTGGCGACCCTGCGCGAAGTGGATGCCGAGTGGGGACGCATCAACACGGAGCAGGCGCGAGGTCACCTAGACGGTCGCTCCAATGCCAGGGCGTTTCCGGGTTGCTATCGCGACTGGTTGGAGCAGTACGCTGGCACGCTGCAACTGCAGCAGGACGAGCAAAGACGTGCCATGGCCTGCGTCAGCGCGATCGCCGCTGGCGATTTCACGGCGAAGCTCGATCCCTATCCCGGGCAGAAGGGCTTCATCAACGCCAGTGTCGAGGAACTGCGCGGCAGTCTGCAGACCCTGCAGGGCGAATTGCAGCGGATGTCCCACGAGCATGCCATCGGCGATATCGAGGTCTGCATCGAAGCCCAGGGCCTGCAGGGCGCCTTTGCCGAGATGGCCAGCGGTATCAACGCGCTGGTCGACAGTCATATCCAGGTCAAGAAGAAGGCCATGGCCTGCGTCAAGGCCTTTGGCGAGGGCGACCTGACGGCGCCGCTGGAGGCCTTCCCGGGCAAGAAAGCCTTCATCAACGCCCACATCGAGCAGCTGCGGGGCAATCTGCAGGGGTTGATGGCGGAGATGCAGCGGATGTCCCAGGAGCATGATGCCGGCGACATCGACGTCAGTATCGACGCCGAACGCTTCCAGGGCTCCTATCGCGAAATCGCCGCTGGCATCAATGCCATGGTCGCCGGTCATATCGCGGTGAAGAAGAAGGCCATGGCCTGCATCAAGGCCTTCGGCGAAGGCGATCTCTCGGCGCCGCTGGAGCGCTTCCCCGGCAAGAAGGCCTTCATCAACGACAACGTCGAACAGGTTCGGATCAATATCCAGCGTCTGATCGATGACGCCCAACACCTCAGCGAGGCGGCCATGGCCGGTCACCTCGATACGCGCGCCGATGTCAGCCTGCATCAGGGCGATTTCCGTCGAATCGTCGCTGGCATCAACGGTACCTTGGACGCCATTGTCGCCCCGGTGAACGAGGCCATGGGCGTGATGGCCAGGCTAGCGGAGGGGGATCTGAGTCGTACCGTTCAGGGCGACTACCAGGGCCAGTTGCTGGAGCTGAAGAATTCCATCAACGGCACCGTCGACAAGCTCAACCAGATCATCGGAGAGGTGCGGTTGTCGGCCGATGCCCTGGCGAGTGCCTCGGAGGAGATCTCCGCCACCGCTCAGAGCATGAGCCAGGCCAGCACCGAGCAGGCGGCATCCGTGGAAGAAGCCAGTGCCAGCATCGAAGAGATGTCGGCGTCCATCGCGCAGAATTCGGAAAATGCGAAGGTTACCGACGGCATGGCCGGTAAGGCGGCCCAGGAGGCGCAAGAGGGTGGTGCTGCGGTCCGTGATACCACCGTGGCGATGAAGACTATCGCCGACCGGATCGGTATTGTCGACGACATCGCCTACCAGACCAATCTGCTGGCGCTCAACGCGGCCATCGAGGCGGCGCGGGCCGGGGAGCACGGTCGTGGCTTCGCGGTGGTGGCCGCCGAGGTGCGCAAGTTGGCCGAGCGCAGCCAGGTGGCGGCCCAGGAAATCGGTGCCGTGGCCAAGAATAGCGTGGCTCTGGCTGAACGCGCCGGCACCCTGCTGGACCAGATCGTCCCTTCCATCACCAAGACCTCGAGCCTGGTACAGGAGATCGCCGCGGCCAGCGACGAGCAGAGCGGCGGGGCAGGGCAGATCAACGCCGCCATGCTGCAACTCAATCAGATCACCCAGCAGAATGCCTCGGCATCGGAAGAGCTGGCGGCCACGGCCGAAGAGATGAGCGGCCAGGCCGAACAGCTGCAACGACTCATGAACTTCTTCCATACCGGCGAAGGGCGCGCCCCGCGCGACCTGGATCGCGCGCTGGAACACGTCCGGCCGTCGTTGCCGAGGTCCCATCATCCGCTGGGGTCCAGTCGTGGCGAGGCGCCAATCGCCCGCTTTCCAGAAGGTTTCACACGCTTCGGTGAATAGCGCCTAGGCGCCATGCCGTGGCCTGGCTGAACAGCCATCGGCTGGCGCCGCTGCGCCGGCTGACGCGCCCCTTGAAGGTAATGCCACCGATTGATCGGCTGGCTAGGTCGCCGTGCTAACCGAATGGACGGCTGCGGACCAGGGGTAACGCTTCGTTTCCTTGGGGAAAGGAAGTGGCACACACGCCAGCCAGGCTAGGCCTTGGTATTGCTGAGTCGCGCTGCCAAGGCCCTGTCGAGCAACGGATGAGGCGCATTCCAGAGCGGACACGCGGTAAGTGCTAGATAGCAGAACGGTTAAAGAAGGCCAGGGCTAGGCCGAAGAACTGGACAGTAACCATTAGGAAGTCATTCCATGCTGAACAAGATGCGTGTTTCGACCAAATTGATGCTGGGCTTCGGCGCCGCCATCCTCATGCTGCTGCTGACCATCGGCGTGGCGCTGCTGAACATGGGGACGATGAGGGAAGCCGCTGACTCCATGTCGCAGTATCGCTTTCCCATGACGGTGCAGGCCAACACCCTGGCCCGCAACACCCTGGATTCCGGCCGCCAGATGCGTAACCTGCTGCTGCAGGACGGCGCTGACCAGCGTGCCAAGACCCTCGACGAGATCAAGCGCATTCGGGGCGAGAACGGCGACATCCTCACCGACCTGGGCAAGAAGATCCAGAGCGACGAAGGCAAGCAGAAGCTCAAGGCCGTGCTGGAAAGTCGCCAGCGGCTGCAGGACAAGTACAGCGAATTCTTCCGCCTGCTGGACGTCGACCATGGGCAGGCGCGTGACTATCTGCTCAACGTCTTCGCCCCCAACAACAACGAGCTGGTCACCGCGGTCAATCAGCTCAATGACCTCCAGGCCCAGCGCATGATCGAGTCCGGCGAAGCCGCGACCGCTGCCTATGTGGACGCCCGCAACCTGATGATCGTCCTGGGTGCCGTGGCGTTGCTGATGTCGGTCGCCATGGGCTACCTGATCGCCCGCAGCCTCATCCGCCAGCTGGGCGGCGAGCCGGCCTATGCCGCCGATGTGGTCAGTCGGGTCGCCCGCGGCGATCTGAGCGTCGTGGTGGAAACCCGCGAGGGCGATACCACCAGCATGCTGGCGGCCATCCGCGGCATGACCGAACGCCTCGGGCAGATCATCGGCGAGGTACGCGGCAACGCCGATTCCCTGGCCAGTGCCTCCGAAGAGGTCTCGGCCACCGCCCAGAGCATGAGCCAGGCCAGCACCGAGCAGGCTGCCTCGGTCGAAGAGACCAGCGCCAGCATCGAGCAGATGTCGGCCTCCATCGCCCAGAACACCGAGAACGCCCGGGTCACCGACGGCATGGCCGGCAAGGCCGCGCGGGAAGCGGGCGAGGGTGGCGAGGCGGTGCGCGATACCCTGGTGGCGATGAAGACCATCGCCGACAAGATCGGCATCGTCGACGCCATCGCCTACCAGACCAACTTGCTGGCGCTCAACGCGGCCATCGAAGCGGCCCGCGCCGGCGAGCACGGCAAGGGTTTCGCGGTGGTGGCGGCCGAGGTGCGCAAGCTGGCCGAACGCAGCCAGGTGGCCGCCCAGGAGATCGGTGAGGTCGCCAAGAACAGCGTCGCCCTGGCCGAGCGTGCCGGTACTCTGCTCAGCGAGATGGTCCCCTCGATCAACAAGACCTCGGATCTGGTGCAGGAGATCACCGCCGCTTCGGAAGAACAGAGCGCCGGGGTCGATCAGATCAACAGCGCCATGCTGCAACTGAGCCAGCTCACCCAGCAGAACGCCTCGGCGTCGGAAGAGCTGGCGGCCACCTCCGAGGAGATGAGCGGCCAGGCCGAGCAACTGCAGCAACTGATGGAATTCTTCACCCTGAACAATGCCCTGCCGGGCGTCAACGCGGGCCTGTCCCCGAATACCGGCTCGAGCCAGGGCAAGGCCAAGCGCAAGGCCTCCGCCTTCCGCTCCGCACCCGTGACCGTTGCCACCCGGGGCAAGGCCCCGGTCGGCTTCGCCCACTTCGAGGAGAGTGTCTGATGAGTAGTGCAGAGCTGCCCCGGCAGTTTCTTACCTTCCAGCTGGGCGGTGACATGTACGCGGTGGGTACCGGCTGCGTGCGCGAGATCATCGAATATGGCGCGGTGACCAGCGTACCCATGCTGCCGCCATCGATCCGTGGGGTGATCAACCTGCGCGGCGCCGCGGTACCGGTGATGGACCTCGGCGTGCGTTTTCATGGCCAGCCCACCGAGGTGACCCGGCGCAGCTGCATCGTGGTGCTGGAGGTGCAGGGCGGGCAGCGCACCCAGGTGCTGGGGGTGGTGGTGGATGCCGTCAGCGAGGTGCTGGAAATCGGCGTGGATGCCATCGAGCCGGCGCCGGATTTCGGCGCCCGGGTGCGCACCGATTTCATCCTCGGCATGGCCAAGCAGGGCGACGGCTTCGTCATCCTGCTCAACATCGAGCGCGTGCTCGGTGAGGACGACTACCAGCAGCTCGCTGCCATTCCGGCTGCCTGAGCATGAGCGTGTCCGAGGCCCTCGCGCTCACCGATGCCGAGTTCCAGCAATTCCGCTCCCTCATCTTCAAGGTCGCGGGCATCAGCATGTCCGATGCCAAGAAGCCGCTGGTGGGCGGACGGCTGGCCAAGCGCATCCGCCTGCGCCAGCTGCCCAGCTACGGCGCCTACTTCCGCCTGATCCAGCAGGATCGGGGGGAGTTCCAGATGGCGGTGGACCTGCTCACCACCAACGAGACCTATTTCTTCCGCGAGCCCAAGCACTTCGACTTCCTGCGCACCCAGGTGCTGCCGAATTGGAAGGGCAGCCAGCCGTTTCGCCTGTGGAGCGGCGCCTGTTCCTCCGGCGAAGAGCCCTACACCCTGGCCATGACCCTAGCCGAGGGCCTCGGCGAGAAGCCCTGGGAGATGCTCGCCTCCGATCTCAGCACCCGGGTGCTGGAAAAGGCGCGCCTCGGGCAGTACCCGCTGGAGGAGGCCGAAGGCATTCCCGCAGCCCTGCTGCGGCGGTACTGCTTCAAGGGCGTGGGTAACAACGCCGGCATCTTCCTGGTCGATCCGGCACTGGCGGCGCGCATCTCCTTCATGCAGATCAACCTCAATACCCGGTTGCCGGAGGTGGGCAAATTCGACGTCATCTTTCTGCGTAACGTGATGATCTATTTCGATCTGCCCACCAAGCGCCAGGTCGTCGAACGGCTGGTCCGCCATCTGCGTCCGGGTGGCTATTTCTTCATCAGCCATTCGGAAACCCTCAATGGCGTGACCGAGGCCTTGCGCATGGTGTCGCCTTCCATCTATCAGCGGCCGATCTGAGCACCGTGGCGGTGGGCGAACGCTTCCTCACCCCCGGCGACTGGTATTTCGGTCGTGGCGATCTGCAACTGCGGACGGTACTGGGCTCTTGCGTGTCCTTCGTCTTCTGGCACCCGGGTGATCGGTTGGGGGGCATGACCCACTCCCTGCTGCCCAGTCGGCTGGGTGGCGCCAAGACCACCCGGCGCGACGGTCATTACATCGACGATGCCCTCTATCTGATCCTCAGGGCCATGGCGCGCCATGGCAGCGATCCACGCGGGTATCGCATTCACCTCTATGGCGGTGGCTCCATGTTCCCCGGAGTGCCGAGCACGCCGGCGGCGTCCATCGGGCAGCGCAACGTGGAGGCCGCGCGCGCCTTGCTGGCCGCCTATGGTCTAAGGTGCGACAAGACCCATGTCGAAGGCATCGGGCACCGCAAGTTGATCCTCGATCTGCGCACGGGCGCTGTCTCTCTCCAGCAGGCGACCCTGAGCGCAAATCCCTCCTCTCCGGACTACCCCTAATGAATAAGATCAAGGTTCTCATCGTCGACGATTCAGCCGTGGTACGTCAGGTGCTGGCACAGAGCCTGGCCTTGGATCCGGGCATCGAGGTGGTCGGCGTAGCGGCCGATCCGGTGTTCGCCATGGACAAGATGCGCAAGCAATGGCCGGACGTCCTGGTGCTGGACGTGGAGATGCCGCGCATGGACGGCATCACCTTTCTCAAGAAGCTGATGTCCGAGCGGCCGACCCCGGTGGTGATCTGCTCCACCCTCACCGAGAAGGGCGCTGCCACCACCCTGCAGGCCATGGCGGCTGGTGCGGTTAGCATCGTCACCAAGCCCCAGGCCAATCTCAAGCAATTCCTCCAGGGCTCGACCGAGGACCTGGTGCATGCCATCAAGGCGGCAGCCCGCGCCAATCTCAAGCGCCTGGCGCCGCGGGCGGCGCCCGTGGTGGCAGCGCCCAAGCTCAGCGCCGATGTCATCCTACCCGCCGGTGGCACGGCCATGGCCCGGACCACCGAGCGGCTGGTGGCGCTGGGCACCTCCACCGGGGGTACCCAGGCGTTGGAAGCCGTGCTCACCTCCCTGCCGCGGGTCTGTCCCGGCATCGTCGTCGTGCAGCATATGCCCGAGCGTTTCACCGCCGCCTTCGCCGAGCGCCTGGATCGCCTCTGCGACCTTGAGGTCCGCGAAGCGCGGCACGGTGATCGCGTCACCCCGGGACGGGTGCTCATCGCCCCGGGTGGCCGGCACATGTTGCTCAAGCGCAGTGGTGCCCAGTACCACGTGGACGTGGTCGATGGCCCGCCGGTGAGCCGCCATCGACCTTCGGTGGACGTACTGTTCCGCTCGGTGGCGCGGGCGGCCGGCAGCAACGCCCTCGGCATCATCATGACCGGCATGGGCGACGACGGCGCCCGTGGCCTCAAGGAACTACGCGAAGCCGGCGGCCGTACCCTCGGCCAGGACGAAGACAGCTGCGTGGTCTACGGCATGCCCAAGGAGGCCATGAAACTCGGCGCCGTGGAGCAGGAAATCGGTCTCAACCAGATCGCCGCCGCCATCCTCAAGGGCGGCGCCTAGACGAACTTGCGGGGCAGCCCAGACTCCAAGCGCGAGCACGCGAGGAGAGCCCCATGTTCGACATCTGCCAATGGATCAATGAACCCGAGACCTGGCTGGCCGAGCCCGAGCGGCTCCGGGTCATCACCGATCGCCACAGTGACTTCTGGCGTCAGACCCACGACGGCGCCGAGCGCCACAGCGGCCACTTCTTCGGCGCCCGGGTCACCAGTGGTTTCACCGCGCAGGTGCGGGTCGCGGCGCGCTGCAAGAACCAGGGCGATCATGCCGGGCTGATGGTGCGGATCGACGAGCAGCAGTGGCTGCGCGCTGGCATCGGCTACTTCGACGACACGCCGCAACTGCTTAGCGTCCTGACCCAGGGCCGTTCGGATCTGGCCGTGGGCGCACCCTTGGGCGAGCGGGAAGAGGTGTGGCTGAGGGTCACCCTGACCCAGGGTAGCCTGCGGGTGCAGGCCTCGCTGGACGGTCAGCGCTGGCCGCTGCTGCGCCTGGCCAGCTTGCCAGCCGCCGCGGAATACCGGGTCGGTCCGGTCTGTGGCACCCCGGAGCGGGGTGGCATGGAAGTGGCGTTCAGCGAGTTCAGCCTGCAAGCCCCGCTGCAGCGCGGCCTGACCGATCTGAGTTGAGGTGGTGTTGCTAAACTATGTTTTACGATCTAGCGAGCTAGAGCCAAACAAGGCGAAAACGCCTGAGGAAGCGGAGTTTACAGATGGTAAATGAGCATTCCGAAGGCGTTTTTAACGCAGTTAGGCCGACGCGCAGCAGATCGTGACCGAACATCAGCCGACGGTGACGGGGGGTAGTTCTACCTGCTGCACCTGCACTGCCTTGCGCGGCGCGACCACCTTGGCGACGCCGTCGACGACCTTGTCACCGTGTTGGTTGAACACGCGGGTGGCCAGGTTCACGCGAAACTTCGGCAGCTTTTCCAGCACCTCGATTTCCACCGTCAGGGTATCGCCCAGCTTGACCGGCTTTTCGAAGGTCATGGTCTGGTCGACATAAAGAGTGCCTGGGCCCGGCAGGTTGCAGGCCACCGCGGCGCTGATCAGGGCGCCACTGAGCATGCCGTGGGCGATGGGCTCGCGAAACAGCGTCTTGGCGGCGAAGTCGGCATCCAGGTGCAACGGGTTGCAGTCCCCGGAGAGGGCGGCGAACAGCAGCACGTCGCGCTGCTCGATGGTGCGGGTCACGGTCACCTTCTGGCCGATCTCGAGGGCTTCATAAGGGATGTTTTCGGTCAGGCTCATGAGGCGCTCCGGCAGCTGTGACAAGGCGGCAGACGCCGCGAAGCCGGGCATTCTACCCAGGCTGGTCGTCTGAGGCTAATCGACGCCCGGAAAAGCCGGCAGAGAAGGTGACCATAACTGACTTTATGGTCATTAAATGACGTAAAGGGCGGATATTGATGCTGTTGCGGGCAGGGCAAAGCTGCTAGGCTCGCAGGGCCGGTTCAGCGCTGATCACGGCACGCCAACGAACAATAACCATAGAGCGGGAGCGGGCTGCATGATGCCGAATTTCTGGAGTGACAAATATCCCGAGGGCATCCAGACAGACATAGACCTGGACCGTTATCGCAACGTCCTGGCGGTATTCCGCGAGGCCTGCCAGACCTACGCCGAGCGCCCGGCGTTCAGCAATCTCGGGCGGACGCTGAGCTACCGCGAACTCTATGAGCTGTCCGGTCAGTTCGCTGCCTACCTGCAGAAGCACACCGACCTGCAACCCGGCGATCGCATCGCCGTGCAGATGCCCAATGTGCTGCAGTACCCGGTGGTGGTGTTTGGCGCCATGCGCGCCGGCCTGGTGGTGGTCAACACCAACCCGCTGTACACCGCCCGTGAGATGCAGCACCAGTTCAAGGATTCCGGCGCCCGGGCGCTGGTGTGCCTGGCCAACATGGCGCACCTGGCCGAACAGGTGCTGCCGCAGACCGACATCCGGCACGTCATCATCACCGAGGTCGGCGACCTGCTGCCGACCTTCAAGCGCCTGCTGGTGAACGCCGTGGTCCGCCACGTCAAGAAGATGGTGCCGGCCTATCGCATTCCCCATTCCATCCGCTTCGTCGATGCCATGACCAAGGGCGAGCACGTCGATTTCGTCGACGCCGACCCGGCGGCGGAGGATGTCGCCGTGCTGCAGTACACCGGCGGCACCACCGGCATCGCCAAGGGCGCCATGCTGACCCACCGCAATCTCGTGGCCAACATGCTGCAGTGCCAGGTGCTGATGACCAAGTACCTGGGCGGCGGTGCCCAGGTCATGATCGCGCCGCTGCCGCTCTACCACATCTATGCCTTCACCATTCACTGCATGGCCATGCTGATCCAGGGTAACCACAACGTCCTGATCACCAATCCCCGCGACCTGCCCGCGCTGGTCAAGGAACTCAGGCAGTGGCGCTTCAACGGCTTCGTTGGTCTCAACACCCTGTTCGCCGCCCTGTGCAACAGCGAGGAGTTCCGCCAGCTGGATTTCTCCCAGCTCAAGGTGACCTTCTCCGGTGGCATGGCGCTGCAGCAGTCCGTGGCCCTGCGCTGGGAAGAGGTGACCGGCTGCGGCATCTGCGAAGGCTACGGCATGACCGAGACCAGTCCCGTGGTGAGCTTCAATCCGCTGGAGCGTCGCCGGCTGGGCACCATTGGCGTACCGGTACCAGGTACCGACTGCAAGGTGGTGGATGCCGATGGCGTGGCCCTGGGCTTCGACACCCCCGGTGAACTGTGCGTCAAGGGGCCTCAGGTGATGAAGGGCTACTGGCTGCGCCCCGAGGCCACCGCCGAAGTCCTGGACGCCGAAGGCTGGCTGCGCACCGGCGATATCGCCGTCATCGAACCCGATGGCTATCTGCGCATCGTCGATCGCAAGAAGGACATGATCCTGGTGTCCGGTTTCAACGTCTATCCCAACGAACTGGAAGAGGTGCTCTCCCAGTTACCCGGGGTGCTGCAGTGCGCGGCCATCGGCATCCCCGACGAGGTGGCAGGGGAGAAGATCAAGGTGTTCGTGGTGCCCAAGCCGGGTGCATCCCTGACCACCGAGCAGGTGCTCAAGCACATGCACGACAACGTCACCGGCTATAAGCGACCCAAGCTGGTGGAATTCCGCGACAGCCTGCCGACCACCAACGTTGGCAAGATACTGCGCCGCGAACTGCGTGACGCCGAACTCAAGAAGGCGTAACAGGGCTTCACCATGTCCCCTGCGCCGCTACCTCTCGTCGACTGGTAGCGGTGTCGCCGGTTTCCAAGCATGGTTTTCGCAAGAGGTTCGGGTATAAACCGCAGGCGGCATTTTGCCGTCATCTCTTCGACCTCTCTTCTTGAGGACACACCATGCGAATTTGCGTACGCCAGGCCTTGCTGGGCTTCTTCCTGCTGGGCTCCAGCATGCTCGGCCAGGTCCAGGCGGGTGAACCCATCCGCGTCCTGTTCGTGGGCAACAGCTATACCTTCGTCAACGATCTGCCGGCGATGGTCCGTCAAATGTCCGTCGAGGCCGGTCAGCCGCGCCCGCTGGACGTCAAGCATGTGACCTTCAGCGGCGCCAGCCTTGAGGAACACTGGAAGCGCCACGACGTGCAGGACGAGCTGGCCAAGGCCAACTACGACTACGTGGTGATCCAGGATCACAGCATGATGCCGGTGAAGAATCCGGACCTCACCCGTCGGTACGTACGCCTGATCGCCGACCTGGCGCGCAAGGACGGCGCCCAGCCGATCCTTTATCTGACTTGGGCCCGGCAGAACAACCCGACCATGCAGGCGCAGCTGGACAGCGTCTACACCCCCCTCGCCAAGGAAACCGGCGCGCTGCTGGCCCCGGTGGGCCAGGCCTGGCAGAAGGCCCTGGCCGATCAGCCGCAGCCGGGGCTATTCCTGCCCGACGGCAGCCACCCGTCCTTTACTGGCACCTACCTGACCGCTTCGGTGTTCTATGCGCTGATCTACGGCACCCGTCCGCCGCTGCCGGCCGCCGGCGAGAAGATCAAGTTCGATCATGCCGATCCGGCCGATCTGCAGCAGGATGCCTGGAAGGCGCTGCAATCCCTCGACATGGCGCTGCGCACGCCGCCGGCCGGGTTGAACGTAGCCAGCGTCCAGGCCAAGCGCTGAGAGACTGCTCAAAGACTGCTGCGCGTCGGCCAAACGGCGTTGAAAGTGGCTTCGGAATGCTCATCTACTAATTGTAGACTCCGCTTCCTCAGCCACTTTCGCCTTGTTTGTCTCTAGCTCGCTAGCCTTTGAACAGCCTCTGACCCCGTGTTGCCTTTGCGCGACCAGGCGTCGCGCAAAGGCAGGCAACCCGGCGGTTTTCCGCCCGCCGTTCTTGTAAAGCCCCGCCACACCCCCCAACTCTTTTACACTTACCGGTCCAAACGACCGCCGTCGAAAGAGTTTCATGACCGATACCCCCGCCGTTGCCCGTCTTGCCGCCAACCTGGATCAGGCCTTCAACGCCGATCGCCATCGCCTGAGACGCCAGCTCCAGGCCTTGCAGAAACAGCCCGATCCAGTCCGCGAGGCGCAGTGGCTGGAACGCTTCCAGGCCTCCTGCGCCAAGGTCGAGGCGCGGCGTGCCAGCGTGCCACGCATCCGTTACGACGATGCCCTACCGATCGCGGCCAAGCGCGAGGAGATCAAGCGCGCCATCGAAGGCCATCAGGTGGTGGTGATCGCCGGCGAGACCGGTTCGGGCAAGACCACCCAGTTGCCCAAGATCTGTCTGGAATTGGGCAGGGGTGTACAAGGGCTGATCGGCCACACCCAGCCCCGCCGGCTGGCGGCACGCAGCGTGGGTGCGCGGGTAGCGGAGGAGCTGGGTTCGCCGCTGGGCGAGCTGGTGGGCTATCAGGTGCGCTTCGAAGACCAGAGCACCGACGCCACCCTGATCAAGCTGATGACCGACGGCATCCTGCTGGCCGAGACCCAGCACGACCGCTTTCTCGAACGCTATGACACCCTTATCGTCGACGAGGCCCACGAGCGCAGTCTCAACATCGATTTCCTGCTGGGCTTTCTCAAGACCCTGCTGCCGCGCCGACCCGATCTCAAGCTGATCATCACCTCGGCCACCATCGACCTGGAGCGCTTCTCCCAGCATTTCGACGGCGCGCCCATCGTCGAGGTGTCCGGGCGGACCTATCCGGTGGATACCTGGTACCGCCCCCTCAGCGCCGAGGTGGACGAAGACGGCGAGCGGCTGGTGGACGACCTCTCCGTGGACCAGGGCATCCTCCAGGCCCTGGACGAGATCGAGGCCCACGAGCGCAGCGTTGGCCAGCGCCCGGGCGATGTGCTGGTGTTTCTGCCCGGCGAGCGCGAGATCCGCGATTGCGCCGAGGTGCTGCGCAAGGCCCAGCTAAAATTCACCGAGGTCTTGCCGCTCTATGCGCGGCTGACCCCGGCCGAGCAGCAGAAGATCTTCCAGCCGCGTCCCGGACGCAAGATCGTGCTGGCCACCAACGTCGCCGAGACCTCGCTGACCGTGCCGGGCATTCGCTACGTGATCGACAGCGGCACCGCGCGCATCAGCCGCTACAGCTATAGAGCCAAGGTCCAGCGGTTGCCTATCGAAGCCGTCTCCCAGGCCAGCGCCAACCAGCGCAAGGGCCGCTGCGGGCGGGTCGAGCCGGGCATCTGCATTCGCCTCTACAGCGAAGAAGACTTCCTGGGGCGGCCGACCTTTACCGATCCGGAGATCCTGCGCACCAACCTGGCGGCGGTGATCCTGCAGATGCTGCATCTGCGCCTGAGTCGCATCGAAGATTTCCCCTTCATCGAGCCGCCGGATGGCAAGGCCATCAAGGACGGCTTCACCCTGTTGCAGGAACTCTCGGCGGTCGATGTCGAAGGCCGCCTGCTGCCCCTGGGTAGGCAACTGGCGCGCCTGCCCGTCGATCCGCGCTTGGGCCGCATGCTGCTGGAGGCGACGGAGCGGGGCAGTCTTGCCGAGGTGCTGATCGTCACCAGCGCCCTGTCGGTGCAGGACCCGCGCGAGCGCCCGGCCGATCGCCAGACCCAGGCCGATCAAGCCCACGCCCAGTGGAAGGACCCGGATTCGGATTTCGCCGCCCTGGTCAATCTCTGGCACGGCTTCGAGGAGCAGCGCCAGGCGCTGGGCTCCAATGCCCTGCGCAGCTGGTGCCGCAAGCACTTCCTCAACTACCTGCGGCTGCGCGAATGGCGCGATGCCCATCGCCAGCTGACCCTGCTCTGCCGCGAGCTGGGGCTCCAGACGCGCAAGACCGAAAGTCCGGCGCCGGCACCCGCTGAGGTCAACAACAGACCTGCGCCCACCACCGACAAGCACGTCAACGCCAAGGCTCAGCAACAGGCCGAGGCCAGCGAGGCGGCGGTGCGTGCCCGCGGCTATGCGGCGCTGCACAAGGCCATTCTCGCCGGTCTGCTCAGCCAGATCGGCCAGAAGAGCGAGGACGGCGACTACCTGGGCGCGCGCCAGCGGCGCTTCTGGATCCATCCCAGCAGCGTCATCGGCCGCAAGAAACCCACCTGGATCATGGCCGCGGAGCTGGTGGAGACCACCAAGCTGTTCGCCCGCATGGTGGCCAAGATCGAACCGGACTGGATCGAGCCGGTGGCGGGGCACCTGGTCAAGAAGACCCACCTCGAACCCCACTGGGAGAAGAAGCGGGGCCAGGTGGTGGCCTATGAGCAGGTCACCCTCTATGGCCTGATCGTGGTCGGTCGTCGCCCGGTGCACTTCGGCCCCATCGATCCGCCTGCCGCCCGCGAACTGCTCATCCGCGAAGGCCTGGTGCGTGGCGAGATCAACAGCCGCGCCAAGTGCCTGGCGGCCAACCGCGCCCTGCTGGAACGCCTGGACGAGCTGGAGGCCAAGGCGCGGCGCCGTGACATCCTCGCCGACGAAGAGACGCTGTTCGACTACTATGCCGCGCGCCTGCCGGCGGACGTCTACCAGACTGCCACCTTCGACAGCTGGTATCGCCGCGAGAGCGCCAAGCAGCCCGACCTCTTGCTGATGCGCGAAGAGGACGTCCTCGCCCGCGAAGCCAGCGAGGTGACCGCTGCCCAGTACCCGGACACCCTGCGCCTGGGCGAACTGACCCTGCCGCTGTCCTATGAATTCGACCCGACCCATCCCCGCGATGGCGTCACCCTGCGGGTGCCCGCGCCGCTGTTGCCACAGTTGCCACCCCAGCGCCTCGATTGGCTGGTGCCGGGGTTGCTCTATGATCGCTGCGTGGCCCTGGTGCGCAATCTGCCCAAGGCCTTGCGCAAGAACTTCGTCCCGGTCCCGGATTTCGTTCGCGCCGCCCTGGACAAGATTCCCTTCGGCGAGGGTTCGCTGCACGAAGCCCTGGGGCGTGAACTGCAGCGCATGACCGGCGCGCGCATTCCCGACGAAGCCTGGCCGGAAGCCGAAGCCGGCCTGGATCCGCATCTGCGCATGAATCTCGAAGTCGTCGATGCCCAGGGCAAGCCCCTGGGCGAAGGTCGCGATCTGGCCGAGGTGACGGCGCGCTTCGCTCAGGAAAGCCAGGCGGCCCTGGCGCTGCCGACGCAGAAGCGCCAGGAGCAGCGCCCGGTGGAGGCCAAGGCCTTCGCCGAGGTGGCGGCCAAGACCCAGCAGCAGGTGGCCGGCCTTTCCATGACGGTCTATCCGGCGCTGGTGGACGAGCAGGGCACCGTACGCGAAGGCCGCTTCGCCACCCAGGCCGAGGCCCGCTACCAGCACCGTCGCGCGTTGCAGCGACTGCTGCTGCAGCAACTGACGGAGCAGGCCAAGTTCCTGCGCGGCAAGTTGCCCGGCCTCACCGAGCTGAGTCTGCTGCACCGCGAATTGGGTCGGCCGGAAGCCCTGGTGGAAGATATCCTGTTGGCCAGCCTGGACGCCGCCATCCTCGCCGACGAAGCCGAGCTGCCCCGCGATGGCGCCGGCCTGGCTTCATTGGCCGAGCGACGCAAGGCGGGCTTGACCGAACAGGCCGAACGGATCGCACGCCTGACCCTGGAGATCCTCAAGCTCTGGCATGGCCTGCAGAAGAAATTCAAGGGCCGCATCGACCTGGCCCAGGCGGTGGCCCTGAACGACATCAAGGCGCAATTGGCCAGCCTGGTCTATCCCGGCTTCGTCCGGGATACGCCGCTGGAGTGGCTCAAGGAATACCCGCGCTACCTCAAGGCCATCGAGCAGCGTTTCGACAAGCTCGGCGGCCAGGTGCAGCGCGATCGCGTCTGGAGCGGCGAGCTGGCCGGACTCTGGGAGCAGTATCGCGCCCGCGCCGCCAAGCATGGTCAGGAGGGCAAGCGCGACGCCAACCTGGAGCTCTATCGCTGGATGCTGGAAGAGTACCGGGTGTCGCTCTGGGCCCAGCAACTGGGGACCCGGATGCCGGTGTCGGACAAGCGCTTGAACAAGCAGTGGAGTCAGGTGGAAGCCTAGCGCGGTCATTCATCGGAGCCACCGCTGGCCCGGGTCGGCCGCTGTCTGAGTGAAGTCAGGACCCAGGCCAGTTTTCGCGTCCACGGCGCCTGCGAACGCATTCTGACCCCAGCCCGTCGCGGTTGGGTGTCCGGTTCGAGTGCGCGGGGTACGCCATACCGAGGTGGGGCGATTGCCGATTAATGGCTAGGCCGTTGCGCTGACGGCCATCAGGTTATCGTCCATCCCGCTCGGACTGGCGCACCAGGCGTTGACGTCTGGCGCTGGTCTAGCGTGGCAATACCTGGCGCAATGACCCTCCCACATCCGGCAGGTCCATCTCGATGCGCCGCCACCAGGCTTCTGCGAAGCTGTAGCAGGCGAAGGCGATCAGGCCGAGGCCGACCACGGACAGGACCAGTCCGCCGAAGGGCAGATTCTGCAGGCCGTTCAGGGCGTCCTTCATGCCCGGCGGATGCAGCGCCTGGTAGCGCGAGCCGCTGACCACCAGCAGGACGGCAATCTCGACGAAGGCTACCCCACGGGCGATGAGGCCGAAGCGACCGATGGGGCGGATCAGCCGCAGCTGTTCCGGACTGGCTTCGAGATAGCGCTCGAAGCTGGCCTTCCAGCCCTTCACGAAATGCGCGAGGCCCACGCCCAGCGGAATCAGCGCGGCGACGTACACCAGCAGGTTGGAATAGCGCCAGCTGAGCAGCATCTGCAGAAAGTCATTGGTGTCGCCACCCGAGCCACCGCCCTGGCGCAGGCCGCTGACCAGCAGGCCCAGGGCGAAGAAGGCCAGGGCGCCGTAGGTGATGCCGCCTACCAGCAGGCCGGCGCGGATCACCAGGCCCTTGGGCTTGCTGCCATGGTCATCGACATCGCGGATGGCCTGGAGGATGCGCCAGGCCGCGAAGGCCACCAGGCCGACCACCACCAGGCCGACCAGGAAGTGGCCGAAGGGTTGGGCGAGCAGGGCTTCCAGGCTGTCATGGCTGTCCGCCGGCTGGCCAGAGCCCCGTGCGGCCAGTAGCGCCAGCACGCCGATGATGAGGTAGACGAGGCCACGGGCGGCATAGCCGCCGCGGGCCAGGAGGGTGAGTCCGGTACGGGTGCGCATCTGTTATGTCCTGTTACATTCTGCCTTGTACTGACCGATGGGCCGCGCGCGGGTTCTGGCGGGCGGACAGGCGCACCAGGGTGCTGGCAGGATGCGGCGTTAGGCCTTAGGCTCGCACCCTTTGCCCGGCGATCGGTTCATGGACAAGGCACGACTGCTCACCCTCATTCTTCAGGCACTGGAAGCCGACCGCGACGTCATCAGCCAACAGCTGACGGCCAGTCACGAAGCGGCTACCCACAGCGAAAGCAAGGCCGAGAACAAGTACGACACTCGTGGTCTGGAGGCGGCCTATCTGGCCGACGGCCAACGCCGCCGCCTGCACGAGATCGAGCTGGCGCTGGCCGCCTACCGGGCGTTGACGCCCGTGGCCATGACCGATGGTATCCGCGTCGGTGCCCTGATCGAGCTGACCACCCCGACGGCCAGCCGCTGGCTGTTCCTTGGCCCGGATGCGGCGGGGCTCAAGGTCAGGCTGGACGGCCAGGAGGTACTGGTGATCTCGCCCCGCGCGCCCCTGGGGCAGGTTCTGCTCGGTCGGGAGGAGGGTGATGAGGTGGCGGTGACGGTGGAGGGCAAGGTGCACCGCCAGGAGATCGTGGCGGTGCACTGAGCCTCAGGCTGCCCTCAGGGATCACCGTAGGTTGGGTTGAGCGCAGCGAAGCCCAACAGAGTTCAGCCTCGGTGCATGCTCTGTTGGGCTTCGACGATGGAGCCGTCTCAACCCAACCTACGATCCGCGCTGCCAAAGGAACACCGTAGGTTGGGTTGAGCGCTAGCGAAGCCCAACAGAGCCCAGCCTCGGTACAGGCCCTGTTGGGCTTCGACGATAGAGCCGTCTCAGCCCAACCTACAATCCGCGCTGCCAAAGGAACACCGTTGGTTGGGTTGAGCGCAGCGAAGCCCAACAGCGCCCAGCCTCAATGTATGCCCTGTTGGGCTTCGACGATGAAGCTGTCTCAGCCCGACCTACACGCTCTTGCGACCAAAGCCTTAGGCTTCGAAGCCCTCCACTGACTTGGTAGCCCGGGGTGGGGTTGCCTCTTCCTTTTCCTGCTTTGGCCGGTGCTGATCCAGCCAGGCGCGGCCTTGGTTCTGGGCCTCGTCGACCTTCTTGTTCAGCTCGTCGAGGGTCCCGCCTAGGGTTTCCCGGGCCTGTTCGCGGGCGGCTTCTTCCACCTTGGTGGCGAAGCTGTCCGCCGCCTTCTCCGCGCTGTCGCAACCGCCGAGGCCGAGCAGCAGGAGGATGCCTGCAAGACTGAGGATGACTCTGGTGTTCATGGTCGACTGCTCCTGTTCACGAAGGCCGATTCAGCGAATCGCGTGATTCCTGACCGGCGGCGGTGTGCTTGGCTTCGCCGCGGGTCTTATACAGCGAGACCAGTACGCCGCCGGCCAGCAGGCCCAGGGTCACGCTCAGGGAGATCACCGGCGGGATCTTGCCGATGATGCCCACCAGGAAGATCTTGCAGCCGATGAACACCAGTACCAGCGCCAGGGCGTACTTGAGATAGGCGAAGCGGTGGATCATCGCCGCCAGGGCGAAGTACAGGGCGCGCAGGCCCAGGATGGCGAAGACGTTGGAGGTGTAGACGATGAAGGGATCCTGGGTGATGGCGAAGATCGCCGGCACGCTGTCCACCGCGAACACCAGGTCGGCGCACTCGATCACGATCAGCGCCAGGAACATCGGCGTCACCCAGAGCACCGTCTTGCCGCTGGCATCGGGCTGGCGCACGAAGAAGTGCTGGCCATGCAGCTCATCGGTCACCCGCAGTTTCTTGCGCAGAAACTTGATGAAGACGTTGTCGTCGAGCTTGGGCTCTTCGTCCACCTTGGCGAACAGCATCTTGACCCCGGTGATCACCAGGAAGGCGCCGAAGACATAGAGGATCCAGTCGAACCTGTGAATCAGGGCGGCGCCCAGGCCGATCATGATGGCCCGCAGCACGATCACCCCGAGGATGCCCCAGAACAGCACCCGGTGCTGGTACTCGCGCGGAATGGCGAAGAAGCCGAAGATCACCGCCATGAGGAAGACGTTGTCCATGGACAGTGACTTTTCGATCAGGAAACCGGTGACGTAGTCGAGGCTGGCATCGGCGCCCTTGAGCTGCCAGACGAAGAGGGCGAACAGCAGACCCGCGGTGATGTAGCCGGCGGACAGCAGCAGGCTCTCCTTGACCTCGATGGGCTTGTTCTCCTTGTGGAGGACACCCAGGTCGAAGGCCAGCAGGGCGATGACGACGGTGAAGAAGGTAAGCCACATCCAGGTGGCGGTGCCGAGGAAGTCGGCGAAGAAGAATGCATGCAGGGCGTTCATGAGCCCCTCCTTAGTCAAGTTGCAAGACTATGACTCGACATGGCGGCATACGCCGTCAGAGGGGCCCGGGTCACCCATAGAGGATTTCGAACTCGCGCACATTCGGCAAGGGTTGCAGTTTTACAAAATGCAACCGCTCTAGGTCAGGCCTCTCGGGAAGAATGGTGGCCGGTGATCAGCCAGCGACCCTCGATCTGCTCGAAGGTGAAGAGGAAGCGCGCGGGGACACTGATGACCTGCTCACCTTCCCGATAGTGAAAGACATAGAGCCCGCCGACGACCACGGTGCCGAGCGTGCTGCTGACCCTTTTCTTGAAGATCTGCACATCGCACACCAGCCCTTCGTTGGCGAGGAAGTTGCGAAAGTATTGCCGCCGGCTGTCTTCGCAATCCCGGACTTCGTTGGAAAGGGTGGGCACCAGGATGGCGTCGGGTGCATAGAGGGCGAGAATGGCTTCCACCTCGCGGGTGGCCACAGTCGCGGCCCAGGTATGCAGGGCGGCCTTGGCCCCGGCAAGGCAGGCGATTTCTTCATTGGAGCGAACAGGCGCGTAGCCAGGCGTCGCGACGGACATGGCGTTATCCTCAGGCGAAAGTGCAGTTGTTATAATATAACAAATTGCCTGGAGCAGGTGAGCTGCACGGACACATCGCTGGAGGATGACGCCAGTTCGTGGCGTCTAGGTCTGGGCAAGGCAAGGTCGCCGTCGGCTGCCGGCGACGGAAGGGAAAGGCGAATCAGCGATTTTCGATCTTCGAGCGCAGCGGGATCTCTTCGCGCGAATCCGTGTCGCTCACCGGTTGGCCCACCATCTCTTCATAAACCGCCGGCTGGGCGATGAACAGGCGAACATCCTTGACGTCGTCGAGGATACGCCGGGCTTCTTCCACCGAGGCCACGTGCAGGGTCGCGCCCTTGTCGTCGGCGACCGGTACCGAGGTGCCGTCCACCAGCGCATGGATGACATAGGAGCCACCTTCCATGGACACCAGATTGACTTCCTTGACCGCGCCGGCCTTGATCTGCTGATTCAGCTCTTTGACATTCATCGAGAAACCTCGGTTATCACGCTAAGGAGCCCTGCGTGACGGCAGGGACAGGTATGGATTCGAGGTGGGAGCGGGGCTGGGAGTTCCGGGGTGGCGGTCTCCTGGGTGCGTCCCGCTGCCCTTGTCAGTACCCCGTCATCTCCAGATAGCCCACCCCCTTGGCGCTGCCCTCCACCCTGACCGGTCCCTCCCAGTAGGGCGTACCCAGGGCCATCCAGGCATCGGGGTTGATCGCCGCGATGCGCAGGTCGAGCTGCTGCCCCGGCAGGCTGATGGACCAGCGTACCGGCACCTCGCGTCCGGCTACCCTGTGGGTGGACTCCGGTGCCAGGCGGATATCGCCGGGATGCAGGGGTTGGTTGTGGCCATCGGCGGCGATCAGGTTACCGAACAGATAATGCTGGCCGTCGGCCTGGCGCAGGCGATAGAGCATCAGCTGGCGACCGTCGTCGAGGTGCAAGGAAAACCAGTCCCAGCCTAGTTGATCGGCAGCCAGATGCTGGCTGCTCCATTCGCGATCCAGCCAGGCGAGACCCTTGACCGGCACGCGCCGGCCCTCGATCTGTAGTTCGCCCTGGGCCTGGAAGAAGGGCTGGCTGTAGTAGTAGGACGCCTGGCCGCTGGCGGATTTACGACTCACCCCGCCTTCGCCCTGGAGCACCAGTGGACCGGTGGCGGCGAGATCCAGCCGATAGGCGAAACCCGGCCCCTTAGCCTGGACCTCGGCCCGCCCGGTCAGGTCGCCGCTCAGCCGCCAGTCGTCGATCCAGGCGGAAAAGGGGGCGGCCGTCACCCCGGCCTGGCCAATGCCGCCGCGACCCTGGGTCTGGACGGAGAACTGGCGGGTTTCGCTGGTGAGCCCGGCATGGCCCAGCCAAAGGTTGCCATTGCCCCAGCCGGGCTGGTCGGCGCCGGGGCGCAGGGCATTGCGGAACAGCGTCCACTGCACGCCGTACTGATGGCCCTCGGCATCGCTGAGGTTGGCGGTGACGTACCACCACTCGATGCGAAAATCCGGATGGGGACCGTGATCGGCGGGAAAGCTGAACACCTTGCCCGGTACCACGGAGGCGAAGTCTTCGCTGCCCTGGCCGAGGCCGGCGAAGCCCTCGGATGCCGGCTGCTTGTTGCAACCGGTGAGCAGCAGGAGTGCGACCAGCAGGGCCCTAGCGTTCATTGCCGAGTTCTCGCAGCAGATCCAGTGGTTGACTGCGCTGCAGCCGCAACAACGGCCAGGCGGCCGCCAGGAGGGTCGCCAGCAGGGCAATGGCAGAAAGCGCCAGCAGTTGACTTGGGAAGACCTGCAGGGGCAGTCGCCAGCCGAAGGCCTGGACGTTCACTACCGCCACCAGGCACCAGGCCAGCAGGATGCCCAGGGGAATGGCGAGGGCCAGGGTGAGAAGGGCAAGCCCCAATAGTTGCCCCAGGCTGAGCAGGATCAGTCGTGGACGCTCGATGCCCAGCGCCCAGAGCGGCGCGAGCTGGCCCAGACGCCGCTGCGCCTGGCCGAGCAGGGCGATGAAGAGGGCGAGGCCGGCCACCGCCAGGGTCAGAGCGTTGAGCGCCGCGGTGGCGCTGAAGGTGCGCTCGAAGACTTGATCGGCATAGCGACGCAACTGCCCCTGGTCGATGGAATGGCTGGTATCCAGCCCGAAGCGCTGCTGCAGCTCGCTACGCAAGGCCTCTACCTGTGGGGGCGCCATGCGAACGACGATGCGCACCAGGGTGGCCTCCGGCCACAGCGCCCGCAGCTGTGCCTGGGACAGCAGCACATGACCGCGCGGATTGCCATAGTCGGCGTAGGTGGCCAATATCGGGGCGGACCAGCGACCTTGGCTCCCCTGCAGCTCCACCCGCTGGCCCTTGACCACGCCCAGGCGGCGGGCCAGTTGCTCGCTGAGCATCAGGCCGTCGCCGGCGAAGAAGGGCGTCCAGGCCTCGCCACCGGCATCCAGCAGCGGCCAGTGTCGACGATAGAGATCAGCGTCCAGGATACCGCTCAGGGTGGACGGCTGGCCTTGAATGCCCGTCTCCAGTTCGTACACCGGCAGCACCGCGCCCACGCTGGGTTGCCGGGGCAGCCAGTCGAGCAGGGCCGCTGCCTGGGTAGCATCCTGCGGACGCAAGTAGAGTTCGGCGGCCAGGCGCTGGTCGAGCCAGCCATCGAAGGTGCGGCGAAAACCCTCGGTCATGCTGCCGGCGCCGACATTGGCCGCCAGGGCCAGCAGCAGCGCCATCAGCGCCTGGGATAGCCCGGGCAGTTGCTGCCGGGCGTCGGCCAGGAACCAGCGCGAAAGGGGACGCCTCGCTCGCTTCAGCAAGAGATCCAGCAGTGCGCTCAGCAGCGGCGGCAGCGCCAGGGCAGCAGCCAGCAACAGGCAGCCGAGCAGGGCCAGGCCGCTGGCCAGGCTGTTGCCGCCCAGCCACAGGACCAGCGCTGCCAGGCCCACCAGCAGGGCGCCCAAGGCCTGGCGCCTGAGCCAGCGGCCATGGGCGGCGCGCCAGGCTTCGCCCTGGGCCAGGGCCAGCAGCGGCAGCCGCGCCGCGCGCCAGAGGCCATCGGCACCGGCCAGCAGGGCGCCGCCCAGGCTGAGGCCGAGTCCGGCCAGCCACCAGGCCGAGCTCAGGGTCAGGCTGCCGGCGACCTCGGCGCCATAGAGGCCGCGCAAGCTGGCCGCCACATCGGGCAACAGCAGCGCGGCCAGGGCATAACCGCTGGCCACGCCCAGGGCACCGGCCACCAGGGCGATCAACGCCAGTTCCAGGGTCAGCGCCAGCACCAGGGTCGCGGCCGAGAGGCCACAGGCGCGCAGAGTACGCAGCAGGGCACGGCGTTGTTCCAGCGCCAGACCGGTGGCGGCATGGACGATGAACAGGCCGACGGCAAAGGCCAGCAGGCCAAGCGCCAGCAGATTGAGGTGGAAGCTGTCCGTCAGACGAGCCAGCTCGGCGCCCTGGTCGTTTTCCACCCGGTGCAGGTCGACGCCGGCTAAGGTGGGCAGCGCGCGCTGAAAGGTCTTAGGCAGGATCAGCCGGGAGAGCTGGTCCGGTGCGTCCAGCAGGCGCTGGCCCTGGCCGATGTCCAGTACCAGGGTACCGGGCGCCAGGCCGGGCCGGGGTTGCAGTGGTGGCAGCGGCAGGCCGTCGGCGCGGTGTAGCACCTGGCCCGCCTGGAGCTGCCATTCACGCAGCGTCTCCGGCGCGATCCAGGTGGTCCCGGCCGGACTGAGGAAGTCGTACAGGGCCGTGGGCGAGGCACCGGCCGCCACCCCCTGGTCACTGGGCAGGCTGACCGGCTCGATGCCCAGCAACGGCAGGGTGCCCTCGCGCTCCGCCAGGGTCAGGCGACCCTGCAGGACGGGCGACACCGGCCAGCCCTGCCGGCGCAACTCGACGAACAGCGCCTGGGTGAAGCGCTTGCCGTCGCGGGCCTCCAGACTCGACTGGTCGGCACCGAAGAGCGCGCTGGCCTGGGCATAGCTCTGGCGGGCCTGGGCATTGAGCGCCAGCACCCCGATCAGCAGTGCCGTCGCCAGCCACAGGCCGGCGATCAGGCCGGCGAGTTGCAGGGGATGCCGCCGCCAGTGGCTGACCAGGCTGTGCAGACTCCAGAAGAGCAGCCTCATGGCCGAGCCACGGCTGCGCCGCCAAGGCGTCCGCGTTCCAGCTGCAGGGTGCGATCGAGATGGCTGGCGATGCGCGCGCTGTGGGTCACCATCAGCAGACTGCTGCCGGTCTCGGCCACCAGCTCCAGCAGCAGCGCCAGGGCCTGGTCGCCGCTGGCTTCGTCGAGATTGCCGGTGGGTTCATCGGCCAGCAGCAGGGGCGGCCGGGAGGCGAGGGCGCGACCCAGGGCCACGCGTTGCTGCTGGCCGCCGGAAAGCTGCTCCGGATAGCGCTCCAGCAGGGCGGCCAGCCCCAGGCGTTCGGCGAGTTCGGTTTGCCAGCGCGGATCATGACGGCCGGCCAGCCGCGCCTGGAAGGCGAGATTGTCGGCCACCGTCAGGCTGGCGATGAGGTTGAATTGCTGGAAGATCAGCCCGATGCCCTCGCGGCGCCAGGCAGCCAGGGCACCTTCGTTGAGGCTGGAGAGCGCTTGGCCAGCGGCCTGGATGTGGCCCTGGTCAGGCCGGTCGAGTCCGGCGACCAGGTGCAGCAGGGTGCTCTTGCCACTGCCGGATTCGCCCATGAGCGCCAGACTCGCGCCCCGTGCCAGGCTGAGGTCCACACCGCGCAGGACCGGCAGCGGGCCCTGGGGCGTTGGATAACTCTTGTGCAGATCGGTGATGGTCAGCATCGCGCCTCCAGCGCCGGTCGTGGTCTGCAATCGACCGGGCGGGGGCGGCGACGTTCAGCGCGGCTAGCGGCGTCTGGTCTTGCCCTTGCCGGTCTTCTCGTCTTCCTCGCGCTGCAGGCGCTCGCACTTGCGCACCATGGTGAGGTAGTACACGGCGCTGCCGGCGAACAGGATGACGGGCAGCGCCAGGGACATCTGCAGCAGGCTGCCGGGGAAGGCACTGGGCACCCAGTGGTGATAGAGCAGAATGCCGATCGCCAGCAGCACCGAGTACAGCAGGCCGTAGCCACCGGCCTTGCGCGATTCGCGGGCGAGGTCGAGGGGCGGGCGATTCAGATCGTTGGGCTCGAACATGGAGGTCTCTGGCAGGCACTGAAGAAGGCGCTAGTTTAGCGCCTGTACGCCTGGCGGTCGCCACTGCTCGGGCGCCCCGGACAAGACGTCGCAGGGGCTGCCCGCCGCTCGTTCACGCGATGTTCAGGCAGACATAAGCTTGAAATCTTATCCTTTGCAGCCATTTAGAGGCCTGGCGATGGCAAGCGAGCAGGTCTCCTTGTAAGCTCGATCAGTTATTTGAACGCGCACAATGCGCACGGATAAGGAATCAACATGAAACAGTATCGGTTGGCAGCAGCGGTGGCCCTGGTGGGTCTGGTTCTGAGCGGCTGCGACTCCAAGCCCAAGGTCGAGCTGGAAAGCCCGGCCCAGAAGGCGTCCTACGGCATCGGCCTGAACATGGGCAAGAGCCTGGCCCAGGAAGGCATCGACGACCTGGATCCCAAGGCCGTCGCCCTGGGTATCGAGGATGCGGTAGGCAAGAAGGATCAGAAGCTGACCGATCAGCAGCTCACCGAAGCCTTCGCCGCCCTGCAGAAGCGTGCCGAAGAGAAGATGACCAAGGTCAGCGAAGACAACGCCAAGGCCGGCAAGAAGTTTCTCGAAGAGAACGGCAAGAAGCCTGGCGTGATCACCACCGCCTCCGGCCTGCAGTATGAAGTGGTCAAGAAGGCCGACGGCCCGCAGCCCAAGCCCACCGATGTGGTCACCGTGCACTACGAGGGCAAGCTGGTCGACGGCACCGTGTTTGATAGCTCCATCAAGCGTGGCACCCCGATCGACCTGCCGGTCAACGGCGTGATCCCGGGCTGGGTCGAGGCGCTGCAGCTGATGCACGTCGGTGAGAAGATCAAGCTGTACATCCCCTCCGAGCTGGCCTACGGCGCCCAGAGCCCGAGCCCGGCGATCCCGGCCAACTCCGTGCTGGTGTTCGACCTGGAACTGCTCGGCATCAAGGACGCCGCTGCCGCGGACGCCGAAGACGCCCCGGCTGCTCCGGCTGCCGATGCTCCGGCCGCTGCCGAAAAGGCCCCGGCCAAGAAGTAACGGGTTCTCGCTCCGCCAAACGCCCTGCTCGCAGGGCGTTTTACATGGTGCCGGGGAAACCCTGGGACATCGGTGCGATCCAAACCCGGGTGTGCGACGCCCTGTGCCCTGCAGGTCCGCACCTATCGTCCTTACCCGCTCGAGGTGTCCATGAAGCCGCCGAAGAACTTTGATCGCTACCTTGGTATCGCCCAGCGGCTGCTGATCCGCGGCCGGCTGCCAGCCCTGTTGCTGGGAGTCGCACGCAAGACCAGCAAGCGGGGGCTCAAGCTCGGCGAGGCGCGCGATACCCTGAGCCTGTTCCATCAACTGCTGCTGGCCTGGTGGCGTGGTCAATACCGCGGGATCAGCCGCAAGACGTTACTGACCGTGGCGGGCGGCCTGGTCTACTTCCTCCTACCCATCGACCTCATTCCCGATTGGGTACCCATGTTCGGCCTGCTCGACGACCTCGCCGTCCTGGCCTGGATCGGCAAGGCCTGCAGCGATGAGCTGGACGGCTTCCGTGCCTGGCGTGATAACCGTACCGCGAGTCAGCAGGCGGCCTTGGCGGCCCTGCCTGACAAGCACGAGCGGCCGGCGGCAGGTGTCGCCCTCGATCAGCTGCGGGATTGAACGGCTTGAGCGTACGCATCAGTCGCCAGCACTGGCTGGCCCTGCTGGATGAACTGGAGAGCGCGCGGCGTAGCCGCAGCCTTCTGACCTATCGCTCGGTCATCGAACGGTTGGGATTGCCCCAGCCGGCGATGGTGACCCTGACCACGGCGCTGGAATACCTGGCCGCTCTCGATCGTCGCGAGGGTCGACCGCTGCGCAGTGCGCTGGTGGTCAGCCAGAGCGGCACCCGTATCCCCCGTGAGGGCTTCTTTGATTGCGCCCTGCGCCTGGGTGCGCTGGAAGGCTCGTCCCAGGTGACCGATGCCGTCAGCTGGCATGCGGCCGAGGTGACGCGGGTGTTCGAGCACCGCTATCCCGATCACCACCAAGAGTAGGCGTCAGGCGCGCATCAGGTGCAGGCTGTAGCCGGGTACCTGCTTCGCGTTGCGCTTGGCTTCCGAGGCGAGGCCGGCCAGGCCGCTGGCATCCACTCGCTTGCCGGCCTCCTTGTCCAGCTCCACGACCCCCAGTGACAGCGACAACAGCGGATACTCGCGACGGCGACCATCTCGGTCGTAGGCAAGAAAACAGCCAGCCTCCAGGTGCTCGCTGCGATAGAAATGCCGGCAGCGCTCCTGGAAGGCCGCCATCAGACCGTTCAGTCTTTTCCGCCAGTCCGCCGAACCCAGCACCACCAGGAAGTCGTCGCCGCCGATGTGGCCGACGAAATCTTGCTGCGGATCCAGGCGCTCGGAAAGCGTCTGCGCCAGGCAGAGCAGGACCTCGTCGCCCTTGGCGTAGCCATAGAGATCATTGAAGGGCTTGAAACCGTCGATGTCGACGTAGCACACCACGGCTTCGCGCTGCTGATCCAGCAAACGCGTGAGGCACTGCTGAATGGGCACATTACCGGGCAGCTGGGTGAGCGGGTTGGCATGCTTGGCCTGCTGAATGCGTTGCTCGGTGATCAGCCGCAAGACATCCATGACTCGACCGACCCCGACATAGCGGCCGCCTTCGGTGATGATGAAATCCTCTTCGATGCGCTGGCGGGCGCGGGTGGTGAGCAGGCGGCTGACCTGTTGCAGCGACTGGTTGGATTCGGTCGCCAGGAAGTCCTGGCTCATCAACCGGGCGATGGGCTTGCGGGCGAACACCTCGTGGGCGAAGGGCTTGAGCAGCGCCGAACTCAGCTCGTGGTGATGGACGATGCCTACTGGGCGGTCGTCGTCATCCACCACCGCCAGGGTATTGAGGCTGGGTTGCAGACGAAAGCGCTCCAGCACCGCCGGGATCAGCATGTCCTGGCCTACGGCGACCTGTTCCACCCGGAGGCCGGCGACCGTGGTGGACTCCTCGGCGAGCTCCGAACTGCGGCTGACCATGACCGGCAACAGGGTCTGGATCTCCCGCGGTGGCGCGGCGGTGGGGCGGCCCAGCAGATAGCCCTGGACCAGGTCGACACCCATGCTGGCCAGGGTCGACAATTCTTCGTGGGTCTCGATGCCTTCGGCGATGACCTGGGCGCGGGAGGCTGCGGCCATCTTCAGGATGGAGCCGACGAATTCGCGCTTCACCGCATCGCGGTGGATGGATTCGATGAAATGCCGATCGATCTTGACGAAGTCCGGGCGCAATTCCGACCAGCGTCTGAGACTGGAATAGCCGGCACCCAGATCGTCCAGAGCGATGGAAAAGCCCATGGCCCGGTAGTGATGCAGGGCGGTGGCCAGCAGCGCGAAGTCATCGATGGGCGCCTGCTCGGTCAGTTCGATGACCACCTGCGCGGGAGACAACCCCAGGCGCTGCAGCAACTTGAGGGTCTGGCCCGACTGGTGCGCCGGTTCCAGCAGGGTTTCCGGGCAGACGTTGAGAAACAGCAGACCATCCAGGGCCAGCTCGCGGAAGGTCAGGCAGGACTGCTGGCGCGCGGCGATTTCCAATTCGGACAGGCGCCCGGCCTGACGGGCGGTGGCATAGAGGGGCAAGGGCGAGTGCAGCGGGGTATTGGAGGCGCCGCGAATGAGGGCCTCATAGCCCAGGATGCGCCGCTCGCTCAACGAAACGATGGGTTGAAAGAGCGAATGCAGCTCGCGGTTGGCGAGAATGCGATCCAACACCCCAGCCTGGTCGTTAAGCGTCATGGTAAGCCTGTAAGAACCCAGAAACGAAAATGCCCGGGGGTCGCACTTGGCGACCCCCGGGCATTTCACGACAGAGATGTGACGCTTTGATGTCAGCGCTTGGGCGGTGTCTGACTCAGGTCGAGATAGTCCAGCATTACATGACCGGACTCCATCAGGTAGGCGTCATCCTGCGGCTTGGTCTTGTCGTCGTCGATCGCGGGATTGTCCTCGTCGATCTTCTTCAACTCCTTGAGCGGGGCTTCGCCCTTCTCCTGGCGACGCTGGTTTTCCATGGCCAACTGGCGGTTGTCCAGGGCGGTCTGTGCAGCGCGCCGCTTCTGCTCGTTGAGGCTGACGGTGGTATCCGCCGCCAGTTCCTGGGCGAGCTTCAGCCGCTCGCGAGCGAAGATGAAGTCGGGATCCTTCTGCACCCGCACGTCATGCCGCTTGACCAGCTCCGGCAGATAGTTGGCGAAGGGGTTGCTCAGGCCGTTCACCGCCGGGGGGATGGTGTCCCAGGGCATGGAGTCGGGCAGGGCGCTTTCGCCGATCTGCTTGGTATCCACCACCGCTGGATAGTCGATGTCCGGCAGCACGCCCTGGTGCTGGGTGCTCTGACCGGAGACGCGGTAGAACTTGGCGATGGTCAGCTTCAGCTCGCCATGGTTGAGCGGCTGGATGGTCTGGACGGTGCCCTTGCCGAAGGTCTGGCCACCGACGATCAGCGCGCGGTGATAGTCCTGCATGGCACCGGCGAAGATCTCCGACGCCGAGGCGGACAACCGATTGACCAGCACGGTCAGGGGGCCCTTGTAGAAGGCACCGCCTTCGTCGTCGGCCAGCACCTCGACCTTGCCGTCGCCATTGCGCACCAGCACGGTGGGGCCCTGGTCGATGAACAGACCGGTCAGCTCGGTGGCTTCCTGCAGCGAGCCACCGCCGTTGTTGCGCAGGTCCAGGACGATGCCGTCGACCTTTTCCTTCTGCAGCTCGCCGATGAGCTTCTTCACGTCACGCGTGGTGCTCTTGTAGTTCGGGTCGCCCGCGCGGTAGGCCTTGAAGTCCAGGTAGAAGGCCGGCACGTTGATCACCCCGAGCTTGTAGTGCTTGCCCTCGTGGGGAACGTCGATCACGTGCTTCTGGGCGGCCTGTTCCTCGAGCTTGACCGCTTCGCGGGTGATGGCGACCACCTTGGTCTTCTGGTCGTTCGGCGCGTTGCTCGCCGGAATGATCTCCAGCCGCACCTTGGAACCCTTGGGCCCGCGAATCAGCTTGACCACCTCGTCCAGACGCCAGCCGATGACATCGACCATCTCGCCATCGCCCTGGGCGACACCGACGATCTTGTCCGCCGGCGCGATCTGCTTGGACTTGTCGGCCGGGCCAGCCGGGACCAGGCGCAGGATCTGCACGTAGTCGTTGTCGTTCTGCAGTACCGCCCCGATGCCTTCGAGCGACAGGCTCATGTTGATGTCGAAGTTCTCGGCGCTTTCCGGCGAGAGGTACTGGGTGTGCGGGTCATAGGACTCGGCGAAGGCGTTGATATAGGCCTGGAAGACGTCTTCGCTGCGGGTCTGATTGAGGCGTGCCAGCTGGTTCTTGTATCTCTTGGTCAGCTGCTGCTGGATCTGCGGGTCGGTCTTGCCGGACAGCCGCAGGCGCAGGACCTCGTCCTTGAGCTTGCGATGCCAGAGATCGTCCAATGCGGCGGTGTCCGCCGGCCAGGCCGCCTTCTCGCGATTGGTGTTGAAGGATTCGTCGACAGTGAAGTCGAGCTTGCCGATACCGGCGTTGAGCAGACCCAGGCCGTAGTTCAGCCGCTCGGTCATGCGTTGGGCATAACGGCGGTAGATGGCGAAGCCCGGTTCGAGATTGCCCTGCTTGAGGTAGTCGTCGAAACGGGTGCGCGCGGCGTCGAATTCGCGGATATCGGCGGCATTGAAATACAGCCGGCCGGGATCAAGCATCTTCAGATAGCTGTCGTAAATCTTGATCGACTGAGCATCGTTGAGCGGCGGCTTGCTGTAATGGTGGCGCTTGAGCAGCTCGACGATGTTGAGGCTGGCGATGACCTGGTCGCGGTCGGGTTGCAGTTTCTCGGCGCCTACCGGCGCGTTGGGCTTGGCGAAGAGGGGCGTTGCGCTGACGCCAAGCAGGACAACGAGGGCGGTACGGGACAAGAGCTGCTTCATGTGTATTCGACTAATGCACGGAAAGGAATAGGCTATAGGCCCTTCCCGGCCCGGGCGGTTCCGCGGCCTGGGGAAGTATGACGGGCGCTGACGAAAGTCGTCTGACGGCGGTCTGAAGGATAGCGACGATCGGAGGGGACGGCTGTGACAGCCCCGCGTCTTCCGGTCCGCTCGACTCCCGCAGAACCCGCCGGCGCAGGCGCTTTTCGTCAAAGCCTGAGCCACTATGGAGGCACCGTGAACGCATTGCAAGGTATCGAAGGGCAACTGGAATGGCAGTCACTGAGCGCTCGCGCTCTGGCGCCCGGGGAAATTCGCATCAAGGTGGCGGCCGCCGGTCTCAACCGCGCCGACCTGCTGCAATTGGCCGGCAACTATCCGCCGCCGCCCGGTGCGCCGGCCACCCTGGGCCTCGAATGCGCCGGGGTGGTCAGCGAGACCACCGCGGATTCGCGCTGGCAGGTCGGTGACCGCGTCTGCGCGCTGCTGGCCGGCGGTGGCATGGCCAGTGAGGTGGTGGTGGATGGACGCCAGGCAGCGTCCGTACCGGACGGCCTATCGCTGATCGAGGCGGCGGCGCTGCCCGAAGTCTGGGCGACCGCCTGGAGCAATCTGTTCGACCTGGCCGCGCTGCAGCCAGGGGAAAAGGTACTGCTGCACGCTGGTGCCAGCGGCGTCGGCTCGGCCGCCATCCAGCTGTGCAAGGCCTTCGGCAATCCCTGCTGGGTCAGCGTCGGCTCCCAGGAGCGCCTGGCCCACTGCGAGCGCCTCGGCGCCGAGGGTGGGGTGCTGCGCAAGACCGATCTGGAAGGCCTGCGCGACTTCGCGCCCTTCCACGTCATCCTCGATCCGGTCGGGGCGAACTATGCATCGCTCAACCTGGATCTGCTGGGCCAGGACGGGCGCTGGGTGCTGATCGGTCTCATGGGCGGCCGCCAGGCCGAGATGGATCTAGGCAAGGTGCTTGGCAAGCGCATTCGCATCATCGGCTCGACCCTGCGCAACCGCTCCGTGGAATTCAAGGCCAAGACCATGAGATCCCTGGAAGCCAAGGTCTGGCCACTGTTCGCCGAAGGCAAGCTGAACGTCAACCTGGAACGCCGCTTCACCGCCCAGAACGCCGAAGCCGCCTTTGCCGCCCTGGAAAGCAACGAGGTGAACGGCAAGGTGGTGTTGGTGCTGGACGAAGGGTTGGAATAGTACCGGCAGGCGCCTATTGATCGCGGTCAGGGCGGTCCGCCGACGATTGGGCGTAGGTTGGGTTGAGCGCAGCGAAGCCCAACGGGTCTTGCTCGGAGCCGGCCATGTTGGGCTTCGACGATAAAGCCGTCTCAACCCAACCTACGAAAGCATCGGCGTCCGTAGGTTGGGTTGAGCGCAGCGAAGCCCAACGGGATCTTGCTCGGAGCCGGCGATGTTGGGCTTCGACGATGGAACCGTCTCAGCCCAACCTACGAAAGCATCGGCGTCCGTAGGAGCGGTCGTAGGTTGGTTGAGCGTAGCGAAGCCCAACAGGGCCCTGCTCGGAGCCGGCCATGTTGGGCTTCGACGATGGGGCTGTCTCAGCCCAACCTACGTCCCCGCGCCGCCATGGACGCGGTGCGAGTTACCGCCAGCTGAGGATCGGCCAGCCGGCCGCTGTGGCGCGTTCGCGCAGTACCGGATCGGGGTTGACCACGTGCGGCTTGCCCACCGCTTCGAGCAGCGGCAGGTCGTTGCGTGAGTCGGAGTAGAAGCTGGTGGAATCCAGCAGGCTGCGGTCGCCGCCGAGCAGTTCCAGCAGGCGGGTGAGCTTGCCTTCGCGAAAGGTCATGACCCCCTCCACCTGGCCGCTGTAGACGCCGTGGCTGACCTGTAGGTCGATGGCCAGCACCTCTTCCACGCCGAGTCGTTCGGCGATGGGCTCCACCAGATGCACCCCGGAGGCCGAGACGATGATCACCCGGTCGCCAGCGGCGCGGTGGGCGGCGATGCACTTCATGGCGTCGCTGAAGATCAGCGGTTCGATGACGTCCTCGACCCAGGGTCCGACCTCGAAATCCACCTCTTCGGGCGTGCGGCCCACCAGGGGTTCGAGGTGGAAGGCCATGTAGTCTTCCATGGCCAGTTCGCCCTGGGCATAGGCCGCCATCAGGTCGCTGTCGCGCCGCACGTAGGACTCGCGGTCGACCCAGCCAAGGACGCCCATCTGCTGGCTCCAGAGACTGGAGCAGTCACCGTCGATAAGGGTTTCGTCGAGATCGAAAATCGCCAGGGTCATGCCACTTCTCTCAGGCTGTCGGAATCGACGGCCAGGGTGACGGCTGTGCCGTTCGGCTGCAAGGCCGTCGGGCCATGGTTGAGAACGTCGACATTGAGTTCGCCGGCTTCGGTGGCGATCCGGTAGCGGATCACGTTACCCAGCAGGCTGTGGCCGACGATGCGGCCGTTGAAGCCACCCGCTACGCCGAGGCGGATGGCCTCGGGGCGAATCGCCACCTGCCCCTGGAAGGTCTGGCCGAACAGCCGGCTGGCCTGGTCGGCGCTGAGCAGGTTGTAGTTGCCGATGAAGCCGGCGGCGAAGGCATCCACCGGCGCGGTGTAGAGCGTCTCGGCATCGCCGCTCTGGACGATGCGTCCTTCGCGCATCAGCACGATGCGATCGGACAGGGTCAGGGCTTCTTCCTGATCATGGGTGACGAACACCGTGGTCAGGCCCAGCTCCTGCTGGATGGCGCGGATCTGTTCACGCAGGTGGCGACGGATGCGGGCATCCAGCGCTGAGAGGGGTTCGTCGAGCAGCAGCAGGCGCGGCCGCACGATCAGCGAGCGCGCCAGGGCCACGCGCTGGCACTGGCCACCGGAGAGCTGATGCGGATAGCGCTCGGCGAAGCCCTGCAGTTCAACCAGGGTCAGGGCCTCGCCCACCCGCTGCCCGATTTCGTCCCGCGCCAGCCGCTGCATGCGCAGGCCGAAGGCGACGTTCTGCGCCACGGTCATGTTGGGGAACAGGGCATAGCTCTGGAACACCATGGCGATACCACGGCGTTGCGGCGGCAGCTTGGTGATGTCCTGGCCGGCCAGCACGATGGCACCGCGATCGACCTCGGTGAGGCCGGCCAGGCAGCGCAGCAGGGTGGACTTGCCGCAGCCCGAGGGGCCGAGCAGCGTCACCAGTTCGCCTTGTTCGGCGTGGAATTCGATGTCGGTGAACAGGGTGTTGGCGCCGTAGCGCTTGTGCAGTCCCTTGACCGCGAGATAGCTCATGTCCGCTCCCGATTCAGGCGATTGGCGATCCAGGTCATCAGCAGCACCGCGAAGAAGTAGGAAATGACCAGGGCGCTGGTCAGGTGGCCGCTGCCGTTGCGCAGGTTGTAGAGATAGATCTGCAGGGTCTCGTAGCGCGTTCCCACCAGTAGGTTGGCGAAGACGAATTCGCCGATGAGAAAGGAAAAGGACAGGAACAGCGCCACCATCAGCCCGGTGCGCAGATTGGGCAGCACCACCAGCAGCGCGGCGCGCCAGGAGCTGGCGCCGAGCAGGTGGGCGGCGTCCATCAGGTCACGCAGGTTGAGCGCCTGGAGGTTGTTGCTGATGGCCCGGTACATGAAGGGCAGGGCGATGGTGAAGTAGCAGAACACCAGAATCCAGGGTGTGCCGGTCAGCGGCAGTGGGCCGCCGGCATAGAGCTGCAGCAGACCCACGGCCGAGACCACCGGCGGTACCGCGAAGGGCAAGAGGATCAGTACATTCATCAATGCATCCAGCCGCGGGAAGTGGTAGGCGATGGCGAACATGGCCGGCAGGATCAGCACGCAGGACAACGCCAGGGCGCCGAAACAGATCGCCAGGGAGCGGCCGAAGGCGGCGAGAAAGCGCGGATCGCTCCACAGTTGCAGGTACCACTTGAACGTGAAGCCGGCCGGCAGCAGGGTCGCCGACCACTGGGTGGCGAGGGAATAGACCAGGGTCGCGGCCAGGGGTGCGAACAGGATCAGAAACAGCAGCCAGACCACCAGGCGATGATAGAGATGCTCAGCTCTGGACATGACGACTCCGCCGCAGCAGCCACTGATGGACGAGGGTGATCAGGGTCATGAAGGCCACCAGCAGCATGGCCAGGGCGGCGGCCAGGTTGGGCTCCAGATAGATGTCGCCGGAGACCAGGGCGGCGATGCGCACCGGCACCACGTTGAAGTTGCCCACGGTGAGGGCGTAGACGGTGGCGTAGGCGCCCAGGGCGTTGGCCAGCAGGATGATGAAGGTGCCCACCAGCGCCGGGCTGAGCACCGGCAGGCCGATATGCCGCCAGTATTGCCAGGTGGCGGCGCCGAGCAGCGCTGCCGCATCGCGCCAGTCCTGCTTCAGGGCCTCGAAGGCCGGAAACAGCAGCAATACGCCCAGGGGGATCTGGAAGTAGGTGTAGATGAGGATCAGGCCGCCCTTGGTGTAGAGGTTGAAGCTCTCGATCAGTCCCAGCTGCTTGAGCGCCAGGGTCAGGCAGCCATTGATGCCCAGCAGGATGATGAAGGCGAAGGCCAGCGGTACCCCGGCGAAGTTGCTGGTCATGTTGGTGAAGGCCACCACGAAGCCGCGCAGTCGCGAGTCCACCCGCGTCAGCGAATAGGCACCGACCAGGGCGATGAGCAGGCCGCAGACGCTGGACCAGAGCGAGATCTCCAGGGAGAAGCGGATGGCCTGCAGGTAAAAGGGCGAGCCGAGGATCTCGGCGTAATTGCCCAGGCCCCAGCCGCTTTCGCTGGAGTCGAAACTGTTGAAGGCGATCCAGGTCAGGGGCGCCAGCTGGAAGGCGCCGAACACCAGCAGGAAAGGCAGGATCAGCAGCAGGGCGAGCCAGGGCCGCTTCATGCCAGCAGCTCCCGGCACCAGGGTTTGTCGTGGGCCAGCCCCAGCAGGCTGCATACCGTTCCGCATATCTCCACCTGCCGCGGCGTGGCCTCGCCCAGGGAGAAGCCTTCGCCGAACACGAACAGCGGAACCTCGCGTTCTTCCGCTAGCGTCCCGCCGTGGCTACGGTCATCGTTCATGCCGTGATCGGCGGTCACCAGCACCTGGTAGCCGGCGTCCAGCCAGGTAGGCAGATAGTGTGACAACAGGCCATCGGCGCGGCGCGCGGCATTGCGGTATTCGGGGCTGGAGAGACCGTGCTTGTGGCCCGCGTCGTCGATGTTCATCGGATGCACCAGCAGGATGTCCGGGGCATGGGTGAGGCGCAGGTGCTCGGCGTCGTCGAACAGGTGGGAATCCGGGTAGTGGTCGGCGTAGTAGAAGTGGCCGTGCTGGATCGGCAGGCCGGTGTCGCTGACGTGCCTGTCCCGGCCCGGCTCGAAGGGGCTGCGGTTATAGAGTTCGCTGACCCAGTGATAGGCGGCTGCCGCGGTGGTGAGACCGGCGGCCCGCGCCAGATGGAACAGGCTGGTCTTGGTCGAGAGTCGATTGACACCGTTGTGGACGATGCCGCTGCTCACCGGTGGCACCCCGGTGAGCAGGCATTCGTAGAGCGGCCGGGAGAGCGAAGGCAACTCGCACTCCAGGCGGTAGAGGCGACCCCGGCCGGCCAGGCACAGCGCCTGAAGGAAGCCGAGTCCGTGTTCGGCGACCCTCAGGGCGAGTCCGTCCAGCACGACCAGGATGACCTTCATGACGTCACTGCTGCATGTTGATCAGGACGTGTTCCTGCCAGAGCCGTGGCAGGCGCTTGGAAGTCTCTTCCCAGGCCTTGGCGTCGGTGATGGGGCGCGCCTTGGCGTATTGCGCCTGGGGCAGCAGCTTGGCCTGGACGTCCGCCGGCAGGGTCAGGTGCTCGGCGCGGATCGGCCGGGCATAGCCCTCGGCCAGGTTGATCTGGCCCGCGTCGGAGAAGATGTACTCACGAGCCAGCTTGGCGGCATTGGGGTGCTTGGCGTACTTGTTGATGATGGTGGTGTAGCCGGAGGTCACCGAGCCGTCGGAAGGGATCAGCACCTCGAAGCGCGAGCGGTCGATCTGGTCGCGGTAGTTCAGGGCATTGAAGTCCCAGACCACGCCCACCTCTACCTCGCCTTTCTCGAGGTTGGCCACTACCGGGTTGGTGAAGGACAGGCGGCCCTGCTTGGCCAGCTTGGCGAAGAAATCCAGCGCCGGCTTGATGTTCTTCTCGTCGCCGCCGTTGGCGTAGGCCGCGGCCAGCACGCCGCTCACCGCCTGGGAGGCGGCACTGACGTCACCGATGGTGACCTTGTAGGTGCCCTTGAGCAGGTCGGCCCAGGAGTGGGGCACGTCCTTGACGGTCTGCTTGTTGACGATGAAGGCGATGGTGCCGGTGTAGGCCAGCGCCCAGTGCCCGTCGCTGTCCTTGGCCCAGCTCGGCACCTGGTCCCAGGTGCTCGGCTTGTAGGGCTGGGTAACGCCCTTCTGCACGGCGATGGGGCCGAAGGAGGCACCGACGTCACCAATGTCGGCGGAGGCGTTTTCGCCTTCGGCGGCGAATTTGGCGATCTCCTGGGCGGAGCTCATGTCGGTGTCCTGGTGCTTGAGGCCGTACTTCTGCTCCAGGTCCTGCCAGGTGCCTTTCCAGTTCGCCCAGGTATCGGGCATGCCGACGCTGTTCACCTGGCCTTCCTTGCGGGCGGCGGCTTCGAGGGCTTTGAGATCGACGGTATCGGCGAAGGCGGTACCGGCCTGTACCGCAACGGCAGTGGCCAACAAGGAAGCAAGCAGACGGGTCATACGGGCGCTCCAGGTGTTAGGGCTTGGTCTAGGTCAGCAAGACACCGGCCAATCTAGGAGCGAGGTATGACGATTTGATGGCAGTTCGCCCCGTTCCACCGCTGGCACCGGCGCTGCAGTCGTCACCAAGCGGTCATCTGGCCGCCCTAGTCTCCCAGCAAACCCTAGTCGAGGCGTTCCGGGTGCACCAATCCGAAGCTGGTCTAGTCCAAAGAGGTGCGCCGGGCGCCAGCGCCATCCGCCAGGCGCTGCAGGAGCAGATCGCCCATGGCCTGCTGCTGGCGATGGAGCGCTTGCCGTCCGAGCGCCAGCTGAGCGAGCTGTTCGCCACCACCCGCATCACCCTGCGTGAGGCCCTGTTGCAACTGGAAGCCCTGGGCCTGATCTATCGCGAAGAGCGGCGCGGCTGGTTCGTTGCGCCGCCACGCCTGGCCTACAACCCCCTGGCCCGCACCCATTTCCACGCCATGGTGGAAGCCCAGGGTCGTCGACCGGCCACCGAGGTGTTGGCGGCGCGGCAGATGCTGGCGTCCGCGGAGATCTGTCGCCTGCTGGAGTTACCGGCGTTGTCCAGCGTCTATCAGATCCGCCGGGTGCGCCGCGTGGACGGCCGGCTGGTGCTCTATGTCGAGCACTACCTCAATGCGGCCTACTTCCCGGGCTTGCTGGAGCACGACCTGCAGCGTTCCCTCACCGAGCTGTATCGCGACCGCTACGACATCCGCTACGGCGAGGTGCGCTTCGAAATTCTGCCGACCGCCTTGTTGCCGGAGGCTGCCCAGGCCCTGCGAGTGGCGCAGGGTAGTCCGGCGCTGCACATCACCCGCATCAACCACGACCAGCAGGGGCGACTGATCGATTGCGACCTGGAATTCTGGCGGCACGACGCCATCCAGGTCAGGGTCGAAGTACCGGACTAGGCTGGCTTCAGAGCGGCAGTTCGCTGCTCGCATAGAAGGCCGTCAGCACCTTGATCAGATGGCCGAGGTCGTGGCTGCCGGCCAATTCGCGGATGGAATGCATGGCGAAGGTGGGCAGGCCGATGTCCACGGTGCGCACTCCCAGCTGACCGGCGGTGATGGGGCCGATGGTGGAGCCGCACCCCATGTCGCTGCGTACCACGAAGCTTTGCACCGGCACCGCTTCGCGTTGGCAGAGGTCGCGGAAGAAGGCCGCGGTTTCGCTGCTGGTGGCATAGCGCTGGTTGGCGTTCACCTTGATCACCGGGCCGCCGTTCAGTTTCGGGCCGTGGTTGCCATCGTGCTTGTCGGCATAGTTGGGGTGCACGCCATGGGCGTTGTCGGCCGAGATCAGCAGCGAACGTTGCAGGGTGCGGGTAAAGGCATCCCCGGCGGGCAGCAGGCGTTGCAGCACCTGTTCGAGGAAGGGACCATCGGCGCCGCAGCAGGAGGTGGAGCCCACTTCCTCGTGATCGGTGCAGACCAGCACGGCGTTCTCGTCGCCCTCGGCGGCCAGCAGGGCTTCCAGACCCGCATGGCAGGACAGCAGGTTGTCCAGGCGCGCGGCGGCGATGAAGTCATCGTCCAGCCCGATCAGGGCGGCGGGCTGGACATCATAGAAGCTCAGTTCGAAATCCAGCACCTCGGCTTGGTCTATGCCGTGTTCCTGCTGCAGGCGCGCGGCCAGCAGGGCGCGGAAGTCGCGCCGCTCGCCGGCAGGCACCTGGGCCAGGATCGGCGGCAGCTCGTTCTGGGCATTGATGGCCCAGCCCTGGTTGGCTTCGCGATTGAGGTGGATGGCCAGGTTGGGGATGATCGCCAGCGGCTTGCGGAAGTCGATCAGCCGACTCTGCACCCGGCCCGCGGCGCGATAGGTCACCCGGCCCGCCAGGGACAGGTCGCGGTCGAACCAGGGCGCCATGAGCATGCCGCCGTAGACCTCGACGCCCAGTTGCCAGAAGCCCTGCCGCTGCAGCTCCGGCTGCGGCTTGACCTTGAGGCAGGGGCTGTCGGTATGGGCGCCGACCAGGCGCAGGCCGCGCTCCAGTGGCTGGGCGCCCAGGCGCACGGCGATCAGCGAGGAATCGTTGCGGGTGACGTAGTAGCGGCCACCCGGCTGCACGGACCAGCTTTCGCGTTCGTCCAGGCGCTGGTAGCCGGCGGCTTCGAGACGGCGGGCGAGGGCCGCGGTGGCGTGGAAGGGCGTGGGCGAAGTGGAGAGGAAATCGATGAGGCCTTGGATCTGATCGGTACGCATGGACGACTCCGGACGACAAGGCGTCCAGTCTAGGTTCTGGACCAAGGGGAGTCGAGCGTAGCGCCCAGGCTCAACGGCGCTGCAGCACCAGGTGGTGGATGTGCCAGTGCTTCGACCGTCCGACCGCGGTGTGGCCGTCCTCTTCCTCCTCGACATGCTGGAGGACTTGCCAGTCCTGGAGCAGCTGCTCCAGGGCAGCGGCGGCGACGACCGTCACGCCCCTGCTGGCCCAGCTGTCCCGCTCGCCGAAGAGCTGGCCGCAGAACAGACCACCCGGGCGCACGGCCGCGGTGATCCTGGTCCAGAGCGCGGGAAAACGCGCCGGTTCGCAAAAGGGCAGGGCGAAGCTGGAATTGACGAGGTCGCAGCGGGGAATTTTGGCCGTCTCGAAGCGCTCTTGGCGGGTCTCCAGACGGGCCTGCAGCAGGACCGGCACGCGCTGGCGCAATCCGCTCAGGGCTTCGGCCTCGGCATCCACCGCCAGCACCTGCCAGCCGCGTTCCAGCAAGACGAGGGTATCGCGTCCGGTGCCACAGCCCAGATCCAGCGCCAATCCTGGCGGACTCGACCAGCAGGCGAGCGCCTGCAGCAGGGTGTCGCGCGGGGCACCCTGGGCGGTGGCGGCGTAGTAGGAGGTCCAGGAGGACAAGAGGCACTCCTTTGGCTGAGCGCCTCAGTATGCCAGCACCGACGGTCAGAAAGGCGCGGGACTGGTAAAGCTCATGCGCTCGCCCGAGAGGGGATGGGTCAGCGTCAGCAGGCGCGCGTGCAGGCAGAGCCGCGGCTGGGCCGCCAGGGCCTCGCCCTCGGCATAGAGTTGATCGCCCAGCAGCGGATGACCGATGCTTAGCATATGGACCCGCAGCTGATGCGACCGTCCGGTGATGGGGGTGAGTTCCACCCGGCTGTAGTGGCCGTGGCGCTCCAGCAGCTGCCAGAAGGTCAGGGCATGGCGGCCCAGTTCGTGATCCACAACATGGCGCGGCTTGGTCGGCGGGTCGTAGCGCAGCGGCAATTCGATGCGGCCACTATTGGCCTCCGGCGCGCCCCAGCAGAGCGCGGTGTAGGCTTTTTCCGTTTCCCGATCATGGAACTGTCGCGACAGCTCGCGATGGCTGTCGGCATCCCGCGCCAGCACGATGACCCCGGAGGTCTCCCAGTCCAGTCGATGGACGATGCGGGCCTCTGGATAGCCGTTGTCCTGCAGGCGGGTCACCAGGCAATCGCGGTTGTCTTCGGCGCGACCGGGGACCGACAGCAGCAGGGTGGGCTTGTCGACCACCAGCAGGGCGTCGTCCTGGTGAATGATGCGGATGTTGGAGAGAGGCATGGGATTCCTAGAGGCCATGGTTTCGAATCCTGGCGTCCGCTTGGCAGGTGCCCGGAAATTCGACAGGGCTTAAACGCCAACGGCGGCCCTGGGGCCGCCGCTGTCCTGCCTGGTTCGCGTTAGCGGTCGGGCAGGGTGATGTTGAGTTCGAGGATGGAGCAGCTGCCCTGGTTTTCCAGCTCTACCTGGATCTGGTCCTGCTCGATCGGCACGTACTTGCGGATCACTTCCAGCAGGTCCTTCTGCAGCTGCGGCAGATAGTCCGGCTGCTCGTGGCGACCACGCTCGTGGGCCACGATGATCTGTAGCCGTTCCTTGGCTATCGAAGCGCTGTTCTGCTTCTTCCGGTCGCGAAAGAAGTCGAAGATGTTCATTCGGCACCACCCCCGAACAGACGTTGCAGGAAGCCTTTCTTCTTCACGTCGAGGAAGCGATAGGCCACTTCCTTGCCGAGCAGTCGCTCCACGGTATCACTGTAAGCCTGACCGGCGTCGCTCTGTTCGTCGAGAATCACCGGAATGCCCTGGTTCGAGGCCTTGAGCACCGCCTGGGATTCGGGGATCACGCCGAGCAGGCGAATGGACAGGATCTCTTCCACGTCCTCGACGCCAAGCATCTCGCCCTTGGTGACACGCTCGGGGTTGTAGCGGGTCAGCAGCAGGTGCTCCTTGATGGCTTCTTCGCCCTTTTCGGCGCGGCGCGATTTGCTGGCCAGCAGGCCGAGCATGCGGTCGGAGTCACGCACCGAGGAGACCTCGGGGTTGGTGACCACGATGGCCTCGTCGGCGAAGTACATCGCCAGGTGGGCACCCTTCTCGATCCCTGCGGGAGAGTCGCAGACGATGAAGTCGAAGGTCTGCTTGAGTTCGTTGATCACGCGCTCGACGCCGTCCTGGGTCAGGGCGTCCTTGTCGCGGGTCTGGCTGGCAGCCAGCACGAACAGGTTTTCGAGGCGCTTGTCCTTGATCAGGGCCTGGCTCAGGGTGGCTTCGTTGTTGATCACGTTGACGAAGTCATACACCACCCGGCGCTCGCAACCCATGATCAGGTCGAGGTTACGCAGGCCAACGTCGAAGTCGACGATGACGGTCTTGTGGCCGCGCAGAGCGAGACCGGTACCGATGGCAGCGCTGCTGGTGGTCTTGCCGACGCCGCCCTTGCCGGAGGTGACTACGAGTACTTTGGCCAAACTGATTCACCTTGATCGAAAGTAATAACTGAAGCGACTCGGTGCCCTCGGTGACGAGATTGCAGGCAGTGTCGCGCTTCGTATTGCCCTTGGCGGTTTAGGCGCCAATTGCGAAAAATTCGCGAAATTATCCGTTAAAGGCGGGTGATGTTCAACACATCTCCCACCAAAGCGACCTGTACCGGATTGCCCCATTGCGGATGGCGTCGCAGGTCTTCGGCGACCTTGTACTGGCCGGCGATGGAGAGCAGTTCCGCGGTCAGCTGCTGGCAGAAAATCCGCGCTTTAGTATCACCTTTTACGCCCGCCAATGCTCGGCCACGCATGGGGCCGTAGACGTGGATGTTGCCGTCGGCGAGCAACTCGGCGCCCGGGCTGACCGGCGCCAGTACCACCAGGTCTCCGGCCGGGGCATAGAGCTGCACCCCACCGCGCACCGGCGCGGTGATGATCTTGGTCGGATTGATCGCCGGGGCGGGCGGTACGACAGGTTCGGCTGGCTTGACCGGTTCGCGGTCACGTGGGTCGACCTGGCGCTCACGACCGCCGGAGCTGGGCGGCAGGATCGGCAGGTCGTAGTCGTTGGCGGCGGCCAGATCCCCGCTGCGACTGGCGCGCAACGCCAGGGTACGCAGGCCGTGGCGACGGCAGAGATCGAGGAGGGCGCCCAGGTCGAGCGGGCCGGCGTCCTCGGCGAGTTTGTCCAGGCCCAGCACCAACGGCGTTTCCTGGAAGAAATTGGGCGCCTGGGCGACCTTCTGGGCCAGTTGCCGGTCCAGGCGCCCCAGGTCGTTGCGGAGAAGCTCCAGCACGGTCACGGCGAGCATGTTGCCCTTGAGCTGGAAGACGGAGTCGCTTTCGGAAGGATCGGCTGCGGTCATGGTGGGTACTTGTGCTTGGATGGCGGGACTTATAGCGGGATGCCCCGCGTGCCGCAACCCTCACCGGGTGTGGGGGGCCGTGACTGTGAAGGCTACGGGAAATCTGCGCGAGGCCTGTAGAATGGCGCGACTTTTTCATGCAGGAGTTCCGATGGAGCGGCCGTCTTTCCGCCTCGCCTTTCTCAATCCACGGTACTGGCCGCTCTGGCTGGGGCTTGGCCTGCTCTGGCTGCTGGTGCAACTGCCCTATGGCGTGCTGCTGCGTCTCGCCCAGGGCCTCGGCTGGATCTTCTACCACGTCGCCGGCCAGCGCCGGGCCATCGCTCGCCGCAATCTGGAACTCTGTTTTCCCCAGCTCGACGAGCGGGCGCGCGATCGGCTGTTGCGGCGCAACTTCGCCAGCAGCGCCATGGCCCTGCTGGAAATGGCCATGAGCTGGTGGTGGCCGCGCCGGCGCCTGGCCCGGCTGGCCCATATCGAAGGCCTCGAACATCTGCAGGCCGCTCAGCGCGACGGGCAGGGCGTGATCCTCATGGCGCTGCATTTCACCACCCTGGAAATCGGCGCGGCGCTGCTCGGTCAGCGGCATACCATCGATGGCATGTACCGCCAGCACAAGAATCCGCTGTTCGACTTCATCCAGCGTAGCGGTCGCGAGCGCCACAACCTGGACGCCACCGCCATCGAGCGCGAGGACGTGCGTACCATGCTCAAGGTGCTGCGGGCCGGTCGCGCCATCTGGTACGCGCCCGACCAGGACTACGGCGCCAAGCAGAGCCTGTTCGTGCCACTGTTCGGCATTCCCGCCGCTACCGTTACCGCCACCACCAAGTTCGCCCGCCTGGGCCGGGCCAGGGTGCTGCCCTTCACCCAGGAGCGCCTGGCGGATGGATCGGGTTACCGCCTGGTCATCCATCCGCCCCTGGCCGATTTCCCCGGCGAGAGCGAGGAGGCCGACTGCCTGCGCATCAATCGGTGGGTGGAACGCTGCGTCAGCCAGCTGCCCGAGCAATACCTCTGGGCCCACCGGCGGTTCAAGACCCGCCCGCCTGGCGAGCCCAAGCTGTATCCGAAGAAGAGGCGCTAGATGAGCCCGGCCGCCGAGCAGCGCACGGGGCTGATTCTGGCCGGCGGTGGCGCGCGGGCCGCCTATCAGGTCGGGGTGCTGCAGGTGGTGGCGGATACCCTGGCGGTGCGCTCCGAGAATCCCTTTCCCATTCTGGTCGGCACCTCGGCCGGTGCCCTCAACGCGGCGGTGCTGGGCTGCGGCGCCCTGGATTTCGGTCGCGCGGTGGAGCGCCTGGCCGCGGTCTGGTCGGGCCTGGAAACCGCGATGATCTATCGCAGCGATTGGGGCGGGGTGACCCGCCAGGCGGCGCGCTTCGGCTTGCAGACCCTGTTCGGTGCCTGGCGGCAGGAACCGCTGGCGCTGCTCGACAACGCGCCCCTGCGGGCGCTGCTCAGCCGCGAGCTGGATTTCTCCGGCATCACCGCGGCCTTGCGCCAGCGCGCGCTGCGAGCGGTGGCGGTGACCGCCTTCGGCTATGCCTCGGGACAGGCGATGACCTTCTACCAGAGTCAGGGCGTCCTCGATCCCTGGTTCCGCCATCGGCGCGTCGGGGTGCCGGCGCGGCTGGCGGTCGACCACCTGCTGGCCAGCACGGCCATTCCGCTGTTCTTTCCGCCGGTGAAGGTGGGGCGTGAGTTCCTGGGCGATGGCTCGGTCCGGCAGACGGCGCCCATCAGTCCGGCGCTGCATCTGGGCGCGGATCGCATCCTGGTGATAGGGCTGGGCGCGCCGGGTGGCCAGGAGCATGGCGTGCAGGGCCGGCCGCCGACCGTGGCGCAGATCGGCGGCCACCTGCTCAACAGCACCTTTGTCGATGCCCTGGACAGCGATACCGAAACCCTGCGCCGCCTCAACCTGCTGAGCAATGCGCTGCCGGCGGGAGATCCGGTCAGTGGTCGCCTGTGCCGACCGGTGGAGATGCTGGTGATCTCACCCAGCCAGCCACTGGGCGACATCGCCACCCGGCACCGCAAGCGCCTGCCGCCGGCGTTGCGGCAGTTGTTGCGGGGGGTTGGGTGAATCGGCCTTCAGGCAGCGCCCTGCTCAGCTATCTGCTGTTCGAGGCCCCCTACTGCCAGGAGCTGATGGCGCTGGGGCGGGCCGATGCGCAGGCCCGCCTGCCGGAGCTGCGGGCCTTTCTCGCCAACGCCTAGGCCTTATTCGGCGATCTGCAGTTCCCGCGCCTTGGTGTAGAAATAGCGGATCTTCTCGTACTCGAAGGGCGAATTGAGCTGGCCGTATCTCATGTCGGTCACGTACCTGAGGTTGATGCCGCGCAGCACCATGATCTCCGGGTGGCGACCGCTTTCGTCGCTGACGTTGAGGAAGTTGATCTGCGCCTCGGCGGCGAAGTCCACCGCCAAGCCGCCGGTGTCGCGCAGGTTGGACGGGCCGAGGACCGGCAGCATCAGGAAAGGACCATCGCCCACGCCATAGAAGCCGAGGGTTTGGCCGAAGTCTTCCGGCTGCTTGATCAGCCCCACCCGGGTCGCTGGATCCCACAGGCCGAACACCCCGACGGTGGTGTTGAGCAGCAGCCGGCCGGTGGTGTCCAGGGCGCGGCGGCCCTTGAACTGCAGCACGCTGTTGAGCAGGTTGTTGACGTCGCCCAGGTTGCTGAAGAAGTTGCTCACGCCCGAACGCACGAAGCGCGGGGTGATCCAGCGATAGCCATTGACCACCGGCAGCAGGACCCACTCGTCCAGCCGATAGTTGAAGTGGTAGACGTGGCGATTCCAGGATTCGAAAGGATCGTAGACGTCCAGTGCGACCAGGGAGGCCCGTTCGAATTCGCGCTGATCCAGCCCCGGGTTGTACTTCAGGGTCGACAGCGGATTGCTGAAGCCGTCGGCGCCCACAGGAGCGGCCGGCATGGTGTCCGAGCCGATGGTCAGGGTGGAGGAGGGCGGCGGGCTCGATTCGGCAGCGAATACCGAGGCACTGGCCATCAGGAGAAGAGCGAGCAGGGACTTAACCACGGGCGAAGAACTCCAGCATGGCGTTCGCGTTGACGCGGTAGTTGAGATTGCCGCAATGGCCGCCGTGGGGGTAGACGGTCAAGCGATCGCCAAAGGTCTTGCGCAGGAAACCCAGGTCGCCCGGGCCGAGGATGATGTCGTCGGCATTGTGCATGACGCCGATCTTGGAGCTGCTCTTCAGATAGTCTTCCAGCGCCGTGAGGCTGGATTTGCGCGCCAGATCGTCGAGGTTCTGCCCCTTGAAGTTCTTTTGCCAGAACGGCATGACCTGCTCGGTCATGTAGCAGTCGAAGTCGCACTGCAGCGAACGGGCGAAGAAGCGCGTCAGGCTGGTGCCCTCGCTGATCGGGTAGGTCGGCGGGGTGATCAGGCCGCGCCGGTTGATCAGGTCGGAGGTGAAGGCGATGTCCGCCGCGGAGAAACGGAAGGACGAGCCGATCAGCATGGCCAGCTCTTCGTTGCTCAGTCGCTCCGGCGAGCGCTGGAAGTCGCGGACCACGGCGTCGTTGAAGTCGACGTAGCCCTTCTCCTGGAAGTAGCGGGTCAGCTTGGACAGGATCAGCTCATAGAAGGTGCGGTTGTTGGTGACGCCCTTCACTTCGGTCTGTACCAGGCGATCCAGGTTGCGTACCGAGGTCAGCAGGTTGACCGGCGGATTCACCATCAGCACCTTCTTGAAGTTGAAGCTGCGCTGGGTCTCGTCGAGATAGGAGACGAAGGCGGCATCCAGGCCGCCCAGGCTGTAGCCGGTCAGGTAATAGTCGGTGACCGGCAGCTTGGGATGCTGGGCGCGCACCGCCTGCATGGCGCGATAGAGATCTTCGGCATCATGCGGCGTGTAGCCCGGCGTGGCAGTGCGCGATACCGACACCATGAAGTCCCAGCTGGTGGGCGACGACAGCTGCACCACGTGGTAACCGGCCGCGTAATACAGCCGCTTCAGGTATTCCTGGGTGCTGGAGGAGTAGTTGGCCCCGGTGCCGGCGATCAGGAAGATCAGCGGGGCCGGATGGTCCTGCCGTGCGAGCCGGTAATGGAATTTCTTCACCGGCCAGAAGTTGCCAGGCAGCTGATACTCCCGCTCGGGACGCAGGTTGAGGCTGTAGTCGTCCTGGTCGATGGTGCTTTCGGGCGGCAGCTCGGGCCGGAATTTTTCTGGGGTGGTGACGATGGTGGCTTCGAAAGGATTGACCAGTGGATAGCCATAGGTGGCGGCATCCACTTCGGCGGCCGCGTGCGCGGTACCCCAGAGGCCGGAAAACAGCGCGCCCAGCAGGGCGGCGACGCGCAACGGAAGACGCATGGACAGAGTCCTTTCAGAGGGCTTGAGAGCGTAGGTAAGACAACGGTCCGCCAATAGGTTGCATCGGCAGCCGCAGGTTTCTGCGAGGCGTCGATTACAGAGCGGTCGACGGGCTGCGTCAAGCGACATCGGATGTCGCGGAAAGTGCAGCTCCTGTCGCTAACCGGTCGTTATGCGTCGTCCAGGCGGTAGTGGCCATCTTGCATTGCCCGAATGATGGGGGTGGGGCAACCGCCCGACTTCCATAGCGAGAGGACTGCTGCATGAGCATGGTGAAGAAACTGTTGGGAATAGGACTCGGTGTCGCGCTGACCTCGGCCATGAGCCTGGCTCAGGCGGCCAAGCCCGAAATCACCATCGGCTATGTCGATGGCTGGGCCGATAGCGTGGCCACGACCCACACCGCAGCTGAAGTGATCCGCCAGAATCTGGGCTACGAGGTCAAGCTCATGCCGGTCGCCGCCGGCATCATGTGGCAGGGCGTCGCGCGCGGCAAGCTCGATGCCATGTTGTCCGCCTGGCTGCCGGTCACCCATGGTGCCTATTACGACAAGATGAAGGACCAGGTGGTCAATCTGAACGTCAATACACCCGACGCCAAGATCGGTCTGATCGTGCCGGAATACGTCAAGGCCAACAGCATCGCCGATCTGCAGGCGCAGAAGGCCGACTTCGGTGGCCGTATCGTCGGCATCGACGCCGGTGCCGGGGTCATGCTCAAGGCCGACCAGGCGATCAAGGACTACGGTCTGGACTACAAGCTGGTGGCCAGTTCGGGCAGCGGCATGATCGCCGAGCTGACCCGCGCCGAAAAGGACCAGAAGGCCGTCGTGGTGACGGGCTGGGTGCCGCACTGGATGTTCGCCAAGTGGAAACTCAAGTTCCTCGAAGATCCCAAGGGCGTGTTCGGCGGTTCCGAGCACGTGGACACCGTGGCCAACCCGGCCCTGGAAGCCAAGGCCAAGCCAGTCTGGGATTTCCTGAAGAAGTTCGCCTGGCAACCCGGTGAGGTCAACGAGGTGATGCTGGCCGTGGAAGAGGGCAAGAAGCCGGAAGAGGCCGCCAAGGCCTGGATCGCGGCCCATCCGGATCGCGTGAAGTCCTGGCTGCCCTGAAACCTGGCCGAATGAAGAACGGGCCCCGCGGGGCCCGTTTTGCTAGCTGTGCAGCTGCTCGGCTGCGTACAGGGTATTTTCCAGCAGGCAGGCCCGCGTCATGGGGCCCACGCCGCCCGGAACCGGGGTGATCCAGCTGGCGCGTTCGCAGGCGCTTTCGTATTCCACGTCGCCGACCAGGCGGCCATCGGCCTGGCGATTGATGCCGACGTCGATGACGATGGCGCCGGGCTTGATCCATTCACCCTTGACCAGTCCGGGCTTGCCCACGGCCACCACCACCAGATCGGCCTGGCTGACATGGTGTTCGAGGGAGCGGGTGAATCTGTGGGTCACGGTGGCGGTGCAGCCGGCCAATAGCAATTCCAGCGCCATGGGACGGCCGACGATGTTGGAGGCGCCGACCACCACCGCATCCAGACCATAGAGGTCGACGCCGGTGCTGTGCAGCAGGGTCATGATGCCCTTGGGCGTACAGGGGCGCAGCTGGGGGTTGCGCTGCGCCAGACGACCCAGGTTGTAGGGGTGGAAGCCGTCCACGTCCTTGTCGGTACGGATGCGCTCCAGCAGCTGGGTAGCATCCAGGTGCGCGGGAAGGGGCAGCTGCAGCAGGATGCCGTCGACGCTGGTGTCGTCGTTGAGCCGGTCGATCAGGGCTTCCAGCTCGGCCTGGGTGGTGCTGGCCGGCAGGTCATGGGCATAGGAGTCGAAACCGACCTCTTCGCAATCCTTGCGCTTGTGCGCCACATAGACGCGCGAGGCGGGATCGGTGCCGACCAGGATGACGGCGAGGCCAGGGGCGCGCAGGCCGGCGCTACGACGTTGAGAGACTCGCTGGGCAATATCCTGGCGCAGGCGGGCGGCAATGGACTTGCCGTCGATCAGTTGGGCGGTCATGGGCGATTTCTGGTGGTGACGGAAAAGGGTCGGCTATTTTCGCATGGACGGGCCCGCTGGCAACAGAGAAGCCTCTGTGGCGGCTAACTCATTCTTTCTGCTTAAAAATTTTTAAAAAATTAGTTGACGGACCTGCGGGAGCTTTATAACATTCGCCCCGCTTGCCGAGCACAGCCCAAGTCACTGACAAGGGCCAGGCAAGAGACTTTTCACCAAGGAAGTCTCTGCTAGGGCAGCTGCCGTAACAGGCGCCCGTAGCTCAGCTGGATAGAGCATCCGCCTTCTAAGCGGATGGTCGCAGGTTCGAGTCCTGCCGGGCGCGCCATTGGCGGTTCGGCGACGGCAAGCAGGTAAGATATGGTGGGCGTAGCTCAGTTGGTAGAGCACAGGATTGTGGCTCCTGGTGTCGTGGGTTCGATTCCCATCGTCCACCCCATATTCAGCGAACGCCAGACCTCGTGTCTGGCGTTCGTCTTTCAAGCGTCTCGCGGACGTGGTGGAATTGGTAGACACACCAGATTTAGGTTCTGGCGCCGCAAGGTGTGAGAGTTCGAGTCTCTCCGTCCGCACCATTCAAGATGCACAGCAAGAGACCGGCCCAGCGCCGGTTTTTTTGTGCCCGCGATTCAGCTAGCAGCTGGAACGCCATGGTTGCGCACCGTTCCCGAATAGCTGCTATCGGCCAGCAGAGCTAGTGTAGATGCCGGAACAGTGGCGCGCAGAAGACGAACGCCAGGGCGGTGCCGCAGAGAAAGGTTGCCGTCCACCGCTGGTTGGTGCGACCGGTAAAACCGTTATCGGCGGGCACCGCCGACTCATCTTTGGCTTGCGCCTGGGGGCGAGCGGCGTCGAACAGGGTGATCGAGCGGGTCAGTTGGGTTCGCATGATCCGACCTCTTAACTGTGTGCGCTAATTGTTACTGTCACCTTTCAAGAGTAATGCGCCCTCAGCGCAATGCAAGTTGCCTATGAATCAATGGATGTCAGCCGGGTAGGCGGCCAGGCATTCGCTCAAGAATGGCTGCGTAGCCCTGACGCTAGCTAGGGGGTAGGCGGCGGGCGGTCAACCAAGCGTCTCGGCCAGCAGGAAGCAGGCGCCGCCGATGGCTCCGCCACTGAGCAATACCAGGCTGATCAAGGCGCCGCCGACGAACTGGGCGATGTCGTCACTGATTTCGTATTCCGCTTTCATGCTCGGCTCCAGAGGGTGGATGCCGCTACAGATAGCAGCCGCGCGTTACAGCGCGACGACGTTGGACGTGCCTGGGTTAGGTGTTCGCCCAGTTCAGCCAGAGGGTCTGCTCTTCGCTGAGCTGCCCGATCTCCCGCAGCGCCCGTTCGAGGTCATCCCGGACCCGGCGCTTGAGATCGGCGTTGAGATCGATTTGAGCGCTCTCGGCCAGTCGATCGGCGAGCGAGAGATCGGCGCTGAGCTGGCGCAAACGGGGGCCGACGAAATCCTTCTGCTGCATGAGCCGCTCCTGTCTCCTGATGCCGCCGAGTGTGGCATGACCCGCCTTGGGCTGAACACAAGCTGGAAAAATATTGTCCAATTCGATTGGTCAAAAGTCGGACGTTAGGCGGCCCAGGTCGCTTTCAGGTCCAGGACGGTAAGCTTTTTAGAGGGAAGAAGAGATCATGAGCGGAAGTTCGACACGCAAGTTGCTGGTGTTGACGGCAGGCTTTGGCCTGCTGGTGGTGGCTGCGGTGGCGACCACGCACAAAGGCGATTCGACAGCCAGCGAGCCCGCCGTCGTGGCGACCACTACGCCGCCAGTCGCAGCGCATGCGCCCACCACGGGCACCCACGCCGTCGCTGACGAACACAAGCAGGATCTGGACAGCTTCCTGGCCCAGGCCGCACTGGCGCCCTGCGGCGCCTCAATGCCGGCGACCATCACCGATCCCGCTTGCCGCGCGGCCATTGAGGCCCATGCGCGACGTGCGGGCTATGGCGATGAGGAAGTCCTGGCCTATCTGGACGCCCGTCGCCCACGATGACGGCTGATTCATAGTTCCAGCTGTTATAAGCAAAGACTCTTTCAATATACCCCGGCATAACCTGAGTGGTTATCCTGTGCGGCCGCAAGATGAGCCGACAACGGCAATTGGGGCTGTAATGGAAGTTGGGGCAATGGGCTTCGTGATCGCGGGGCTGGTGGTAGGTTTCATCGTGGGTATGACAGGGGTAGGCGGTGGGTCCCTAATGACGCCCATTCTGCTCTGGTTCGGCATCAACCCGGCCGCGGCCGTGGGCACCGATCTGCTCTATGCCGCCATCACCAAGGCGGGCGGCGTCTTCGTCCATCAACGTAATCGCAACATCGATTGGACGGTGACCGGCTGGCTGGCCGCTGGCAGCGTACCCGCCGCGGCTCTCACACTCCTCGCGCTGGCTTTGCTCCCGGGTGACCAACACGCCACCAATGCGCTCATCAAGCATGCCCTCGGTATCGTGCTGCTGCTGACCGCCCTGGCCATCCTGTTCAAGCAACAGATTTTCGCCTTCGCCAGCCGGCATGCCGGCGACAGATTTCACCTGAGTACGGGGCGTCTCAATGCCCTCACGGTGCTGACCGGTGCGGTGCTGGGCTTCATGGTGACCCTGACCTCCATCGGCGCCGGCGCCCTGGGCACGGTGGCGCTGTTCCTGCTCTATCCGCTGATGGCGACTCGGCGCCTGGTCGGCACCGAGATCGCCCATGCGGTGCCCCTGACCCTGGTGGCAGGGCTTGGCCACGCCGGCCTGGGCAACCTGGACTGGCATGTGCTGGGTTTTCTGCTGTTGGGCTCACTGCCAGGCATCTTCCTGGGCAGTCACCTGTCGGGGAGGGTACCCGATGGCGTGCTGCGGCCCTGTCTGGCAGTCATGCTATTGGTCATAGGCACCAAGCTGGTGGTCTGAAGGCGTCTGGCCAGCATGGGGGTCGTTCGTCGGACGACCATTGGCGATTCCACCAGCGGAAAACAGTTCTAGGATAGGCAGCGTTCAATTTGTTATCGCGATTGCCGATAGCCTGATTGTCGAGTCCCCTTCCTGGAGCTGCCCATGTTTTCCGAATCTGTCACTGTCGACGATACCTCCGCCTATCATGCCTTGCGTCAGGCGCTGGACCGTTCCCTGGCAGTGATCGAATTCGATCTGCAAGGCACGGTGCTGCACGCCAATGACAACTTCCTGCAGGCCTTCGGTTATCGCCTGGAGGAAGTCAGCGGCCGGCATCATCGTCTGTTCTGCCCGCCAGGGGTGGTGGAGAGCGAGGATTATCAGCAGTTCTGGCAGACCCTGGGGCGCGGCGAGTTCCACAGCGGCGTCTATCGGCGCCAGCACAAGGATGGCAGCTTGAGGTGGATCCGCGCGACCTACAATCCGCTGCTGGATGCCGAGGGACGACCGCAGCGTATCATCAAGTTCGCCACCGACATTACCGAGAGTCGCCTGCAGGCGGTGGAGTACGAGGGCAAGATCGCTGCCATTCACCGCTCTCAGGCGGTGATCGAATTCGACCTGCAGGGCAATGTGCTCTGGGCCAACGACAATTTCCTCGGCATGACCGGCTATGCGCTGGAGGAGTTGCGCGGCCGCCATCACAGCCTGATGTGCCCGGCCGACTATGCCCGTTCGCCAGAATACGCGCTGCTGTGGAATCGCCTGGGGCAGGGTCTCTTCGATACTGGGGTCTACAAGCGCATCCGCCGGGATGGCCGGCCGATCTGGATCCAGGCCACCTACAATCCCATCCTCGACAGCGACGGTCGTCCCTACAAGGTGGTGAAGTTCGCCACTGATGTCACAGACGCGCAACTGCAGGCTGCCGAATTCGAAGGCAAGATGGCCGCCATCGACCGCGCCCAGGCGGTGATCGAATTCGATCTGCACGGCAACATCCTCTCCGCCAACGAAAACTTCCTGTCCGCCCTGGGTTACAGCCTGGACGAGGTACGTGGCAAGCATCACCGGATCTTCTGCGAACCCGAGCATGCCCGTTCGCCGGGCTATCGCCTGTTCTGGGAAAAACTCGGTCGGGGCGACTTCGATGCCGGCCTGTACAAGAGACGCGCCAGCGACGGCCACCAGGTATGGATCCAGGCGACCTACAATCCCATCCTCGACGCCGAGGGCAAGCCTTACAAGGTGGTCAAGTTCGCCAGCGACGTGACCGAGAGCCAGCTGCGCAACAGCGACTACGAAGGCAAGGTGGCGGCCATCGACCGATCCCAGGCCATCGCCGAGTTCTCCGTCGACGGCACGGTGCTCACCGCCAACCGCAACTTCCTGCTGGCCCTGGGTTACCAGTCCGACGAGGTGGTGGGCAAACACCACCGCCTCTTCTGCTCCGACGACTACGCCCGTTTGGCCGAGTACCGATTGTTCTGGGATAAATTGGCGCGCGGCGAATTCGACGCCGGGGTGTACAAGAGGCGCAACAGCCGGGGTGAGGAGATCTGGATCCAGGCCACCTACAACCCCATCTTCGACGCCGACGGCAAGCCGTGCAAGGTGGTGAAGTTCGCCGTGGACATCACTGAAAGCCAGATTCGCAACAGCGACTATGCCGGCAAGGTGGCGGCCGTCGACCGCGGCCAGGCGGTGATCGAATTCGACCTGACCGGCAAGATCCTCGAGGCCAACCGCAATTTCCTGGCGACCCTGGGCTATCGCCTGGAGGAGATCCGCGGTCAGCACCACCGCATCTTCTGCGAGGCCGACCACGTCGCCTCCAGCGAGTACCGCGAATTCTGGGCGCGGCTGGCTCAGGGCGAGGTGTTCGGCGGCCGCTTCATGCGCCTGAGCAAGTTCGGTCAGCGCATCTGGATCCAGGCCACCTACAACCCGATCTTCGATGCCGAAGGCCAGGTGCACAAGGTGGTGAAGTTCGCCACCGACATCACCCGCCAGGTGGAGATGGAGCAGCATGTGCGGCAGAAGATCGAGCAGATGAATCTCTCGCTGCACGCCCTGACCCGCTCCATCAACCAGATCGCCGAGACCACCGACGACGCCAACCGCATGGCCCGCCGTACGCTGGAGGAAGCGGAACGCGGCTCCCTGACCTTGACGCGCTCGCTGGACGCCATGGCGGCCATAGGCACCACCGCCGGCGGCATCCAGGACATCGTCCAGGTGATCAGCGATATCGCCAACCAGACCAACATGCTGGCCTTCAACGCGGCCATCGAAGCCGCCCGCGCTGGTGAGCATGGCCTAGGCTTCTCGGTGGTGGCCGACGAGGTGCGCAAGCTGGCCGAGAAGTCGTCCCAGGCGACCAAGGAGATCAACAAGCTGATCCTGGAATCGGTCAAGAGCATCGCCCAGGGCAGCGAAATCTCGCGCAGCGTGGGCGAGGCCTTCGGGCTGATCGCCGAAGGGGTGGGCAAGACCCAGCAGTCCATCGAGGCGATCAACGGCTCCACCGCCGCCCAGCTCGACGATGCGGCGCGGGTCAATCAGTTGATCCAGGAGCTCGATGCGGCCACCACGGTGGCGCCCATCGTCGGCGGCGCGCGTTCGTGACGCGGGGTGTCGTGCGGATCGGCGAACTGGAAGTCGCCTTGCCCGCCCAGGCCCTGGAACGCGTGGTGCCCTGGCCGGACCGCCTGGCCGCCCATCCGAGTCCGGTGCCCTGGCTGCTCGGTCTCTTCGAGCTGGGCGGTCAGCCGTTGCCGCTGGTGGATGGCCATGGCTTGCTGGGAGTGCCGCCGGTCGAGCGCGAGCGCCGGATCGCCGTGATTCGCCAGGGCGGCGGTCGCTTCGGCCTGGCCATCGATAACGTGGTGGATACCCTCAGGCTGCCGGCGGACGCCATCGTGCAGTTGCAGGGGGCACCCGGGCGCCTCCTGGGGCAGGTCCACCTGCGCCCGGAAAGCGGCCGGCTGGTGCATCTGTTGGATCTGGAGGCGCTGGCCGTCTTGCCAGGCTTCGAGGTCAGCGCCGATGTGCCCCGCGCCCATCGGCAGCGGGCCAGCGCCGGCAAGGACGGCGAGCGGCTCTATCTGCTGTTCGAATGCGATGGGCGTCGCCTCTGCCTGGATGCGGCGGTGGTGCAGGAGCTGGTGGATCGACCGCAGCTGGCGCCCAGCGAATTCGCCAGCGACAGCTGTCGCCACCAGGTGCAGTTGCGCGGCCAGACGTTGCCGGTGCTGGAGCTGTCCGCGCTGTTGGGGCTGACCACGCCCGCGCACAATCGCCGTGAGCAGCTGCTGGTGCTGGCGGCGGGCGACCAGGGTCAGTATCGGGTGGCCTTCGGTTTCGAGCGGCTGCTCGGCATGTGGCGACGGGATCCGGCGCAGTGCGCGCCGCTGCTCGGCTTTGGCCTGGAGCGGCCCGAGCTGTTGTGCGGGGTTTTCAGTGCCGCGGATGGCGAGACGGCGATCGTGATCGATCACCTGGTCCTGGGTTGCCAGGCGGCGGCGGTCGCCTATGCGCGGATCTATCGCACCGACCGCGATCTGTTGCAGGAGGAACGGCGCCAGGTCCGCCGCCAGCCCTGCCTCACCTTTCTCGCCGAATTGCTGTTCGCCGTCCCGCTGGAGCAGGTGGCCGAGGTCTTGCCCCTGCCGTCGCGCTACCTGCGCCTTGGGCAGCGGGATCCGCGGCTGCTGGGGGTGATGGAGGTCCGGGGCCAGCAGATCACCCTGGTGTGCCTGCGGACCCTGGCCGGTGCGCAGAGGGTCGAGTCCGGTCCGGGCGATCAGGTGATCGTGGTGGAAGGACAGCGCCAGCGCCTGGGCTTCGTGGTACAGCGGGTGGAGGCCATCGAGGCCTTTACCGACCTGCGGGCGGATGCCCTGGCGCGCAGCTGGCAATTGCCCGGGGAGAGCGGGGCGATGCCGGCACAGCGGGCGCAGAGCTGGGTGGGCGTAAGTACCGGGGGCAACAGCCGCCAGGCCACCCTGATCGATCTTGGCGCGCTGGTGCAGCGCCTGGAACGACAGGCCCGCCAGGCCGTGCCCGAGCCTGGGCTCGCGACTATTTGACTCGACCGCTCGTCACTTCGCTGAGCGGTCGGGTAACGGATCGCCCGCGCCTTCGTCGACCTCGGCGGAGTTCGTTATCAAAGCGGTAGCGGCAGGCTAGAGCCCGTGGCGCTTTCCAGCCGGCACCACGCGAAGCGCATCGTCGACGCTTCTCCTGACGTGTCCGAGTCCCGCGTTCATCAGCACCTGGTCAAGAAATCTTGCGGCGCGTCGAACCAGAGAAAGACACAACTTTCCTGGGTGATCCCATGTTCAACTCCGCACTCAAACGCCGTATCGCTGATCTCGAAGCCGAGCTGGCCGAGCACCGTCAGCTGCGCGCGGCGTTCTGCAATGACGCCCTTTGCCTACTGCTGGACGCCCAGGGCCGGATCGAAGACTTCAATGACAATTTCGCCCAGTGCCTGGGTTACGCACCGGGTAGCCTCACCGGGCGGAACCTGGACGACATCATTCCGGACTACGTGAAGAAGTTGGTCTGCTATGGCGATCTGAAGCGCAGCTTCAACGAAGGTCGCCAGGCCAGTGGCATCTATCGGCTGCTGCGCGGGACGGGTGGCGTCGCCTGGCTCTATGCGATCTGGACGCCCGTGCGCGACACCCAGGGCCAGGTCAAACAGATCCGCTGCTATGCCTATGACCGTACCGAGCAGGTGGAAACCTCCACCGAGCACTCGGGCATCATCAATGCGCTGCTGCGTTCCACCGCGGTGATCGAATTCAACCTGTCCGGCGAGGTGCTCACCGCCAACGAGCGCTTCCTGCAGGGCATGGGTTATTCGCTGGCGCAGATCGTCGGCAAGCATCATCGGATGTTCTGCAGCCGCGAAGAGTCGGAGTCCGCTGACTATCGCGTCTTCTGGGAGCGGCTCAATCGTGGCGACTACGTCGCCAGTCGCTTCAAGCGCATCGACAGCCATGGCCGCACGGTCTGGCTGGAAGCCTCCTACAATCCCGTCCTTAACACCCGCGGCGAGCTGTACAAGGTCATCAAGTTCGCCACCGTCATCACCGAGCAGGTGGAGCAGGAACTGGCCGTGGCCGAGGCCGCACGGGTCGCCTTCGACATCTCCCAGACCACCGACGAAAGCGCGCGTCAGGGCGCGGCCGTGGTGCAGGACACCGTGGCGGTGATGACCCGCATCGCCGACGAGATCCAGGTCGCCGCCAACGGCATCGAAGACCTCGGCAAGCAGTCGCTGGTGATCAGCGCCATCGTCAAGACCATCAGCGGCATCGCCGAGCAGACCAATCTGCTGGCGCTCAACGCTGCCATCGAAGCTGCCCGGGCCGGTGAGCAGGGGCGTGGCTTCGCGGTGGTGGCGGACGAAGTCCGGCAGTTGGCCGGGCGCACCAGCAAGGCCACCGAAGAGATCGTCGGGGTGGTGCAGCAGAACCAGCAACTGGCGCAGACGGCGGTCAGCAACATGGCCGCCAGCCGGCAGCAGGCGGAGCAGGGGCTGCACCTGGCCAGCAACGCCGGGGTGCGCATCACCGAGATCCAGGATGGCGCCCGCCAGGTGGTGGGCGCGGTCAGCCAATTCGCCCGCCGGCTGAGTTAGGGCTGTTCGCCCCAGCCCGGGGCGCTGTACCACTCATAGCCCGCGGTCGTGAGCTCCAGCCAGCGGCCCTGGTGGATGACCATTCGGGTCGCCACCTCCGGGCTGGCCAGGCCGGCGGCTACCAGCAGGCTGCGGATCAGAGCACCGTGGGCCACCAGCAGGGTGGGGCCCTGGAGTTCCTCCAGCAGCGGGCGCACCCGTTCGGCGGCATCGGCATAGCTTTCGCCACCGGATACCCGAAAGGTATAGGGCTCGGCGGCGCGGCGGGCGTGCTGCTCGGGATAACGCTGGGCGATGGTGGGCATGTCCAGGCCCTCCCAGTCGCCAAAGGCCTTTTCCGCCAGGCGCGCATCGCGGCCCAGGTTTCTTGGCGTGCCTGGCAGCTGCGCCAGGATCAGATCGAGCGTTACGCTGGCGCGTTGCAGCGGACTGCTCAGGCAGGTGAAGCGAGAGATGTCGAGGCGGTCGCGCAGGGCCAGGCCCACGGCTTCGGCCTGGGCACGACCGCGCGCGTTGAGCGGTATGTCCTGGCGACCCTGGAGGCGACCGCTGGCGTTCCAGTCGGTTTCGCCGTGACGGATCACCAGCAGGGGAGAAGGGAAGGGCAAGGACATCAATCCAGAGCAGTGGGCAGGGTAAGGAGGAATCTCAAGTGACCGGCTTCCAGGCGCGCGATCAGGCTGCCGCCATGGCCGCGGGCGATTTCCTGGGCGAGATAGAGGCCCAGGTCCAGGCGGGCGGGCTGCACAAGGTCGGCCCTGGTCAGCGCCGGCTGGAACAGTTGACTCAGGGTGCCAGGTTCCACCACGGCGGTGCTGCTTTCCACGATAAGGCTGTAGCAGCGATCCTTGATCGCGCCACGCAGCAACAGGTTGCCCCCAGAAGGATTGCGGGAAGCGACCTGCTCCAGCACGGCGTCCAGCGCCTGCAGCACTCGCGGCAGATCCAGCCGCAAGGCAGCCGGTAAGGCCGGCAATTTGCTGCTCAAGGTCTGCCCGGGAAAGCGCGTCTGCAGCGTGGCGAACAAGCCCAGGAGCTGCTCATTGAAGCCGTCAACCAACGCCGGTTTCAGGGGCAGGCCATGGCCCAGGCGCGCGCGGACGAAGTCGGCGGCCACGCCGCTGCGTTCGGCCAGGCGCTGGGCCTCGGTGTGCCAGTGCCGCATCTGGGATGCGTCCGCGCGCAGGTCCTGCGCGGCCAGCGCCTGCAGCGGACGCTGCAGATCCTCCTCCAGCAGTACCAGCAGTTGGTCGTGCAAGGGCGTCAGATCCCGGTCGACGCGCGCACCGGGGCTTTCTTCGCGACGCTGTTCTTCGCGGGCGAGCAATTCACCCAGCAGGCGGGCGAAACCGTCCAGGGTATCGATCACCGAGCGCTGCTCCAGCAGCGGCCTGGGCTGGGGATCGAAGGCGCATAGCGTCCCGAAGAAGGTCCCGTTGGGACGAAATACCGGGACCGATAGATAACTCTTCCAGCCATAGAGGCTGGGCGCCGGATGATCGCAGTAGGTGGGGTTCCGGGTCACGTCGCTGATGATCACGGCGTCGTGGGAGGAGCGCACGTGGTTGCACAGGGTGGACTCGAGATCCAGTTCGGCGCCGGGTCGCAGGCCGAAGGCGATACGATCCTCCACCGCGCAGGCGATCCAGCGCTGCTCGGTGACCTCGGCGACGGTGGCGACCCCAAGGCCGCTGACATCACAGACGACGCGCAGGAGCGCCGCGACGGAATCCAGGGACGCCATCAGCTCGATGCTTTCGACGGTACTGGAGGGTTGGCTGGGCATGACGCTGTAGTTCTCTGACGGACAGGCCCTGAACGCTAGGCCAAGAGACGGCCGAGGGCAACCGTGGCCCTGCCATGCCACCCGATTGACCGTCCGGACGGTCAGGTCTCGTCTAGCCGATCAGGTCGGTGGCGTAGGCCAGCACCGTGAGGCAGAGCAGCAGCAACAGCAGGTTGGCTGGGGTAATGCATTTCATTGGGGGGATCCTCTCACGCAAAGGCTTTTCCATGTCCAGGTACGCCTGGGACTGCCATGCCGGTGCTGGGGATCTCGCGGGGTGGAGCGGGTACGTTCATCTCTGCGTCTCGATACTGCTGGCAAAGGACAGGAGTCGGAACGCCACTCTCGCTGTTCGTTCAGCCGCTGCCAGAGGAGGTGCGACATCTGGTCGAAGCGGCAGTGCGAGCGGTTCGCAGTTGCCAAGCGGCAGGCGAGCCGGTAGCGTGGCGACCCATGCGAACCTTTCTTTGCCCCATCAGCGCCTATTACTACTACCTGACCAACATCGGGTGGTAGGTACTGCGCTGCATGACCGAACCGCCTAGGGCGGCTCGGTCAAGGCAACTTCTCCCGGTCTCCCTGGCACCGTCCAGCCACAGGAGACCCCATGGACAGCACCACGCAAGACCTGCTCACCACCCTCGAAGCCCGCGGTTTCATCCACCAGACCACCGACCGGGACGGCCTTGCGCGCGCCTTCGCCGCAGGGCCGGTGACCGGCTATCTCGGCTTCGACGCCACCGCCGACAGCCTCCATGTCGGCCATCTGCAGGGCCTGATGCTGATGCGCTGGCTGCAGCGTGCTGGCCATCCCATCCTCTTGCTGATCGGTGGTGCCACCACCCGCATCGGCGACCCCAGTTTCCGCGACAGCAGTCGCCCGGTACTCACCGACGGCCAGATCGCCCTGAACATGGCCGGCATCGCCAAGGCCTTTCACCGCTATCTCGAAGTGGGCGATGGCCACGGTCGTGCCCAGGTGGTGGACAACGCCGAGTGGCTCGACGGCCTGGGCTACCTGGATTTTCTCGGCGCCGTCGGCCGGCATTTTTCCATCAACCGGCTGCTCACCTTCGATGCCATCAAGAATCGTCTCGACCGCGAGCACTCGCTGTCCTTCGAGGAATTCGGCTACACCCTGCTGCAGGCCTACGACTTCGTCGAGCTGTCGCGGCGCTATGGCTGCACCCTGCAACTAGGCGGCGCGGACCAGTGGGCCAACATCATCAACGGTGTGGAGCTGTCGCGCCGGCAGGGCGGTCTCCAACTCTATGGCCTGACCATGCCGCTGCTGGCCACCCGTGACGGGCGCAAGATGGGCAAGTCGGCCCAGGGCGCGGTCTGGCTCAACGAGGAGCGACTGTCGGCCTTCGACTTCTGGCAATTCTGGCGCAACTGCGACGATGCCGATGTCGAGCGTTTCCTGGCGCTGTTCACCGAGTTGCCGCTGGACGAGGTCCGGCGGCTCGGTGCCCTGGGCGGCGCGGAAAGCAATCTGGCCAAGACCGTGCTGGCCAACGAGGCGACCCGACTGGCCCATGGCGAGCGGGCCCAGCGCGAGGCCGAGGCAGCGGCCGCCGAGGTGTTCGCCGCTCGCGACGGCGCGGGTCAGTTGCCGGAGGTCGTCCTGAGCCGCCGGCAGCTGGCCGCGGGCGTCACCCTGGTGGAGTTGCTGGTCGAAGCGGGACTGCAACCGTCGCGCAGTGCGGTCCGCCGGCTGGCAGAGGGCGGTGGCCTGCGGCTGGACGAGCAACCGGTGCTGGATCCCGATGTCCTGCTGACGGCGAGCGACGCCGGCCGGCGGGTGAGTCTGGGCAAGAAACGGCATTTGCGCATCACGTTGGTGGACTGAGGAGAAGGCTATGAATGTCTGGGTGATAGGTGCCTCGCGGGGCATAGGCTTGGGGCTGGTGGAGCGATATCTGGCGCAAGGTGCTCGGGTGTTGGCGGTGGTGCGAACGCCGAATGCGGCGTTGGATGCCCTGGCCGCGGCCGCCAAGGGGCGGTTGCGGGTGGTGACCGGCGATCTGCGTGATCCTGACCTGGGCACACGACTCCTGGACGAGCTGGGTGACGGCGCGCTGGAGCGGCTGATCGTCAATGCCGGCATCATGGGCCCGGCAGAAGAGAACGGGCAGCGGGCCAGCGTCGCGGAGCTGGGCGAGCTGTTCCTCACCAATGCCGTGGCGCCCCTGCGGTTGCTGGATGCCCTGGCGCCACGGATGGCAGCCGAGGGGGTTGTGGCCTGCCTGAGTTCGCAGATGGGCAGCGTCAGCTTGGCGCGGGCCGCCGAGATGCCGCTCTATGGCGCCAGCAAGGCAGCGCTGAACAGCCTGCTGCAGAGCTGGGTAGTTGGGCGGCAGCCGGCTTTCGCGGTGCTGGCGCTGCACCCGGGCTGGGTCCGCACCGAACTGGGTGGCGACCAGGCGCCGGTCGAGGTGGCCGATAGCGTCGCGGGTCTGGTCGCGACTATCGACGCCCGGGCCGGCCAAAGCGGCAGCGCCTTTCTCGACTATCAGGGGCAAGCCCTGCCCTGGTGAGCGAGGAACCGGATCGCTCAGCACGGCTGAGCGTTCTGGCCCTTGTCCGACCTCTGTCGAGGATCGAAGATGCAGACACCACCCTGGGGAGTGTCATCATGCGCATCGACGAGCGAACCTTTCTGGTAACCGGCGCCGGCTCCGGCCTGGGCGCCGCTACGGCCGAGGTACTGACCGCGGCAGGCGCCCGGGTGGCGCTGTTGGATCTGCAGGCCGATGCCGTGCAGGCCCAGGCCGAACGACTGGGTGAGCGGGCCCTGGCGCTGCCGGTGGACGTGACCGATGCCGAGGCCCTGAGCGCGGCCATCGATACCGTACTGGCCCGCTGGGGCAGTCTGCAGGGCGCGGTCAACTGCGCCGGTATCGTCGGTGGCGCCCGCATCCTCGGACGCAACGGTCCCCATGATCTCGCCGCCTTCGCTCGTATCGTCACGGTCAACCTAGTGGGCAGCTTCAACGTTCTGCGCCTGGCCGCGGCCGCCATGGCCAAGGGCGAGGCCGATGCCGGTGGCGAGCGCGGGGTGATCATCAACACCGCCTCCATCGCCGCCTTCGACGGCCAGATCGGCCAGGCGGCCTATGCGGCCTCCAAGGGCGGTGTCGCCTCTCTCACCCTGCCGGCAGCGCGCGAACTGGCCGGGCAGGGCATCCGGGTCATGACCATAGCGCCGGGTGTCTTCGAGACACCCATGATGGCCGGCATGACCCCCGAGGTCCGCGAGGCCCTGGCCGCCAACGTGCCCTTTCCGCCGCGGCTCGGTCGCGGCGAGGAATTCGCCGCCCTGGTCCGCCACATCATCGAGAACTCCATGCTCAACGGTGAGGTGATCCGTCTGGACGGCGCCCTGCGCATGGCCCCGCGCTAGGAGAATCGCCATGAATGATCCCATTGTCATCGTCGCCGCCGCCCGTACGCCCATGGGCGCCCTGGGTGGCGAGCTGGCCGCGCTGTCAGCGCCGCAACTGGGCAGTACCGTGGTCCGCGCCGTACTGGAGCGGGCGGGTTGGTCGCCGGAACGGGTCGACGAGGTGCTGCTGGGTTGCGTGCTGCCCGCAGGCCTCGGCCAGGCACCGGCACGCCAGGCGGCGCTTGGCGCCGGTCTGGCCCAGAGCACGCGCTGCACCACCCTGAACAAGATGTGCGGTTCGGGCATGCAGGCGGCCATCCTCGGTCACGACCTGCTGCGCGCTGGCAGCGCCGAGGTGGTGGTGGCAGGCGGCATGGAAAGCATGAGCCGTGCGCCCTATCTGCTGGAAAAGGCCCGCAGCGGCTATCGCCTTGGCCATGGCGCCCTGATCGACAGCATGTTTCTCGACGGCCTGGAAGATGCCTATGAACCCGGGCGCCTGATGGGGACCTTCGCCGAGGATTGCGCCGCACGTCTGGGCATCGGCCGCGAACGCCAGGATGCCTATGCTCAGCAGTCTCTCGCACGGGCACGTCAGGCCCAGGCCAGCGGCGCCTTCGCCGCCGAGATCGTCCCGGTGGAGGTGGTGACGCGCAAGGAGACCCTGCGCCTCGACACCGACGAGCAACCCCGCCGCGCCGACCCTGCGCGGATTCCTACGCTCAAGCCGGCTTTCCGCGAAGGCGGCACAGTGACCGCGGCCAATGCCAGCTCCATCTCCGATGGCGCCGCGGCGCTGCTGCTGATGCGCGCTAGCACGGCCGCGCGGGAGGGCCTGACCCCGCTGGCGACCATCCGTGGCCATGCCGCCCATGCCGGCGCGCCAGGCGACTTTCCCACCGCCCCCATCGGCGCCATTCGCACGCTGCTCGAACGCATCGACTGGCAATTGGCGGATGTCGATCTCTTCGAAATCAACGAAGCCTTCGCCGTGGTGGCGCTGGCCGCCCAGGATGCCCTGGGGCTGGACCCGGAGCGGTTGAACGTGCACGGTGGTGCCTGTGCCCTGGGCCATCCCATCGGTGCCTCCGGCGCGCGCATCCTGGTGACCCTGATCCAGGCACTGCGCCAGCGTGGCCTGCGGCGGGGCGTAGCCGCCATCTGCATTGGCGGCGGCGAGGCTACGGCCCTGGCTCTGGAACTCAACGACTAGACAAGGACAAGATCATGAGCGAAGCCTCTACCGAATCCACCCTGTTGCTGGACATCGAGGACCGTGTGGCCCTCATCACCCTCAACAGACCCAAGGCGCTCAACGCCCTCAATGCCCAGCTACTCACTGAGTTGGACGCCATGCTGGCGCGGCTGGACGCCGATCCCGAGGTGGGGTGCGTGGTGCTCACCGGCTCGGCCAAGGCCTTCGCCGCCGGTGCCGACATCAAGGAAATGGCCGGGCAGGGTTATCCGCAGATCTATCTGGACGACTATTTCCGCGTCGCCGACCGCATCGCCGAGCGCCGCAAGCCCTTGATCGCCGCCGTGGCCGGCTACGCCCTGGGTGGTGGCTGCGAACTGGCGCTGCTGTGCGACTTCATCTACGCCGCCGACACCGCCCGCTTCGGCCTGCCGGAGATCACCTTGGGCGTCATTCCCGGCATCGGCGGCACCCAGCGCCTGACCCGTGCCCTGGGCAAGGCCAAGGCCATGGAGCTGTGTCTGACCGGTCGACAGCTGGAGGCCGCCGAAGCCGAACGCGCCGGCCTGGTCGCCCAGGTCTTTCCCGCCGACGAGCTGCTGGAGCGCACCCTGGAGGCCGCCCGCGGTATCGCCAGTCGCTCCCTGCCAGCGACCCTGCTGCTCAAGGAAAGCGTCAATCGCGCCTTCGAAACCAGTCTGGCTGAGGGCATCCGCTTCGAGCGCCGGGTCTTCCATTCGCTGTTCGCCAGCACCGACCAGAAGGAAGGCATGGCCGCCTTCGTTGAGAAGCGTCCGGCGAAGTTCGAGCATCGCTAGGCCATAGCGACGAGGAGAGGCAGATCGTGTCAGTCGACGGGTTACGCGAGCGTTATCAGGCCTACCTCGACTGCCTCAACCGCCAGGCCTGGGCGGAGCTGGGCCGTTATGTCGACGAGGCCGTCGAACACAATGGCCGGCCCCTGGGATTGGCGGGCTACCAGGCCATGCTCGAAGGCGATCATGCCGCGATTCCCGATCTGCACTTCGCCGCGCGATTGCTGGTGGTGGAGGCGTCCTGGCTGGCCGCGCAGCTGGATTTCGACTGCACGCCGCGTGGTGAGCTGTTCGGGCTGGCGGTGAACGGGAGGCGGGTACGCTTCAGCGAGCATGTCTTCTATCGTTTCGAGAACGGGCGAATCCGCGAGGTGCGCTCGGTGATAGACACCGCCGCCATCGCTGCCCAGCTGGCCGACGGCTAACCCGCTCGACTTTGGCGCTGGCGATAGCCCAGGGGACTGAGGCCCGTCCACTTGCGAAAGGCGCGCTGGAAGGAGCGGGGATCGGCGAAACCCAGGCGCAGGGCCAGTTCATCCAGGGGCAGGGCGCCCTGATCCAGCTGGCGACAGGCTAGCCGGCACCGGCGTTCGTCCTTGAGGCGTTGGTAGGACTGGCCGCCTGCCGCCAGCTGGCGTCTCAGGGTGGCGGGCGAGAGCCCCAGGTCTGCCGCCAGGCCGACGGCGTCCGGCCAGTCTTCGGGTGCACGGCTGCGCAACAGGGTGCGGATGCGGGCGATCAGGTTGGCGTCGTCGCGATAGTGCACCAGCAGATTGCCCGGCGCGCCGGCGATGAAACGCCGCGCGTCCGTGGCACTGCGCCGGATCGGCAGGACCAGCAGGGCGGCGTCCAGCACCAGGCAGTCGTCATCGCTGGCGAAGCTTAGCCGTGGCCCGAAGCGTTGCTGATAGTCGGCCAGCAGGTCCGCTCCCGGCGTCTGAGCGGTCAGACGGATCTCCTCTAGCGGCAGCCGGCGGCCCACCAGCCAGCAGGCCAGGCCATGCAGGATCAGCCAGAGGGTAAAGACCGCGAAGCTGCCCGGCAGACTACCGGGTGCCAATCGCAAGGTCGCCCGCTCCCCGTCGCGTTGCAGCCGCAGGTTTACACCCAAGGTCAGGCGTAGGAAGTCGGCGCTGTGCCGCAGGGCATTGCCCAAGGTCGGCTGCATACGGGCGCTCTGGCAGAGAAAAGCAAAGCTGCCCGCCGGCAGCGGGCGCGGACCCAGGGCGAAGAATTCGTCATCGAAGCGCCGTGCCAGGCGATACCACAGCTGGCCGAACAGCGGCGCCGAGAGACGTTCGCGGTCAAGTAGCAGGTCGGATAGCCGGACGCCTTCCGCGGCGAGCAGGGCGTCCGGCAACTGACCGCTTTGCCGGCAAAGCCCGGCCAGGGCCTCGTCGAGGATGCCCGGGGCCAGGCTGTCGCGCGGCAGGTCGGTCACAGGTGCAGCGCCCGGCCCAGGGCACGTAGCGCCGCCTCCTGCACCGCCTCACCCAGGGTGGGGTGGGGGTGCAGGGTGGCGGCCACGTCTTCCAGTTGCATGCCCATCTCCAGGCTGTGGGAAAAGGCCGTGGCCAGTTCCGCCACCTGCTGCCCGGTGGCCTGCCAGCCGAGAATGCGGTGGTCATCCGCGCGGGCCACTACCCGCACGAAGCCTTCCGGCGCCTCCAAGGTGAGGGCGCGGCCATTGGCGGCGAAGGGGAAGCTGGCGACCTTGGTCTCTAGCCCTTGGGCCTTGGCCTGCTCGGGGGTGAGACCGACCACCACGATCTCCGGATCGGTGTAGCAGACCGCCGGGATGGCCAGCGGGGCGAAACGCCGACGCTTGCCGGCGATGAGCTCAGCCACCACTTCGCCCTGAGCCATGGCGCGGTGGGCCAGCAGGGGTTCGCCGGTGAGATCACCAATGGCCCAGACGTCGGTCATGCTGGTACGACAGCCGTCGTCGACGCGGATGTAGCGACCGTCGTAGTCCAGCGGCAGGCGCTCCAGGCCTTCGGTGCGGGGGCGGCGGCCGGCGGCGACCAGGATGCGCTGGGCCGGCAGAAGCTCTTCCCGACCGTCGCCACGAGTCATCCGCAGACCCGCGCCGTCCGCGGCCAGACCGGCGACGGTGCAGCCCAGGTGCAGCTCAATGCCCAGGCGTTCCAACCGCTGCCGCAGCGGCGCCGTGAGCTCGGCGTCGTAGCCGGGCAGCAGACGCGACTGGGCTTCCACCACCGCGACCCGGGCGCCCAGCTTGCGATAGGCGATGCCCAGTTCCAAACCGATATAGCCAGCGCCCACCACCACCAGGTGGTCGGGAATTTCCGTGGGTGACAAGGCCTCGGTGGCCGATATCACCGGACCACCGAAGGGCAGGCTGGGCAATTCCACCGAGGTGGAGCCCATCGCCAGCACCAGGTGCTCGGTGCGGATGCGCAGCCGATCGCCGCCGGCGCGCTGCACCTCGACGGTCTTGCCATCGAGGATTTCGGCCCAGCCCTCGATTACCGTCACGCCCTGCTTCTTGAGCAGCGCGGCGACGCCGGTGGTGAGACGATCGACGATGCCGTTCTTCCAGGCCACGGCCTGGCCAAGATCCAGCTCCGGGCGGCCGTGGCGGATGCCCAGGCTGCCATGCTCAGCGCGACCGCTGGCGCGATGGTATTCCTCGGCGACATGGATCATCGCCTTGGAGGGAATGCAGCCGACGTTGAGGCAGGTACCGCCGAGGGCGACGCCCTCCACCAGGGTGGTGGCGATGCCCAGCTGGGCGGCGCGCAGGGCGGCGACATAACCGCCGGGGCCGCCGCCGATGATGAGGAGTCGGGTGTCCATGGCTACTCCAGGAAGAGGGTGGCGGGTTGTTCGAGCAGCTGGCGCACGGCCTGGATGAAACTGGCGGCGTCCTGGCCATCGATCAGCCGGTGGTCGAAGGAGGCGGAAAGATTCATCAGCTTGCGTGGCACCACCAGGCCATGGCGGAAGGCCGGGCGCTCGACGATGCGGTTGACGCCGATGATGGCCACCTCGGGATGGTTGATGATGGGCGTGGAGGCGATGCCCCCCAGCGGACCGAGGCTGCTGATGGTCAGGGTAGAGCCGGACAGTTCGTCGCGCCCGGCCTTGCCGCCGCGCACTGCGGTGGCGAGGCGCGCCACCTCCTGGGCACAGCCCCAGAGATCCAGCGCCTCGGCGTGGCGCACCACCGGTACCGCCAGGCCCTGCTCACCCTGGGTGGCGATGCCGAGATGTACCGCGCCATAACGCGTCACGGTGCTGCTGTCTTCGTCGAAGCGCGCATTCATCTGCGGAAAGTCCCGCACCGCTACTACCAGGGCGCGAGCCAGGAAGGGCAGCAGGGTGAGATGGGCACGACGCCCCTGCCAGCGCTGGTTGAGGGTGGCGCGCAAGGCTTCCAGCTCGGTGACATCCACCTCTTCCACATAGGTGAAGTGGGGGATATGCCGCTTGGCGGCCTGCATCTTCTCGGCGATCTTGCGTCTCAGGCCGATCAGCGGGATGCGCTCCTCGCCACTGCGTTTCGCCAGGCCACCGCCGCCAGTGGCCGGTGGCAGTCCGGCGTCGCGTTGCTGCACATAGGCTTCCAGATCGCCATGCAGGATGCGCCCGCCCTGACCGCTGCCGGTGACGAAGCGCAATTCGATGCCCAGGTCCCAGGCGTGCTGGCGCACCGCGGGAGACGCCAGCGGCGGACTGCCCGGGGCTGGTCGGGAGGCCGGTCGCTCGTCGTCGCGCGGGAGCTCCGCTTCCGGGTGTCGCGGAGCAGGTGCCGCCTCGGGCTTGGGCGCTTCCGCCTTCGGTGCTGGCGCCGGCGCGGCTTCCATCGGCACGGGGCGACTGGCCTCGCGCAGATTGCCGTCACCGGCCACCTCCAGGCGGATCAGCTCGGCGCCCACGGCCAGCACCTGGCCAGGCTGGCCGCCCAGGGCGACCACCCGGCCCACCACCGGGGAAGGGATCTCCACCATGGCCTTGTCGGTCATGACGTCGGCCAGGGTCTGGTCCTCGCCGACTTCATCCCCTACCGCCACGTACCACTTGACCAATTCCACCTCGGCGATGCCTTCGCCGATGTCGGGCATCTTGATGACATGGGTACCCATCTCAGACCTCCATGACGCGCTTGAGCGCGGCGCCGACCCGGGACGGACCCGGGAAGTAGTCCCATTCCTGGGCGTGGGGATAGGGGGTATCCCAGCCGGTGACCCGCTCGATGGGCGCCTCCAGGCGATGGAAGCAGTGCTCCTGCATCAGGGACACCAGCTCGGCGCCGTAGCCGCAGGTACGGGTGGCTTCGTGGACCACCACGCAGCGGCCGGTCTTGGTCACCGAATCGGTGAGGGTCTGCAGGTCCAGCGGCCAGAGGCTGCGGATGTCGATCACCTCGGCATCGATGCCGGTCTCGGCAGCGGCGGCCAAGGCGACCCAGACGGTGGTGCCATAGGTCAGCACCGTGACCTGCTTGCCAGGGCGGACCACGGCGGCCCGTTCCAGCTCCACGCGGTAATAGCCGTCCGGCACGGCGCTGGCCGGGTGGCCCGACCAGGGCGTTACCGGACGATCATGGTGGCCGTCGAAGGGGCCGTTGTAGAGGCGCTTGGGTTCGAGAAAGATCACCGGGTCGTCGCTCTCGATGGAGGCGATCAGCAGGCCCTTGGCGTCGTAGGGATTGGAGGGCATCACCGTGCGCAGGCCGCAGACCTGGGTGAACATGGCCTCGGGACTCTGGCTATGGGTCTGGCCGCCATAGATGCCGCCGCCGCAGGGCATGCGAAATACCAGCGGCGAGGTGAACTGGCCGACTGAGCGATAGCGCAGGCGCGCCGCCTCGGAGACGATCTGGTCGATGGCCGGGTAGACATAGTCGGCGAACTGGATCTCCGCCACCGGGCGCAGGCCGTAGGCGCCCATGCCCACCGCGGCGCCGGCAATGCCGTTCTCCGAGATGGGCGCATCGAATACCCGCGAGGCGCCATATTTGGCCTGCAGGCCCTCGGTGCAGCGAAAGACGCCGCCGAAGTAGCCGACGTCCTCGCCGAACACCACCACGTTGTCGTCGCGTTCGAGCATCACGTCCATCGCCGAGCGGATGGCCTGGATCATGGTCAGAGTGCTGCGGCTGCCGGCCTGGGTCGGCAGGTCGGTTTCCTGTTGTACGGTCATGGCGTCACTTCCCGAGCTGTTGGCGTTGGCGGCGCAGGTGCGACGGCAGGTCCTGGTAGACCTCCTCGAACATGTCGGCGGCGCTAGGGGCGAGATCGCTGGCAAAGGTGCCGTGGGCTTCCGCGGCCTTCTGTGCGGCGGCCACCTCGGCTTCCAGCTCGGCGGCCAGCGCCTGGTGCTGCGCGTCCGACCAGAGCCCGCGACCGATCAGATGCGCCTTGAGCCGGTCGATGGGATCGCCCAGGGGGAAGTGCGTCCAGTCATCGGCGGGACGGTACTTGGACGGATCGTCCGAGGTGGAGTGGGGGCCGGCGCGGTAGGTCACCCATTCGATCAGGGTCGGCCCCAGGTTGCGACGGGCGCGTTCGGCGGCCCAGCGCGAGGCGGCCAGCACGGCGAGGAAGTCGTTGCCATCCACCCGTAGCGCAGCGATGCCGTAGCCAATACCGCGGGTGGCCAGGGTGATGCCCTCGCCGCCGGCGATGGCCTGGAAGGTGGAGATGGCCCACTGGTTGTTGACGATGTTGAGGATCACCGGCGCCCGGTAGACGTGGGCGAAGGTGAGGGCGGCATGGAAGTCGCCTTCGGCGGTGGCGCCGTCGCCGATCCAGCCGGCGGCGATGCGGGTATCGCCCTTGATCGCCGAAGCCATGGCCCAGCCCACCGCCTGGATGTACTGGGTGCCCAGGTTGCCGGAGATGGAAAAGAAGCCGAGGTCGCGGTAGGAGTACATCACCGGCAGCTGGCGACCCTTGAGCGGATCCCGGGCATTGGACAGCAGCTGGCAGATCATCTCGTCCAGCGGCGCCTCGCGGGCGATGAGGATGCCCTGCTGGCGATAGGTGGGGAAATGCATGTCGTCCGGGCGCAGCGCCAGGGTCTGGCCGACGGCAATGGCTTCCTCGCCGAGGCACTGCATATAGAAGGAGAGCTTCTTCTGCCGCTGGGCCTTGAGCATCCGCGCATCGAACAGCCGGGTCTTGAGCATGGCCCTGAGGCCCTGCAGCAGCAGTTCGGGCGCTTCTTCGCTGGCCCAGGGGCCGACGGCGCGCCCCTCTTCGTCGAGGATGCGGATCAGCTGGGTGGCCAGTTCCCGAGTATCCACCGGTGCCACGTCCACCGGCGGCCTTTCCGCACGGCCGGCGGGGCAGAGTTGCAGGTAGCTGAAATCCGTGGGACGTCCCGGTCGGCCGCTGGGCTCGGGGACGTGCAGGCGCAGGGGAGGGTAGTCGCTCATGGCCGCCCCTCCAGCTGGATGAGGGGGCGGGCGGGTCGCAGGACGGGTTGGCCGTCCGGATGCGATGCAGGGTGCCACATGGTGGAGGCCTCGGCATTCTTGTTATTGGTCACCTGAGTATAGGCCGGCTCCGCTAGCCGTTTTGCCGCAATTTCGGGGTGGGCAGCCCGGGCTTTTGGTGCTATTGAACTCAGTACAAGAACAACAGTAGAGGTTTTGCACCATGGCTGGTCTGGACCGTATCGACCTGCGCATCCTCAATGCCCTGTCCGCCGATGGCCGTCTGAGCTGGCGCGATCTGGCACAGAAGATCGGGCTGTCGCTGACCCCGACGCTACGGCGGGTCAAGCGTCTGGAGGAGGAGCGCTATATCCAGGGGTATCACGCCCAGCTCGACGAAACCCGGCTGGCCGGCAGTGTCAGCGTCTTCGTCTCGGTACGTCTGGAAAAGCAGTCCACCGATTACTTGCGCGCCTTCGAACGGGAGATCGTCAAGGCGCCCCAGGTGATGAGCTGTTTCCAGATGACCGGCGATGCCGACTATGTGTTGCGGGTGGTGGTGCAGGATCTGGCGGCCTACCAGCACTTTCTGGCCGATACTCTGACCTGCATTCCCGGGGTGGCCAGCGTGACCTCGGCCTTTTCGCTCAAGGCGGTCCTGCTCAGACCGGCGCCACCCCTCTGAACGATCGAGCGAGCGGTTAGGTGCCCAGTGAGCGGCGCACCTGCTGCGCCTGAACGGCACAATAATTCGAATCGCGCAGCCGGGCGATATCCAGCATCAGCGTCAGGCGACGTCGACCGGAGGAGTTGCAGAGCTGGGCGGGCAGACCGCCATCCGGCGTGAGCGGGCCGAACAGGCAGGTGACGTTGGGGAGCTGGGCAACGAATTGCTGGGTCAGGGCGAGCATTATGGCGGTCCGGACGGTCGAAGTGGCAATGTGACAGCGTTCACATTGCCGAGGTTCCTCGCCAGTCAGGCGCTGGGCGTCACCGAATAGGCCACGCCATTCACCGCGTCGATCAGCTGACCGATCGACCAGGGCTTGGGCAGGAACCGAACCTTGCATTTGATGCTGGCCGTGGACGGCGTTTCGTAGCCGGACATGACAATAATCGGCATGTCTGGCCACCGCTGGCACACCATGTTGGCCAGCTGCGCGCCATCCATCGAGCCGGGCATGCGAATGTCCGTCAATAGAATGTCGATGTTGGCGTCTTCTTTCTCCAGCAACGACAGGGCGGTGTCGGCCGAGTCAGCGGCGATGATGTTGAAGCCTTCGGGCTCGAGGATTTCGCGGACGAAATCCGCTACCAGTGGCTCGTCGTCCACCACCAGGAGAGTGGGTCGGAAGACAGGGGTTCCCGGCTGTTCTGCGCGCATGACTGGACCTTATATACAAGACATTGCTGAGCCTTGGAGGGTAACGGTGGAGGAAAATTCCCTGAGAGAGCTCGGAGAATTTTGGCGTCAGATTTCTGTCTTCGCGGGGTCGAAAGACCAACCAGGTGCCCGCTTTCCGAGCTGCGACCCTGTGTCGCGCACATTTGGTTACGTTTGCCGCAAGGCCTCTGTTCCGGTGCTTTCAGCGTTTCTTTGGACGCAGAGACTTCCCGTTGGGTGAAAGGTTTCACTTGGCTGGCATATGACTTGTATTAGGTGAGACAACTGCAGGACGCAGAGTGCTTTTTTTGTCACGTCCCAGTGGCCTTACCTAAACCCAGGCTTTGCTCGTACACAAAGGACATCGACGCCACGCCTCCCAAAGCAGTACCTGTCCATGACACCTATTCGCTCCGTTGTTACCGCCCTTCGTCGTCCGCTCGCCGCGGCCGCTGCTGTCGTCGCGCTGTCCGCTGGCTTCGCCCAGGCCGAGCCTGTCAGCCTGGTAGGTCTGAATCTGTCTGGTGCGGGCTTCGCGCCCCAGGTGTTGCCCGGCATCAATGGCACCAACTACATCTTCCCGGTGGAAGCCTACTTCCAGCAGTGGAGCGCGCGGGGCGTGAAGCTGATTCGCTTCCCCATCATCTGGGAACGCCTGCAGCCACGCCTGGGCGGACCTCTGGATAGCGCCTACGTGGCCCTGGTGAACCAGACCTTCGGCTATGCGCAGAAGCACGGCATCAAGATCATCCTCGACCTGCACAACTACGCCCGCTATCGCGGTCAGGTGATAGGTACCAGCGGCGTACCTTACGCCCGCTATCAAGAGATCATGACCCACATCGCGCGGCAGTGGAGCGGCCAGTCCTCGCTGTACGCCTACGACATCATGAACGAGCCCCACGATGCCATGGCCTACTGGCCGACCGCAGCCCAGTACGGCATCAATGGCGTCCGGGCGGTGGACAGCACCCGGCCGGTGATCGTCGAAGGCAACGGCTGGTCGAGCGCCACCCGCTGGGCCGAATTCAATGATGCCCTGCTGGGGCTGAAGGATCCGGCCAACAACATCATCTTTTCGGCGCACTCCTACTTCGACGAGAACGCCGGCGGCAGCTACGACAAGACCGACGTCAACAAGCTCGATGCCAACTATGGCGTGACGCGGGTGAAGCCCTTCGTCGATTGGCTGAAGAAGAACGGCAAGCGTGGCTATATCGGCGAATTCGGTGTCCCGGACAACAATCCGCGCTGGAACCTGCTGATGGACAACATGCTGGCCTACCTGAAGCAGAACTGCATTCCGGCCTCCTACTGGGCCGCAGGTCCCGGCTGGGGCAGTTACTTCATGTCGGTGGAGCCCATCAATGGCCAGGAGCGCCCGCAGTGGCCGACCCTGCGCAAATACCTGGACGACAGCAGCTGCACTGCCATCGGTCCAAACGCCAGTGGCAGCACCGCGCCGGCCGCCGGCGGTACCGGCACTGGCAACAGCGGCTCCACCGGTGGCAATGCCGGCGCCGTGGGCAATTCCGGTGGTGGCAGCGCTGGCAACACCGGCAACACCGGCAATACGGGGAGCAACGCCGGGGTCCAGATTCCGCCGAGCACCGGTGCCACCGCAGGCACTGTCACCTCGGTGGTCAACGACTTCACCAACCCGGACTGGCACAAGGGCGTGTTCCTCAAAAAGGCTGCGATCTCGGTACCCGGAACCGCGGTGAATCGCGCTGCCTTCAAGGCCGGTGCCTACCTGACCACCGCGGATGGCCAGGTACGGCGGATCTCCTCGGTGCAGGCCGGCAATAGCCTGGGCGTCTTCACCGAGGGCACGCCCTTCAACGGCAACGCCGTGGGCTATCCCAAGACCGTGACGGTCTCGCCCACCGGGGTGACCAGCGCCGCCAGCGTCAGCAGTGCCATCAACGACTTCACCAACGCCGACTGGAATCGCGGCGTCTACCGTCGCGCCGCGGCCATTTCCATCCCGGCGACCGCAGCCAATCGCTCGGCCTTCAAGCTGGGTGGCTCGGTACGCCTCGTCAACGGCCAGATCCTCAAGATCAGCTACGTGCAGGATGGGGCGAAAAACCTGGGCGTGTTCTTCGATGCCAGCCGGCTGGATGCCAGCGTCGGCTATCCCAACACCCTGATGTCCTTCAGTCGCTGATCCTCGGGATCAGGCAAC
>NZ_ANBZ01000097.1:0-2463 GCF_000316965.1 Pseudomonas sp. 313
CCGACCCCAAAGACAACACCCCCGCCAGAGTGAACTGAGCGGGGGTGCTGGGTGTTAGGCGCTTGACGATGACCTACTCTCACATGGGGAAACCCCACACTACCATCGGCGATGCATCGTTTCACTTCTGAGTTCGGGAAGGGATCAGGTGGTTCCAATGCTCTATGTTCGTCAAGCAATTCGGTTGGCTGGTCAGGCGTTGAAGCTACCTGGCTGGCCCAATTGGGTCGGTGATCGAAGTAGACAACTCGTCTTGGGTCTTGCGAACCCACGCGCCGTTTTCGGCGTCGTCTTCCTCACGCTCTGACCGCGGTCAGATTGTTTGGGTGTTATATGGTCAAGCCTCACGGGCAATTAGTATCGGTTAGCTCAACGCCTCACAGCGCTTACACACCCGACCTATCAACGTCGTAGTCTTCGACGGCCCTTCAGGAAGCTCAAGGCTCCAGTGAGATCTCATCTTGAGGCAAGTTTCCCGCTTAGATGCTTTCAGCGGTTATCTCTTCCGAACATAGCTACCCGGCAATGCCACTGGCGTGACAACCGGAACACCAGAGGTTCGTCCACTCCGGTCCTCTCGTACTAGGAGCAGCCCCTCTCAAATCTCAAACGTCCACGGCAGATAGGGACCGAACTGTCTCACGACGTTCTAAACCCAGCTCGCGTACCACTTTAAATGGCGAACAGCCATACCCTTGGGACCGGCTTCAGCCCCAGGATGTGATGAGCCGACATCGAGGTGCCAAACACCGCCGTCGATATGAACTCTTGGGCGGTATCAGCCTGTTATCCCCGGAGTACCTTTTATCCGTTGAGCGATGGCCCTTCCATACAGAACCACCGGATCACTAAGACCTACTTTCGTACCTGCTCGACGTGTCTGTCTCGCAGTCAAGCGCGCTTTTGCCTTTATACTCTACGACCGATTTCCGACCGGTCTGAGCGCACCTTCGTACTCCTCCGTTACTCTTTAGGAGGAGACCGCCCCAGTCAAACTGCCCACCATACACTGTCCTCGATCCGGATGACGGACCAGAGTTAGAACCTCAAGGTTGCCAGGGTGGTATTTCAAGGATGGCTCCACGCAGACTGGCGTCCACGCTTCAAAGCCTCCCACCTATCCTACACAAGCAAGCTCAAAGTCCAGTGCAAAGCTACAGTAAAGGTTCACGGGGTCTTTCCGTCTAGCCGCGGATACACTGCATCTTCACAGCGATTTCAATTTCACTGAGTCTCGGGTGGAGACAGCGCCGCCATCGTTACGCCATTCGTGCAGGTCGGAACTTACCCGACAAGGAATTTCGCTACCTTAGGACCGTTATAGTTACGGCCGCCGTTTACCGGGGCTTCGATCAAGAGCTTCGCTTGCGCTAACCCCATCAATTAACCTTCCGGCACCGGGCAGGCGTCACACCCTATACGTCCACTTTCGTGTTTGCAGAGTGCTGTGTTTTTAATAAACAGTCGCAGCGGCCTGGTATCTTCGACCGGCATGAGCTTACGGGGTAAACCCTTCACCCTCACCGGCGCACCTTCTCCCGAAGTTACGGTGCCATTTTGCCTAGTTCCTTCACCCGAGTTCTCTCAAGCGCCTTGGTATTCTCTACCCGACCACCTGTGTCGGTTTGGGGTACGGTTCCTAGTTACCTGAAGCTTAGAGGCTTTTCCTGGAAGCATGGCATCAACCACTTCTCCTTCTAAAAGAAGGATCGTCATCAGCTCTCGGCCTTAACTGTCCGGATTTACCTAAACAGTCAGCCTACCACCTTAAACTTGGACAACCAACGCCAAGCTGGCCTAGCCTTCTCCGTCCCCCCATCGCAGTAACTAGAAGTACGGGAATATTAACCCGTTTCCCATCGACTACGCCTTTCAGCCTCGCCTTAGGGACCGACTCACCCTGCGTCGATTAACGTTGCGCAGGAACCCTTGGTCTTTCGGCGTGCGAGTTTTTCACTCGCATTGTCGTTACTCATGTCAGCATTCGCACTTCTGATACCTCCAGCAAGCTTCTCAACTCACCTTCACAGGCTTACAGAACGCTCCTCTACCGCATCACCAAAGGTGATACCCGTAGCTTCGGTGCCTGGTTTGAGCCCCGTTACATCTTCCGCGCAGGCCGACTCGACTAGTGAGCTATTACGCTTTCTTTAAAGGGTGGCTGCTTCTAAGCCAACCTCCTAGCTGTCTAAGCCTTCCCACATCGTTTACCACTTAACCAGGACTTTGGGACCTTAGCTGACGGTCTGGGTTGTTTCCCTTTTCACGACGGACGTTAGCACCCGCCGTGTGTCTCCCATGCTCGGCACTTCTGGGTATTCGGAGTTTGCATCGGTTTGGTAAGTCGGGATGACCCCCTAGCCGAAACAGTGCTCTACCCCCCAGAGTGATACATGAGGCGCTACCTAAATAGCTTTCGAGGAGAACCAGCTATCTCCGAGCTTGATTAGCCTTTCACTCCGA
>NZ_ANBZ01000098.1:0-5536 GCF_000316965.1 Pseudomonas sp. 313
GGGCATGCCTCGGCGGACCGCCGTCTAGCGCAGCTTCTGCGGCTTGTAGGCGCAGTAATTCGGTCGTGGGCCGACCCGTGGGTGGTTGCGGCAGGTGTCCGGGCGCTGGTCGTAGATGGTGCACAGCCGCGTCTTGGGATGCAGGTAGAGGCAGTCGTTGTTGGACAGCCGCACCAGGGTGAACAGCCCGGTCTTGGCGTTGAGGCGTTCGACGACGCCGTCCTTCTTGAGCCGCTTGGCGATGTCCTTGAGCGGCTCGCCCTTCTCGAATTCGTCCACTACGCCCATGCGGATCAGATCGGACAGGCGGGCTTCCACCGGCAGGGTGCAGCAACTGGACGCGCAGTCCAGGCACATGGCCTTGTCGTAGCGGATCCAGGTTTCGGTGCGATCGAGATCGGCACCGAGAATGCGCAGTATCTGAGCCATGACTTACTCGGCGAAGGTGACCTGACCGTCGGCCAGGGAGGCGACGCGGGCCAGGGATTCGACGCGATAGCCCTGGGCGTCGAGTTCGGCACGGCCGACCTGGAAGGACTTCTCGATGACGATGCCGAGACCCATGACCTGGGCACCGGCCTGACCGATGATGGAGATCAGCGCCTTGGCCGCCTTACCGTTGGCGAGGAAGTCGTCAATGATAAGCACCCGGTCGTCGGACGCCAGATGCATGGTCGAGACGGCTATGGTGCTCTCGGTCTGCTTGGTAAAGGAATAGACACTCGCGACCAGTAGATTGTCGGTGAGCGTCAGTGACTGATGCTTGCGCGCGAAGATCACCGGTACGCCCAGCTCCAGACCGGTCATCACCGCCGGGGCGATGCCCGAGGCTTCGATGGTCACGATCTTGGTGATGCCGGCATCGGCGAAGCGGCGGGCGAACTCCTGACCGATGTCCCGCATCAGCGCTGGGTCGATCTGGTGGTTGAGGAAGGCATCGACCTTGAGCACCTGCTCGGAGAGTACTTGGCCTTCGGTGCGAATCTTGGCTTTGAGGCGTTCCACGCGGACGATCCTTTAACGGCAACGCCCGGGCCTGAGTGCAGGACCGGGTCTAGGAATACGGGAGGGCGGCGATTGTGCCCTATCTTTCAAGAAAGTCGTTAGTTTGCCGACAAATCGCCTTATAGATACCCGCAACGGGTAGCGGCGTTTGCCAGCGGAAGGGCAGAGGAGCGGTCATCGATGGACGTTTTGTTGTCACCAGGGATTCGCGTGCTGAGCCGCTTCGGCTTCGCACGCAAGTTTGCACTGCTCCTCGTGCTGTTCATTCTGCCACTCACGGTCAGTCTCTGGCTGCTCGGTGCGGATTTCCAGGCCAAGCTGGCGACGGTGAGCGGCGAACGCAGTGGCGTCCGGCTCTTGCAACGCCTGGATGTGCTGGAGGCCGAACTCAACGCCCAGCGCAACCTGACCGCGCGCTGGAAGGCGATCGACACCGCTCGGCAACCGACCCCGGCGGTGCAGGCCGCCATCGCCACCTTGGAGGGCCGCAGTGACAGCGGTCGCGCGAGCCTCGCCGCGCTACAGCAGCAACTGGCGGCCGAGGCCCTGGGCAGTGGCGTGCAGCAACGCTTCCAGGAGCTCCAGCAGGCCGTGGCCGGCCTCGACGTCAAGGATCTGCGCAATCTGGGCTGGTGGCCGGACGGCTACGACAGATTCACTGCGGCCCTGGGGGCCGTCCAGGCGTTGCGTGAGGAGATCGCCCTCGACAGCGGCCTGATCCTCGATCCCTGGCTGGAAACCTATCTAATGATGCAGATCAGCACCACCCAGTCGGTCGAGCTGTACGAGCGACTCGGACGCCTGGCCAGTGTCGGTCAGGCCAGCGTGGTGTCCGGTCAGTTCAGCCTGCAGAGCCGACTGCAGTTGCGCGACCTGCGCGCGCGCGTTGGCGACTCCCACGAGAGCCTGACCAAGGTCGGCGCCCTGCTCAGCAGCAAGCTACCCGCCGACCTGGCCGGCTGGAAGAACGACTACCAAAAGGTCAACAGCCAGCTGGAGGCCAGCCTCAAGACCCTCGATCAGGGCATCTTCAGTGGCGAGATCACCCTCAAGCCGGAGCAGTTCGAAGCCACCCTGGACGGCGTCCTGCAAGGGCTGCAGGCCTTCCGCCAGCAGACCCTCGAAAGCCTGGATCAGCGGCTGCAGTTCTATCGCGCCGATGCCGTCCACCGTTTCGGCTTCATCGTCGCCGGCTTCGGGCTGCTGCTGGTGGTGACCTGTTATCTGCTGTTGTGCATGCAGGCGGCCATCCGCGGCAGCGCGCGGGGCATCACTACCCTGGCCGAAGGCTTGCGTGACGGCGATCTGACCCGCACGGCCCAGGTGAACGGACGCGACGAGCTGGCGGAAATCGGGCGGGCACTGGACCTGGCCGTGGTGCAGCTGCGGGCCAGCCTGCAGACGGTCGATCGGGAGAGTCGCCAGGTAGGTACGGCGTCGGGTGAACTGGGACAGCAGGCCGAGGCGGCGCTGGGCGCGGTGGAAGCCCAGCGCCAGCAGATCACCCAGATCGCCACTGCGGCGACCGAGCTGGCGGCCACTGCCCAGGGCGTGGCCCGGAGTTGCGAAGAGGCCGCCGGGCGCGCCGAGCAGATGCGCGGCATCGCTCAGGTCAGCCAGCGCGATAGTCGCCAGACCACCGCCAGCATCCAGCGCCTCAATCAGCGGCTGGACGAGACCGCCGCCGCCATGGCCCAGGTCAACACCCAGGCCGGGGAGATCCAGCAGGTGGTGGACGTCATCCGTGGCATCGCCGAACAGACCAATCTGCTGGCCCTCAACGCCGCCATCGAAGCGGCACGCGCCGGTGATCAGGGCCGTGGTTTCGCCGTGGTCGCCGACGAGGTACGTTCATTGTCGCAGCGCACCCAGGCCTCCACGGCACAGATCGCCGGCACCGTCGGTAGTCTGAGCAGCACCGTGGCCCAGGCCGTGTCGCTGATGCAGGAGGCCTGTGGTCAGGCGGCCAGCGACGCCCAGTCGGTCACCGGCCTGGGGCAGCGTCTGGAAGCGATCGCCGAATCGGTGCAGGGGGTGTCCGATACCCTGGTGCAGATCGCCACGGCGGCTGAACAGCAGGCGGTCACCGCCGATCAGGTCAGCGGCAGTATCCAGCAGATCGATGGCGCCGCCGCCGAGCTGCTCGGCAATGCGCGCACGGTGCAGAGCACGGCGGTCGGCCTGGAGGCGGGCAGCCGCACCCTGGCAGCCAACACCACGCGTTTCCGCCTGGGCTAGAACGCAGAAGGGGCGCCGGTTAGGGCGCCCCTCCACTCAAAGAACCGCTGATCAGGCCCGGGTATCGAGCAGCCGGCCCAGGGTTTCCTGAGAGGCCTGCATGACCTTGGTACCGGCCAGCGCCTGGTACTTGCCGATATCCAGATTGACCAGTTGGCTGGCCATGTCAGCCTGGCTGTTGGTGGTCGCGCCCAGGGCTTGCTGTTCGTTGCGCGCGGTCTGGGAGGCGAGGGCGGCACCGGCCTTTTCGACCGTGCGGCTGCCGTTCTGGTAGGCCTGCACCCCTGCGTAGAGGGTATTGCTTGAAGTCACGTTCATGGACAGCGTCCTCGACGGTGATGTCAAAGGGCTATTGAAGCAGCTTTGACGTCAAAGAACCAGCAGGCCGTGTCACCGCCTGTGTCCGGCTATTGCTGGATCGTCGCCCGGTTGCCCTGGCCGCTCTGGCGCAGGTCGACGTGGCTACCCGCGCCGATCTGACTGATCGAGGCGTACTGGCCAGTGCCCTGCTGACTGGCGCTGACCTGGGCGTCGCTGCCCAGACCGGCAGAGAAGGAGTGACCATCGCCCAACTGCTCGACGCCGAGTTCGATGTGGTCGCCGAGCCAAACCGCACTGACCTCGTTGTCGTTGCCCTGGGAGACCAGGTTCAGGCGGGAATCGTCGCCGCCGATCAGGACGCCAACCCTGTTGCGATCGCCCTGCTGGTGCAGGTCGAGGCGGTTGCCGTTGCCGTTCATGATCGCCTGGACGGCGTTGTCGTCGCCCAGCTGCCGCGCGCTGACGCTCTGGGCGCCGCCCTCGGGACCGGTCTGCTGCACCGCCGCGCTGTTGCGATTGCCGATCTGGACCAGCCGGACCTCTTGCTGCCGCGAGCCCTGGCGGGCGCCGGCCTGGTTGTCGTCGCCCCGCTGCTCGACCACCGCCCGGTTGGCGCCGCCGCCCTGCAGCAGATTGACCTCGTTGCGCGCGCCCAGACTCAGCACGTCCTGCACATGATCGTCGCCCACCTGCCTGAGTCGCGAGTGGCTACCGCTGTCGCGACCGTCCTGGAACAGGTTCAGCTGGTTGCGCGCGCCCTGCTGCTCGATGAGCATCCGCTGGTCGTCGCCGCCCTGGCGCACCAGGGCTTCGTTCTGCAGGCCGCCCTGGACGATCTCCACGCCATTACGCTGGCCATGGCCCTGATAGACATAGGCATGGCTCTGGCTGGCCTCGCGCTGATCGATGAGGATCTCGCGCGCCCCGCCGGCGGCCTGGGTGACATTGGTGAAGTTGCCGACGCCGCCCTGCTCGACGCGGGTGCGGTCGCCCTGGGAGTCGCGCTGGGTGAGATAGGCCTGGCTGGCGCGACCGGTCTGGATGACCTCCAGGGTGCCCTGGCGGGTATCGGGTTCCTGGCTCAGGAAGGCGCCGAGGCGTTCGCCGTGCTGCTCCACGCGGGTCTGGTTGTCCAGCGCCCAGGCGGTGCTGGTCAGGCCGAGCAGGCCCAGGCAGGTCAGAAACTTCGAGGTAGACACTAGGGCTGATCCGGCGGCGAGAGTCAGGGCAGTCTGCCGCCGGCCTGGACCTGCGGCCATCGCCCGAAAGACTGATATCAGCCAGGCAGGCGCAGGTGCGCGGCGACCGCGGTGGGAGAGGCCGCAGCCAAGTGCGGCACCGTACCCAGGCAGGGCGCCGGCAGGCGCTCGTGCAGGGTGGCGAGGTTGTCGTCCAGGCGCAGGGTGGCCGGCGCAACCAAATTGGCCACCCAGCCGGCCAGGGGCAGGCCGTCGGCGAGGATGGCCTCGGCGCTGAGCAGCGCGTGATTGATGCAGCCCAGGCGTACACCCACCACCAGGATCACCGGCAGGCCCAGTTCGCGGGCGAGGTCGGACAGGGATTCACGCCCAGCCAGGGGCACGCGCCAACCGCCGGCGCCTTCCACCAGGGTGAAGTCGGCCTGCAGTGCCAGGATCCGCCGTACCGGCGCGGCCAGAGTGGCGACGGTCAGATCAATGCCGGCTTCGCGGGCCGCCAGGTGCGGCGCGATGGCCGGTTCCAGGGCGATGGGATTGATGTCGACATAGCCGAGCGGTAGCGAGGTCTCGCCCAACAGCGCCAGGGCATCACCGTTGCGCAGGCCGTCGGCGGTGCGTTCGCAACCGGAGGCCACCGGCTTGACGCCGGCGGTGGTGAGGCCCTGCAGGCGCGCCTGGTGCAGCAGGCCGGCGGCGATGGTGGTCTTGCCGATTTCGGTATCGGTGCCGGTGACGAAATAGGCGGGCATGGCGGTCATTCCTTAGAGCCTGTT
>NZ_ANBZ01000099.1:0-533 GCF_000316965.1 Pseudomonas sp. 313
GGTGCTGGTGGCTGTTGAGCTGGTACTGGAAAGCGGCAGCCTGAGCGCCGAACACATCCTCAATGTCGTGGCGCGCCTGGCCGCGACCGAACCACCACCCAGCGTCGAAACCCACTTGTCGCTCAAGGAAGCCCCCGTCGCTAACACGGCGCGCTACGACCGCCTGCGTGGCCAGACCGAGGAGATCGGTCATGCGTGATTTGATGGCGGAACTCAAGGAGCTGCGCCTGCACGGCATGGCCACGGCCTGGGCGGAGTTGACTGCGCAGGGTGAGTCGAACACAGCCTCGTCCAAGTGGCTGCTCGAACACCTGCTGGAACAAGAGCACACAGATCGCGCCATGCGCTCGGTGAGCCACCAGATGAACATGGCCAAGCTGCCGATGCACCGCGACCTGGCCGGCTTCGACTTCAGCGCCTCCAGCGCAGACGCTCGTTTGATCAGCGAACTGGCCAGTCTGGCCTTTACCGACACCGCGCAGAACGTGGTGCTGATCGGTGGGCCTGGCACCGGTAAAACCCACCTGGCCACT
>NZ_ANBZ01000100.1:0-470 GCF_000316965.1 Pseudomonas sp. 313
GCGCTGGCCGTGTCCGGCATCACCCGGCACGGCAAGCGCGTGCGCTTCTACTCCACGGTCGATCTGGTCAATCTGCTGGAGCGCGAAAAACACGACGGCAAAGCCGGGCGGATCGCCCAGGCACTGCTGCGCATGGATCTGGTCATCCTCGACGAACTGGGTTATCTGCCGTTCAGCCAGGCTGGCGGTGCGTTGCTGTTTCACCTGCTGTCCAAGCTGTACGAACACACCAGCGTGGTGATCACCACCAACCTGAGCTTCGCCGAATGGTCGAGCGTGTTCGGCGACGCCAAGATGACCACCGCCCTGCTGGATCGGCTGACCCACCACTGCCACATCGTCGAAACCGGTAACGAGTCCTATCGCCTGCAACACAGTAGCTTGGCGGCCCAGGCCAAGATCAAATCACGGGAGCGAAAGCGTAAGGGCGGCCAGGAACCGGAGGACGATGAGCCGTTCTGATTTCATGG
>NZ_ANBZ01000101.1:0-41285 GCF_000316965.1 Pseudomonas sp. 313
CAGCATGCAATTCCCGCGTGACCCCGGCTCGGCCGGCGCTTAGAAACGCCGCCCAGGGTTCGCCATCGAGAGTGACATAGTGCTCCCCCTCCTTGAGTACCGCGTTGCCGTTGAGGCTTCCTAACGGCGCTGCCTGAGCAGGGGAGATGAATTGGCGTGGCGAGGCCTCGTCGGCATAGCCTTCGACCCGCTTGACGTTGGAGTAACCGATATCGAGGCCCACTACGTACGGAGCGGCGTTCTGGGATTTCTTACTCATGCATGCACTCGCTTGAAAGGGTTCGCAACGCGTCACGTCCCGCAATGGTCAGCCAGGCGTCCTGGAGGACGCCTGGCGCAAGCACGCCCTGGCAGGGCATTCGCCAACCCCAAACCGCCGCGCAGGCGTCCTGTAGGACGCCTACTGGTCAATTCGGGAGCACCTCGCTTCGCCCTCCTCTCTGTAGGCGTCCTGCAGGACGCCTACAGAGCACGTTGACCATTGCGGTGGGCAACGAGGCGTCCTACAGGACGCCTCGGACAAGAGTGCCTATTGCTTCTTTCCTTCTTTTCCCAATTCACGCCCTCAGTGGGCGCGAATTCGCTAAAGCCATGCTGATTGGGGTGCTTGAATGGCGGTATGCCCTATTGCAAGACATTCGTATGGGTTGTTTGTAAAGATCGGAGTTAACCAAACCGGACTTTTCCATACTTAATGACTATACAAACGGATGTATTGTTTTTTCACTGGTCTCGGCGTGATATCTCATCCAGCCATACTTAATGACAATACAAACGGATGTATTGGCTTCTTGAAATGTAGCAAAGCAGGTAACAAATCAGCCCTCCGAAGGCCTCTCAAAATGGTAGCTAAACGCAAGAAATTTCAGATCTCCACCGACATTGTCAATAGTATTGCCAATCTCAATGCTTCCCCAAAAAAAACAGCTCAGGGCTTTCCGTGGGAAGACTGGAAACGGTCATATTTCCCATACTTATTTACAACCTAAACGGATGTATTGTCTTGCTTCTCCTTATTGACAACCCAAACGGATGTATTGGCTTCGCCGATTCCATCCGCTAGACCAGGACGCTCCCATAGTTATTGACAATACAAACGGTTGTATTGGATTCCAAGAATAAGGCGGGATTGCTAATGGATTCGCCATACTTAATGACAATACAAACGGATGAATGGGTCTCGCGACTTAGTGCTCTTCAAAGTCAGATGTGCGCAGAAACCGCTTAAACCACCGTTCCGCCGATCCGCATGCTGAGTGACATCCGCCGAGTTTTTTACATACTTAATGACAATACAAATGGATGTAGTGTGATTCCTGTGGCCCGAACTCAGCTAAACGAGAAAAACCATATTTAATGACAATCTATACGTCCATATTGGTTCTCGTTAAAAAGCCGCTTTTATGACCCCCTTTTTCCAGTCGTTCGCTAATGACAACCCGAACGTCCTCCTTGTAAATAGATAGGATATGACAATGACCCCTTCAATCGACCCCCAAACCAGCAACGGCCTAATTTCCCGTCTTTATGGGCAGGCTATAACCTCATTGGATGAGGCCCATGAAGCCCTGCGTGATGAGGCTTTGCGGCTAAGGGACGAATACTTCCAAGCGGCCAAAGCCAGAGCCGATGGAAAAATCATCTATCGACTGATCGACGTGCGTGGCAATGGCAAGGGATCTGTGTCGATTGCCTGGTGCAAGGTCTATTTCTTCAACGGCGAGGGGGGGAAGAAAAAGCATGCACGCTCCCCAATCGCTAAGGGGTTGAGCCATTCCTATGCCGCCAGCACAGTCACGTTCGGAATGGAGACGTGGTTCGTCGAACTGTTCCATCTGTATGAGCCCAAGCTGGCCATAATCAGGGAGCAGCTCCTGAACCTTGGCAAGGTGCGAAAGCAATTGCTGATGCAGCAGCGCAAGGTGAACGCCAACCCGCCGGTTGCCTAGTTGCGTTTCCAGAAGTACCGGTACGGTGATCCTTTTCCAGACAGCAAGGACCGGTTTATGAAACGTCCACCAGAAATGGATCACCCCGTCATCGTCGATCGTGTCGACCTGGACATGTGGGCCGACCTCTACTTTCAAGCCTATTGCGGCCAGCCGAACGCGGTGGCGCTATCAGACTTTCTCAAGCAGCCCTACGCCTACCTGCACGAGGCCGGCCTCCTACAGGTAGATCAGCAAGAGCCGGAGTATCCAGTCTTGCTGCCGGTCCGCACGAACATCGCCCGGCAGATCCAGGATGAGTGGGCAGCGGAGCAAGAGACGAAGCTGGCGCGCAGCTCGGCGAGGCGCCATCTCACACTCATACGCGGTTCGATGCGCTGACACCGTGGTCGCCAGGGAGGTAACTGGAAAGGGGCCGGCAGCTTGCTGCCGGTAGCGGGGCCCCGGCGTCTGCCCATGTGAACGGTTCAACTCTGCCGGGCTGTGCGATCGACGACCGGCATCGGGTGTGAATTAACATCCAGTCAGCAGCCGCGAGTGCCATCCTCTCTCTCTCAGAGTTGGGGGAAGACAGATGGCGGTACGGTCCGTAGCGCGAACGACGGTGGGCACTGGCCTCGTGGCGGTGGCATTTGCCATTGTCTGCGAAGGTGCCCGATGGCTTCATGCAGCCAGAAATGGACTGCTACCTGCTGACCTCCCTGCGCCGTTTGATTCGGACCCTGTGATCGCCCTTCTCACCGCAGCCAGTTCCATCGCGACGCTGCTGCCTGGCTGCATACTCATTGCTCGCCACACCGGTTAGCTGAAATCAGGCACCAGCGTGCGATCACCTTCCTGAACGAAAGAATCTTTCGCTTCGTCTTCCCTGCCGTCCGTCGCTGTCAAGCTTGCTGGATCGTTCCTCCCTGATTACTGTCTATTTATACAGTACCCCTAAAGGAGGCCATCCCATGTCCATTTCTCCCCGTATCCCTCGTCTCTGTCACCGCTGTCCCGATCGCTCTGTTGAGTACCAGAAGGTCATGGCTTCAGGGATTGAGCAGGTGGGCCGCTATGGACATGCTTGGTGATGAGCAGGACAGCTTCGAACAGCAGCAGTCCCTGTTCCGTCCCACGGAGCTGACGTACTGCCGTAACCTCGTTGATCTGCTGACTGAAGAACTGGACCAGGTACGTCAGTGCCTGGGGCAAGCCCAACGCGCCAATCGCGTTCTGGTCGCTGAGCGGGATGTCCTGACGGCGGAGGTACAGCGCCACCGACTGCGCTACGTCCAATTCGTCCAAGAGGAAAACCAGCGCCACGTGCCCCGGGGTGACCGGCTCATTCCGGACGACCGCGACGATCCCCTCTCGCGTGCCCAGCGTCATATCCTGCGGCTAGAGTCGATGAACTCCGTCCTGCATGCAGATCTGTTCAAATTGCGTGCGCAGCTGCAGGTCATGCTCACCGAGCGCGGCAGCTCGCCGTCGGCGCCGACGGGGGTGCAGCATGGATAACGCGGCCACCAATGTCGTTGCGCTCGACTCTCTGCTCGACAGTCGCCGTGTGTGGCGCGGGCAAAGTCCGCATGTGGACGACGCCAGCACGCAGCCAACCGGACACTCGGCGCTCGATGCCCAACTGCCGCTCGGCGGGTGGCCTGATGCAGCGCTTACCGAAATCCTGAGCGCTCGACCGGGCCTAGGTGAGCTCACGCTCGTGTGGCCGACATTGGCACGCCTCACTGCCGCCGGCGAACGCGTCGTGCTGATCTCTCCCCCGTATCTGCTCTACCCGCACGCCTGGCTGCAGGCCGGCGTCGACCTCGGCCGGCTGAGCGTCATCCAGGTCCAGGGCAAGGACGTGCTGTGGGCCGCTGAGCAGTGCCTGCGCTCCGGTAGCTGTGGTGCGGTGCTCTGCTGGCCCAGCCGGGCGGACGATCGCGCGCTGCGCCGGCTGCAGGTGGCTGCCGAGACCGGACAGACCCTTGCCTTCGCGTTCCGCCACCAGCGGGAAGCGGTCAACGCGTCACCTGCAGCGCTGCGCCTGGTGCTTGAGGGTTCACCTCAGCAGTTGCGAGTGCTCAAGTGCCGCGGCGGCAATCCACCGGCAACGGCGCTTGCGCATCGGGTCTGGCATTGAGGGACGACTGCCATGAAATGGGCCTGCATTTTTTTCCCCCAGTTCGCGCTGGACGGTGTGCTGCGCAATTGTCCTGACCCGGACGAACCCCTGGTACTGCTCCACGGGCCGATACAACGCCGGATCATCAAGGCGGCGAACCCGGCGGCGTTGGCGCTCGGCCTCCGGCCGGAGATGACCTACACCGCTGCTCAGGCGATCTGCCCGCAGTTTGCGACGGTGGAGTACGACGAAGCGGCGCTACGGCGCCAGCACGAGCTGCTGGCGGCCTGGGCCTATGGGTTCAGCTCGCAGGTGAGCCTGCATTTCGCCGACGCCCTGGTGCTCGAGGTGCAGTCGAGCCTGCCGCTCTTCGGGCCCTGGCCAAGATTTGAAGCGCGCCTGCGCCAGGAGCTCACGGCGCTGGGCTTCGGCCACCGGATCACCCTTGCGCCCAATCCAGCCGCCGCCCGGGTACTGGCCAACGCCGGCGACAGCCTGGCAGTTCGGGATGAAGCAGGCCTTGCCAGCGCTATGCGCACGCTGCCGGTGGCGCTTCTGGGCTTCGAGCCGGAGATCGTCCAGGCCTTGAGTCGCATGGGGCTTCGGCAGCTCAGCCAGGTGTTGGCGCTGCCCCGGGCGCAGCTCGCCCGGCGCTTTCCGCTGAGTCTGCTCAATCACCTCGATCAGATGCTGGGCAGCAAGGTCCTGCCCCTGGAGTTTTTCCTGCCTCCGACCACCTTCAGGCTGCGGATCGAGCTCAACTTCGAAGTCGAGTCGACCCAGGCCCTGCTATTTCCCCTGCGTCGCTTGACCTCGGATCTGGCCACCTACCTCGCCGGCCGGGACATGGGCGCCCAACGCTTCACCCTGCGTCTCGAACACCGTGAGGCGCCGACAACCGAGATTGTCGTGGGTCTGCTGGCACCCGAGCGGGACCCTGCGCTGCTGTTCGAATTCGCCCGGGGGCGCCTGGAGCCTACCCAGGTGGTTGAACCGGTACTCGCGATCGGCCTGGTCGCTGACGAACTGCCCTCGTTCGTCCCTCAGCACCGCGGCCTGTTCGATGAACGTCCGCAACAGACCGTGAGTTGGGAGCAGCTGCGCGAGCGGCTTCGCTCTCGCCTGGGCGACGACGCGGTCTATGCGGTGGGCGCCCAAGGCGATCACCGGCCGGAGCGGGCCTGGCGGCGAGACACGCCTTCGCTGGCGCTCCAGGCATTGGGACCGAATCGGCGGCCAGGGTGGCTGCTACCGGCGCCGGAGCCCCTGGATGTCGATCAGTCACGGGTCCTGAGCGGGCCCGAGCGGATCGAGAGCGGGTGGTGGGACGGTGAGGATGCCCGTCGGGACTACTACGTGCTCGAGCTCGCCGACGGGCGTACGGCCTGGGCCTTCCAGTCGCCTGCGGAGGGGCCGGGCTGGTGGGTGCAGGGGTGGTTTGCGTGACACCCGGCTATGCGGAGCTGCACTGCCTGTCGAACTTCAGCTTCCAGCGCGGTGCTTCCAGCGTCGATCAGCTATTCGAGCGTGCCAGGGTCATGGGCTATGAGGCGTTGGCCATAACCGACGAATGCACTCTCGCCGGCATCGTCCGCGCCTGGCAGGCATCGGAGAAGCATGGCGTCCGGCTGATCGTGGGCGCGGAGTTCCAGGTCGCCCAGGGCCCCAAGCTCGTGCTGCTGGTGCAAGACCTGCAGGGCTACCAGCAGCTGTGCCGGCTGATCACCCTGGCCCGTCGGCGCGCGGACAAAGGCAGCTACCGCCTGCTGCGCGAGGACCTCGACCAGGTCGCCGGCCTTATCGCGCTCTGGGTACCGGAGCGCGACGCCGAGGCAGAGTCAGCGCGCTGGCTCTTGGAGGTGTTCCCCGGCCGGCTGTGGATTGCCGCCGAGCTCCACTTCGATCAAGACGACCAGGTGCGGCTGCAGCAGCTCCAGAGTCTGGGTGCGACCTTGGGCGTAGGGCTGGTGGCCGCCGGCGACGTGCACATGCACTGCCGCGGGCGCCGGGCCCTGCAGGACACCATCACCGCCATCCGCCATCACGTCCCGGTGGCGGAAGCTGGCCAGCTGCTCTTCCCGAACGGGGAGCGCCACCTACGAACCCGTGAGGCCTTGGCTAGGTGCTATCCGTCCGAGCTGCTGGAGGAGACCCTGCACATTGCCGAGCGCTGCACCTTCAACTTGGCGGAGCTCCGTTACCAATACCCCAGTGAGGTGGTACCCGAAGGACACACCGCCACCAGCTGGTTGCGTGTGCTCACTGAGGAGGGCTGCGCCTGGCGCTGGCCGGAAGGTCTGTCGCCTCGGCTACGTGCCCAGATCGAAAAAGAGCTGCAGCTGATCGCCGATAAGTCGTACGAGAGCTACTTCCTGACGGTGCACGACATCGTCCGCTTCGCACGGCAGCAGGGAATCCTCTGCCAAGGGCGCGGCTCGGCCGCGAACTCTGCCGTCTGTTTCGCCCTGGGCATCACCGAGCTGGATCCGACCCGGATCAACCTCCTGTTCGAGCGCTTCATCAGCCACGAGCGCGATGAGCCGCCGGACATCGACGTCGACTTCGAGCATGACCGCCGGGAAGAAGTCATCCAATACATCTTCCGCCGTTACGGCCGGCAGCGCGCCGCGCTCACCGCGGTGGTGTCCACCTATCACGCCGCAGGCGCTGTGCGGGACGTGGCCAAGGCCCTGGGCCTGCCTCCGGATCAAATCACCGCGCTGGCGGACTGCTGCGGCCGCTGGACGGACAACCTGCCGCCACCAGAGAGACTGCGCGAATCGGGCTTCGACCCTAATAGCCCCCTGCTCCACCGGATCCTGGTGCTCACCGGCGAGCTAATCGGTTTCCCGCGGCACCTGTCCCAGCACCCGGGCGGTTTCGTCATCGCCGACCAGACACTGGACACCCTGGTGCCGGTCGAGAACGCTGCCATGGAGGGCAGGACGGTGATTCAGTGGGACAAAGACGATCTCGACGCGATGGGCCTGCTCAAGGTCGACATCCTCGCCCTGGGCATGCTCAGCGCCCTACGCCGCTGCTTCGACCTGGTCAAAGGCTACCGAGGTGAGGAGCTGACCCTGGCTACCGTGCCTCAAGAGGACAAGCCGACCTACGCGATGATTAGTCGGGCCGATACGCTCGGGGTGTTCCAGATCGAGTCACGTGCCCAGATGGCCATGCTGCCGCGGCTGAAGCCACAGACCTTTTACGACCTGGTGATCGAGGTGGCCATCGTCCGCCCGGGCCCCATCCAGGGTGGCATGGTCCACCCGTACCTGCGCCGGCGGACCGGTCAGGAGGAGATCAGCTACCCGCCGGAGCTGGAGCGCGTCTTCGGCCGGACCCTGGGTGTCCCCTTGTTCCAGGAGCAGGTGATGGAGCTCGCCATCCTTGCCGCCGACTACACGCCGGGGGAAGCCGATCAGCTGCGCCGCAGCATGGCGGCCTGGAAGCGCCACGGCGGGCTTGAGCCGCACCGGCAGCGGCTCACCTCGCGCATGCTCGCCAACGGCTATACCGCGGAGTACGCCGCGGACATCTTTCGGCAGATCGAGGGGTTCGGCAGTTACGGCTTTCCCGAGTCCCACGCGGCCAGCTTCGCCCTGCTCACCTACGCCAGCTGCTGGCTCAAATGCCATGAGCCGGCAGCGTTCGCCGCGGCGCTGATCAACTCTTATCCCATGGGTTTCTACAGCCCCGACCAGATCCTACAGGACGCCCGGCGGCACCGGTTGCAGACCCTGCCGGTGGACGTGACCTGCAGCGACTGGGATTGCAGCCTCGAGCCTGTTGCTGAAAGCCCGCAGCCGGCGATCCGGATGGGCCTGCGGATGGTGCGAGGCCTCGCTGAGAAAGCCGGGCGCGCGGTTGAGCAGGCCCGCCGGCAGCGACCATTCCGCGACGTCACCGACCTGTGCCTGCGCGCAGGCCTCGATGCCAAGGCCCGGGAGTGCCTGGCGGATGCAGGTGCACTGAAGGGCTTAGCCGGGCACCGGTTCCAAGCACGCTGGGCGATGGCCGCAATCGAGCCGCAGCTGCCCCTATTCGCTGAGGGCGCTGTCGTTGAGGAGGAGATCCAGGAGCTAGTCGCCCCGACCGTGGGTGAGGACCTCTATTCGGACTATGCCTCCCTGGGTACCACCCTGGGGCCGCACCCGCTCACCTTGCTGCGGCCGGAGCTGTCGGCCCGGCGGCTGATGAGCTCGCATGAGCTGAAGGAGCGGCGTCATGGGCAGCCGGCCCGGGTTGCTGGCCTGGTGGTCGGCCGGCAGCGTCCAGGCACTGCCAGCGGCGTGACTTTCGTAACGCTTGAGGACGAGTACGGGATGGTGAACGTGGTGGTGTGGCGAACCCTGGCGGAGCGCCAGCGGCGGGAGCTGGTGGCGTCACAGTTGCTGCGAGTGGATGGAACGGTAGAGACGCGCGATGGCGTGCTGCACATTGTGGCCGGCCGCTTGGAGGACATCAGCGAGCTGCTGCAGGGTCTCGATACGCGAAGCCGAGATTTTCATTGACCGCATCTTCGATGCGGACAGGTCTCGAATAGGCAGAATGCGCGAGTGACGTGGAGCCGTAGGCGATGCTTCAAGGGCGGAAGTATACCGCCTGGGATACTTCCGCTATACCGCCTGGCGCGGGGTGTCTCCAGGGCATGTGAATCTTGCTTGCCCTGGTGGACTGCCAGGCGTGAAGCCTTGCTACTGAAGGCCTATAGGGTCTCGCCCGACCATCGCCATTCACGTGGCGCTTCCGCCTCCCCGTAGTTAGCAGCGAGCACGTCTGCGAGGTGAGACGGGGTGCAGGGCGTGTCGTACGTTGGCGCAGCCATCCAGCGCTCCAAGGCACTCTGCAGTTCGGCAAATTCATCGGCGCCGATGCCGTCGAAATCCTCAGGCCGGAAGATGTTGCCATCGACGGCCGTTGGGGTGAGGTCTGCGGACAGGAACATCGCCAGAGCACCATCCACCGGCGCAACGAACAGAGACTCGCTGTCGACTTTGGCAATGGTGCCGGCCGGCGCCGCAGCGAGGATCGGCGCCACCTGGTTCCAAACCACAAGTAGCTGCTGGAAGGCTGGGTCTTCGGCTCTGGAGTAATAGCGGTGGACGCACAGCTGTAGCGGCAGAGCCGGAGTCGAGGAGGTGTTGGGGGTCTGCATGGGAAGCTCCGTCAGCATCGTTGAATAATGCTGGCCAACGTCCCATAGGTCTTCAGATACGCAAGCCGCGTCGGGCCGCCGGCTCGGTTTGCGGATTCGGTGCTACATTCTGGAAGTACCCAGACCGAGATTAGTCTGGGAGCAACCAACCTAGAGCCTTTGCTGAAATGCAGCTGATAGCCAGAAGCCAAAGAAACTCTCGGACCTTAAATAAAGATCCACGACGCAAAGCAGAGCGATGCCACTCAGGGAAAGTAAACCCCTAAATCTGAATTACTCACTTTGATTACGCACCCACTCACTACTTAAGCAAAGTACCTAAGGAGCTTCCATGGCAGGATTACAGCCTTTACTTATTTTTAAGTCAGAAGTTGCTCGCGTGAATGAGCTTTATTGGTCGTCCGCCTATGCATATAATCGCACATCCAAAATTTTAAGTTTCCTGGAAAACAGCGGCAATTGCGGCTCCTCCGACCCTTTGGTCAAAGAAATTTGGGGTGCAAAAGAGTACGCACTGGATCGCGTGTCGAAAAAAAATCTGTCAGATTTTTCTGACATCTTGTTGGTAAAAAACCTCGAAGCATTGAGGACAAACTCAATTCTTCACTTATGTTCCGCCTTCGAGAATGCACTCTCTGGATATTATTTCTTGTGCTCTTTATACGACGGGCGTAAAGGTGATCCGAGCTATACTGGTGATGATGTCCCCGCACTCCTAAAAAACACCCCAATATTTGAAAGCCGCAAAAGGCAAATCTTAAAGATCCTGGATTCGCCGAGCTCTCCACTTAAAGGAAGGTACAAACAAAGATTAACGTTATTTAGCAGTACTTGGGGAGTCACGCTGTTCTCCGGCGTAAGCTCCACAAGGCTCCACGGGTATTATCAAACTCGTAATAAGATTGCGCATGATCAAGGACTAGGATCGCCGGACAATCCAGAGCACAGTGCTGCAGAGGTATTGAGTAACCGCGTTTTACTTACCGAGGCAAAATGGAAACGGATGATTCATGATTTCCAGGAAGTACTGGAATTCTTGGACGATCAGGTTTCACTCGGAGTTGTCAAAGACAAAGGGTTAGCACTAGCGGTTTATAGAACATTGCACCGAGATGGTCCTATGATGACTACAGATCTTATGAAAAAGCTATCTACGGAATGGCGTCTTGGGCAGATCCGAAAAGATCGGCTCAAGAAAATTGTTGAGGACCTCGGCGGAAAGTTTACTCAAGTGAGCGGAAACAATTTCCAAGCCTCCTTGTGAGTTTTTACAAATAACAGCCAGACGCAGTGGACTCGGTGTCGGCTTATGGTCGATAGCTGCCATCCGCTAAGGCCTGTTTTGGATCAATAGCAGCCCCTAGGCTGTGCCCATACCTTAGGGGCCATTCATGAGTTTTTCCGGAAGGTTCTGCAAGCGGTTGTAGCTATTTCAAACAGAAATCGGCATGGTCGCGTGAATCGCAACCAATAAGCGCAAAGTTATTGAAGTCTATAGCTGACGATTAAGGCATTCGCCGGCTTAGGGTCACCATTGTCGCGGCAACCGATACCCGCCAGATTCATTGACACCCTCCACGCCTCGTTGCAGCAGACTTCAGATCCCGTCGTATCCTGCGGTACCGGACCTGAACGGCTTCCACTCTTCCTCCGGCGCGCCGAGCTTGCAGATAGCCACGGTGACCTTCTGGCCAATGGCTGGGTCCGGCGGTTTGACGGCGAGGTGGCGGTAGGGGGTGTAGTCGGGCACCCACATACTGGAGCTCTGGCTCCGGTGGTATTCCCAGATGCCGTACCCGTTGACGGTACTCACCGAGCGCTCCAGGTTGATTACTCGACCACTTTCAAGATGGATCACCAGCATTGCGCACGCCTCACGAATTGAGGCGTGATGATACCGCGCGGTGCCGGGATGGCCGGTAGCAGGTCGTCAGGTGACGTAGAGTACGACTACAGATTACGGCTCGCCGCGCGTTGGGGTACCGTGCCGTCCGGCGCTGGCCGGTATCTGCCAGGCAGCAGGCGTGGCAGACGACTACAGATTCTGGCCGGCGGGACAGGCGTAGGAAATGAACTCGCCGCCCACCCACTCCTTGCCCATCTCGCCCGGTACCAAGGGGATGCCCAGCGTCGCGAAAACCGGCCGAGCACCGACACATTCCTGGACGTACAGGACGGTGTACGCATAGCCCTTGGCATCCGCGATTTCCGCCAGTTCGTTGATGGACACGAAGTGGTCAGACTGGAACGAGTAGTCGAGGCAGGAACAGCCATGGCCATCGATCTTTCGCGGCCGGGCGTCTGGGGCAGCAAAGCGTTTGAAGGCGGTGGCCAAGGTGTTGTCCCGGGCGACCCTGTCCTTGAAGTCGAGGTAGCACAGGAGCGAACAATTCCCGTACCAGAGCGCCTTGATCTGGAAACCCTGGCGCCAGTTGACCCAGCCTACCTGGCTGGTGATCTGCGGGCTCCACTTCGGAAGTTGTTCCACCGCGGCTTTGAGCTGTTCAACCGGTACCATGTTCGGGTCTCCATCAGGTGATGGCCTACCCTCTCACCGATCCGGAAAACGCAAGGCCTGCCGTGGTCCGGCTGGTGCCATGCCGCTAGACTGGCATGTGCTGCAGATGCTGTGAGTTGCGATGAAGATCTGGACGGATGAGATGATTGCCCTGCTCGGCACCGAGAGCGATACCGCCCTGGGCGACCGGTGGGGTATGTCGCGCATGACCGTGGCGCGCAAGCGGCAGACGCTGGCCATCGCGCCCTACGACCTGAAGCAGGGCGGCTTCCAGCGCGAGACGCTGTTCCGGTGGAGCCCGGAGAACCTCGCCCTCCTTGGACAGGAACCCGATGCGACCGTCGCCAGGCGGCTCGGCATCAGCCGGCGCGCGGTCTACCTGATGCGCCTGCGCCAGGGCCTGGCCCCGGCGAAGCGGGCACCGCGGGTGCACAGTCTGCCCCCGGAGGCCGTGCCGCTACTGGGCAAGTTGCGAGACGCCGAGCTGGCTCACCGGTTCGGGATTCCTGACGATTTGGTGTACCGCGAACGCAAACGGCGCGGCATTCCAAAGCTGCACGTCGAACAGCCTCTGAGCGAAGCGCTACTGGCTGAGCTGGGCACCGATAGCGACCGGGCAATTGGCTTGAGGCACGGCCTGCACTACAGCAAGGTGAGAGAGCTGCGCCTGAAGCGCCAGATTCCTGCGTATAAGCGACCCAACCGCAAGAAGATGGCCGCCGGCGGTAGCGCCACTGTCGGTGGCCACCGTCGCTAGCCCGCCGCCGCTTATAGCCGCCTTTCGCTCCTCTGTCCGCTTCTGCCCCGCATAGACCCTGCCCCTCATCCGCACCGCCGCTACACTCCCGCGTCGGCGTCACCGGCAGTACGGAAACGCAACAGCGCCCGCCCGGTGATACCGGACCTTCCCCCTTACAACGGATCTGAGACCTCATATGCTTCGGCAGCTAGCAGTAGCCCTTGCGTTGACCCTCCCTACCCTCTCCTTCGCTGAAACGATCGACTGCCGCGTGGTGGGCGTGCACGACGGTGACACCCTGACGTGCCTGACCACCGCCAAGCAGCAGATCAAGGTTCGGCTTGCGGAGATCGACACCCCTGAGAGCAAACAGCCCTACGGCAACCGCGCCCAGCAATCCTTGGCGGCCATGGTCTTTTCGAAGGCTGTCCGCCTGGACGTCCAGGACACTGACCGATACGGCCGGCGGGTGGCCCGCGTGTACCAGGGCAATACGGACGTGAATGCCGAGCAGGTGCGCCAGGGTGCCGCGTGGGTCTATCGCCAATACCTGAAGGATCGATCGCTGCTGGACCTGGAAGCACAGGCCAAGGCGCAGAAGCGTGGCCTGTGGGCGCTACCGGAGGCGGAGCGGGTACCGCCGTGGGAGTGGCGCCACGCCGCGCGTGATCAGCGTCAAGACGCGCAAGCTGGAGAGGGCGAGCCGCCGGCGGCAGTACCGCCGAAGCGACCCACGTCCTTTTCTCAGTTTGGCGGATCGGAGGGCGCCATCGCCGCGGGATCCTTCAGCTGCACACCGCTAAAGGCCTGCAGGCAGATGGCGAGCTGTGCGGAGGCGAAGTACCAGCTGCAGCACTGTGGCAACAGCCGGATCGATGGCGACCACGACGGTGTGCCGTGCGAAGCCATCTGCCGGTAGTTGGTGACTAGCGGGCCCGGATCGGGCCTTCGCCCGGATGCTTCGCGGTATGGGCCGCGATCAGTTGGTCGAGGAGGGCGACGACGTCCGGACGGCTGAGCAGCTCACGCCCCACGACCGCTGCCGGCTTGAACACGCGGCCGGCCTTGCGGGTGTTCCAGTCACCGATCATCACGTGGATGCCCTGCACCTGGCCTACCGGGGGAAGCATGCCCCAGGTCTTGGTGTGGCTGGCATAGTTCAGCAGGGCGCCCGCGAGCTCTTCGTGCAGCGCCAGGCGAGCCGCGTGATCCTTGGCCGCCTCGTAGTTGGTCAAGGCGTATTGCAGCACGTCCCACGCTTGGATGCCCTTGGGCAATGGCAGCCCACCACGCTGACACGCGGCGCGGTAGCCCTCGACCGAGAGCTGTGTGACCAACCGGGCGCCGTGCTCCGGATTCACCGAATAGATCCAGACCGGCACCGTGTTGGTGGGGTTGCCCTGCACCACCGCGTTCCAGTCCGCCTGCTGGGTGGCCGCCTCGAAGCGCTTTCTCTCTGCTTTCTTGATGTCGTCCATTACCAGGCCCCCTACTCGTCCAATCCAGTATCGCCGGCGCCTTTCCACAGCCGCTCTGCGACCTGGCGGATCAGCACGAGATCGTCCTGTGTGCTTGCCGAGTCGGGTAGGTGACCGATGAACGCCAGCTGCGCGACTTCGCGGCAGAAGTCCGGGCGCGAATAACCGGATGCCAGTAGGCCCTGGTAGGAATTTTTTCCGAGCAGCCGCTCGGCCGCGGCGTCGAAGTGTTTCTGTGTTGCCATGTTCCGAATGCCTCGAGAGTTGTGAGAGATCCGTTGCACGCTATCGAGAATTTGAAAAATGCAACTCGGTACCGGCTGCGGCTCGATGCAAGCCGCGCAGGCGCCGGTTGCCACTCCTGGCAGCACAAGTTGGGTTCGCCCTCGGCCAATCCCTGGGGTCTAGCCATCCAGTATCGGGGGTTGTGGCATCCAGGGCCCCCAAAAAAGGCCGCCGGGGCGGCCTCATGTGTAGGGCCTGATTTCACGTAACGGCTACTTATCGGAAGTCGGCGGTGTTACGGCCAAATAGTAATGTCGCGATCCAGCCAGATAGAAATGTCCCGATCACGTATGGCAGCTAGCCTAGCGGCTTTGCAGCCGATGCGGAGCGATCAGGATGTCAGCCTACGAGCGGATCACGATGAGCCTACGCGAAGTCGATCGCCTCAAGGTCATCCAGGCGGTGACCGAGGGTTTCCTTACGCCCACACGCGCTGCCCAGCGCCTGCAGCTGACAACACGGCAGGTTCACCGCCTGGTGCAGCGTTACCGGGACACCGGCGTATCAGGGCTGATCTCTAGAAAGCGCGGCCAGCCCAGCAATCACCAGTTGCGTCCCGGCCTTGAGCGGCGCGCCGTCACCCTGATCCGCACGCATTACCAGGATTTCGGTCCCACGCTTGCTGCCGAGAAACTGGCCGAGTGCCACGGCTTGCGTCTAGCCAAGGAAACGGTTCGGCGCATCATGATGGATGCCGGCTTGTGGACGCCGCGTCGGGCACGACCGCCTAAGGTGTACCAGCCACGTAATCGCCGAGCTTGCCTCGGCGAGCTGATCCAGATTGATGGCAGCGATCATCGCTGGTTCGAGGATCGTGCGCCGGCGTGCACCCTCTTGGTCTACATCGACGACGCCACCAGTCGCCTGATGCACCTGGCGTTCACCCGTAGCGAATCGACCTTCAGCTACTTCCAGGCCACCCGTGCCTATCTGGAACACCATGGCAAGCCTGTCGCCCTCTACAGCGACAAGGCCAGCGTGTTCCGGGTCAATAGCAAGGATGCCCAGGGCGGTGCTGGTCACACGCATTTCGCTCGGGCCATGTTCGAGCTGAACATCGATACTTTCTGCGCCAACTCCAGCCAGGCCAAGGGGCGCGTCGAGCGTGCCCATCTCACCCTGCAGGATCGCCTGGTCAAGGAGCTGCGACTACGAAATCTCAGCACTGTCGAGGCGGCGAACGCCTATCTGCCGTTGTTCATGGCTGATTACAACCGGCGCTTCGCCAAACCGGCCCGCTCTGATTTCGATGCCCACCGCGCAGTACGTGACGACGAGGACCTGACTCTAGTCTTGACGTGGCGAGAGCCGCGTCGAGTGTCGAAAAGCCTAACGCTGCAATACGACAAGCGCCTCTATGTTCTGCACGATACGCCGCAAACCCGAGCATTGGCTGGCCGCTACGTAGAGATCTATCACTACCCGGACGGCCGGATCGAGGTGCGATCGGAAGGCGCTGCCTTGCCTTACGGCATTCTCGATCAGCTGCCTGAGGTCAACCAAGGCGCTATCGTCGAGAACAAACGGCTGGGGCACGTCTTGCAAGTGGCGCAACTGATGCAAGAGCAGCGCGACAATCGGCGCTCTCATTCGGTACCTGGCAATCCAAGGCCTACTAAAGCCCAACGCTCAGAGCCGGCGAAGAAAAAAGCAAAAGAGTTGATGCCAGAGGACCTCCTAGCTGCTCTTCACAAAAGCCCACTACCAAAGCGTAACCGTCATGCGTCAGTCGATTAGCGCTGAGGGCCTGGCCGCCCTGGTTGCAGCCGGGGCCGCTTGGGATGTGCGTGCTAGTCCAGGCCCTGAAGGGCACGGATGGCAGCTACAGGTGCGCTACAGCAAAGAAAGCCGACATTTTCCTCTCCGCTCCCGGCGCGAATTGGTGAGGGTGTTTCGGTCATTGAATGCGCTCAACCGGTACGCGCAAAGTGTTGGAATACGCAGGTATAGGGTGGAGAACTAGGGGACTCGGCTGCCAACCCAGGGAGCGACCGGGGAGACCTGCCTTTGCATTCGCGGTCACTTCGGCCGGATAAGCACCTTCCAAAGGCTCGAATACATCTGTAAATTCGAATATTCGAAATCACAGATATAAAGGCTGCCCATGTACCTTCAGCCGCACACCTTTTTCAAATGCCTCGGTGACGAAACCCGAGCCCGGATCATGCTCATGCTCGCCGCTGAGGGCGAGCTATGCGTTTGCGAATTGATTTGGGCGCTCGACGATAGCCAGCCGAAGGTCTCTCGCCACCTGGCTCAACTCCGCGTCTGCGGTTTGCTGGAGGATCGCCGTCAAGGTCAGTGGATCTATTACCGCATTCATCCCGAGCTGCCTCAATGGGCAATGGAAGTGCTCCAGGCAACGCTCGAGGCGAACCGCTCTTGGCTTGGCGAAGATCAGGGCCGCCTTGCTTCGATGGAAGGTCGTCCGGTACGCCGGGTTTCCTGTTGCTAAGTGACTTCGGAGACCTGACATGCTGTTGGCAATTTCAATTTTTCTCATCACGCTGGTGCTGGTGATCTGGCAACCTCGCGGGCTTGGCGTGGGCTGGAGCGCGTCGGCTGGAGCGATACTCGCCTTGCTGACGGGTGTGGTTATGCTCAGCGACATTCCATTGGTCTGGCACATCGTGTGGAACGCCACCGCGACGTTCATCGCGGTCATCATCATCAGCCTTCTGCTGGATGAGGCGGGCTTTTTCGAGTGGGCTGCACTTCACGTGGCTCGCTGGGGCCAGGGCAGCGGTGCGCGCCTGTTTGTGCTCATGGTGCTCCTCGGGGCAGCCGTCTCAGCGCTATTTGCCAACGATGGCGCAGCCTTGATTCTGACCCCCATCGTCATCGCGATGCTGACTGCGCTGCGCTTCAGTCCGGCAGCAACCCTGGCTTTCGTTATGGCCGCTGGGTTCATTGCCGACACGGCCAGCCTGCCCCTGGTTGTCTCAAACCTGGTGAACATCGTCTCCGCGGATTTCTTCGACATAGGGTTCGCTCGATACGCCTCGATCATGTGGCCGGTGAATCTGGTAAGCGTAGTGGCGACCCTGGGGATGCTCTGGTGGTTCTATCGAAAAGAGGTGCCACCTTCGTATTCACCGGAGGTGCTACGCCGACCAGAGCAGGCGATCAGGGATCGCCCTACGTTTATTGCTGGCTGGTGGGTGCTGTTGCTCCTACTGGTCGGCTTGTTCGCTCTTGAGCCGCTTGGCATTCCTATCAGCGCTGTTGCCGCCGCCTGTGCGTTAGTGCTGCTGATCATTGCAACGAAGGGTCATGTGATCTCGACACGTAAGGTGTTGCTAAATGCGCCCTGGCAGGTCGTGCTGTTCTCACTTGGCATGTACCTAGTGATCTATGGGTTGAAAAATGCCGGGCTGACGGAGGGGCTCAGCTCGTTGCTTGCCACCTTTGCCGATCATGGCCTGTGGGCTGCCACGTTGGGCACCGGCTTCACCGCTGCGCTGCTGTCCTCTGTCATGAACAACATGCCCAGCGTGCTGATCGGCGCTTTGTCGATCCAGGGCAGTGGCGTGACCGGACTGGTGCATGAAGCCATGGTGTACGCCAACGTCATTGGCTGCGACCTGGGCCCGAAGATCACGCCTATTGGCAGTCTGGCAACGCTGCTGTGGTTGCATGTCTTGGCTCAGAAAAACATCCGCATTACCTGGGGTTACTACTTCAAGGTTGGCTGTGTCCTCACCTTTCCCATTCTGCTCACGACGCTGGCAGCCCTTGCCGTGCGTTTGAGCATCACTGCTTAGGAGTCACCTTATGAAGATCCTGTTCATGTGTACGGCCAATAGCTGCCGCAGCGTTCTTTCCGAAGGGTTGTTCAACCAGATGGCGCCGGCCGGCTTTACGGCTATCAGTTCGGGAAGCTTCCCGAGTGGCAAACTCAATCCACGAGCGGTAAGCACTTTGCAAGGCTTGGGCATCGACACGTCGGGCCTGTACAGCAAGGGATCTGAGGTGTTCGCCGACACTCCCCCCGATATCGTCATCACCGTATGTGACAAGGCTGGCGGTGAACCTTGCCCGGTGTATTTTGGCCCAGCCATTAAGAGCCACTGGGGACTATCTGACCCCTCCGATGTAGAAGGCAGCGATGAGGCTATCCAGGCCGCTTTCGACGCAACTGTTGAGCACATCAAAAGGCGATTCGCAGCATTCTTCGCGCTGGATCTAGTAGCGCTTCAGGGCGCGGAGCTGAAGCAGGCGCTGGATCGGATCGGAGCACTGTGATGAGCGATTTAGAGATGGAATCTGCCGAGACCTTGCCGGCCCTCGATTTGTCGCTGCTGGATCTGCCCAGCACAAACAGGTTGGGGCTTTCAGACACCTCTGATACCAAGCCACGAATCCTTCTACTCTATGGGTCGAACAGGGAGCGTTCATTCAGCCGCCTGCTGACGCAAGAGGCCGCACGTCTGCTCCAGCTCATGGGCGCCGAGACCGTGATCTTTGATCCATCCGGGCTACCACTCCCCGATGACGCACCGGTCGACCACCCCAAGGTGCAAGAGCTGCGCGACCTGGTGCTCTGGTCAGAGGGGCAGGTGTGGTGTTCGCCGGAACGTCACGGCGCCATGTCTGCGGTACTCAAGGCGCAAATCGACTGGATTCCCCTGACCCTGGGCGCCGTACGGCCCACGCAGGGCAAGACACTCGCCGTCATGCAGGTTTCCGGTGGCTCTCAGTCGTTCAACACGGTGAACCAGATGCGGATTCTCGGGCGGTGGATGCGCATGCTGACCATCCCGAATCAGTCGTCTGTGCCGAAGGCTTATCTAGAGTTCGACGACGCGGACCGAATGAAGCCTTCCGCGTATTACGACCGTGTGGTCGATGTGATGGAGGAATTGGTGAAGTTTACTTTGCTGGTTCGTGGCCGTGAGGATTACCTCGTTGATCGCTACTCGGAGCGAAAAGAAAGCGCGGACGCTTTATCGGCCAGGGTCAATCAGCGCTCTATCTAGCCCCGAGCGAATGGAATGATCGCTGGGCGCTAACCAAGCTAGCCCAGCGCAACGGCAGAAACTGAGTCCAGGTCTGTTCGACTGACCTCTTGTTTTGACATTTCTACTTGGCCGGCGCAACGACATCTGTACTGAGCCTTGAAACGGCGTGTTACGGCCAAGTAGTAATGTCGCGATCCAGCCAAATAGAAATGTCCCGATCACCTGTGGTCGCTAGCCTACCGGCTTTGCTAGCGATACGGAGCGATCAGGATGTCAGCCCACGAGCGGATCACGATGAGCCTACGCGAAGTAGATCGTCTCAAGGTCATCCAGGCGGTGACCGAGGGTTTTATCACGCCTACCCGCGCTGCCCAGCGGCTGCAGCTGACAACACGGCAGGTTCACTGCCTTGTGCAGCGTTACCGGGACACCGGCGTATCAGGGCTGATCTCCAGAACGCGCGGCCAGCCCAGCAATCACCAGTTGCGTCCCAAAGCGCAACCGTCATGCGTCAGTCGATTAGCGCTGAGGGCCTGGCCGCCCTAGTTGCAGCCGGGGCCGCTTGGGATGTGCGTGCTACTCCAGGCCCTGAGGGGCATGGATGGCAGCTACAGGTACGCTACAGCAAAGAAAGCCGACATTTTCCTCTCCGCTCCCGGCGCGAATTGGTGAGAGTGTTTCGGTCGCTCGACGCGCTCAATAGGTATGCACAGAGCGTTGGGATACGGGGCTTCAGAGTAGAAAGCTGAAATGGGTGCTCATGCTGCTGCTCAGTGTCTCCCTGCAGAGTTCGGATATATCCAATGTGGGCTCAAGGCTCACTAGTCCTAATAGGCCCTGGGGTATGGAAAGAACAATCCGCTAGCCCTTGCAGAATACCGCAGGACTCGATGGGGCGCGCTCCACCGCACCTTTCACGTAAGGCAGTCATGTGCTGCTTTAGCTGCAGTAATGCCACGATCCGCGCCTCCACCTGCTGGAGATGGGAATCCAGCAGCGCGTTGACCTCGCTACAGTCCTGCTTTGGGTTTTCGCGCAGGCCCTGCAGGGCACGAATCTCGGCATGCGTCATGTCCAGCGTGCGGCAGTGCAGAACGAACTGCAATTGCTCAAGTGTGCCTTGCTGTACAACCGGTAATTCCCGGCGCTACGTGCTGGCTCCGACAACAGCCCTTCCTTCTCGAAGTAGCGGATGGTCACAACTTCGCATCCTGTGAGCCGGGCTAGCTCCCCAATCCTCATGTCCACTTCGGCCGCCTTGAGTGCTTGACTCTATAGTAACTATAGGGATTGTAATGCTCCCCATTCAACGGTGAAAGTGGGGGCTGACATGAGCGATTGCGGATCAAAGGGGTGCGGTTGCAGCTCGGCTGCGTCAGGCCCTCTTCTTACGCCCGAACCGACGGCCAGCGCCCTGGCCGAGGCTAGGGAAGCTCACTACCTTATTCAGAATATGGACTGCCCCACAGAGGAAGCGCTCATTCGGCGCAAGCTGGGGGGCTTGTCCGGCGTTGTCGGCTTGGAATTCAACCTGATGAAGCGCACGCTGATCGTACGGCACAACCTGCCTTCGCTGACCCCATTGGAAGAAGCCTTGTCAGCGGTCGGTATGCAGGCGGTGCGTCAGGGAGACGACCCGAGCACGCAGATTACCCGTCTTGGCATAGCCCAGATGGATTGCCCTACCGAAGAGACCCTGATTCGGAAAAAGCTCACCCTTCTTCCTGGTGTAGTTGATCTGGACTTCAATCTGATGCAGCGCACATTGACTGTGCGTCATACCGCCAGCGCGCTAGCCAAGGTACTCGATGCGATCCAGTCGCTAGGCTTCGAAGCTCAGGAGCTGGACACCCAGAATTATCGCACTCCACCATCAAGGGCCTATAGCGACTCGACGCCGTGGCTGCCGCTCGGCTTCTCTCTTGCTGCTGCAATAGCCGCTGAGGGCATGTACTGGTATCTAGGTGGCAATCATTGGTCGGTCCTGGTACTGGCGTTGATTGCCATCTCCCTGGGTGGGTTGTCCACTTACAAAAAGGGCTGGATAGCGCTTAAGAACCGCAATCTCAACATGAACGCCCTAATGTCGATTGCCGTCACCGGGGCCATGTTGATCGGCCATTGGCCGGAAGCGGCGATGGTGATGGTGTTATTCGCCCTCGCCGAGGTCATTGAGGCCAAATCGCTGGATCGTGCCCGCAATGCCATCCGGGACCTACTCGATCTAGCCCCCGAACAAGCCACGGTGCAGCAGCCTGACGGTACTTGGCTCGATGTGGAGGCCAAGCAGGTCGCTATCGGTAGCCGGGTGCGGGTGCGGCCGGGCGAGCGCATCGCGCTCGATGGTGTGCTGCTAGAGGGCGGCTCCACCGTGAGCCAAGCGCCGATCACTGGGGAAAGCCTTCCCGTTGAAAAGGCCCCCGGCGATCCGGTCTATGCCGGCACTATCAACGAGTCTGGATCCTTCGAATATCGCGTCACGGCGGTGGCCGGCAACTCCACCTTGGCACGCATCATCCAAATGGTGGAAGAGGCGCAAGGCAGCCGCGCTCCAACCCAGCGCTTCGTCGATCAATTCGCCCGCTGGTATACGCCTGCCGTTTTCGTGCTAGCAATTGCCGTGGCGGTACTACCTCCCCTGCTTCTGGGCGCAGCTTGGATGGATTGGCTCTATCGGGCCCTGATTCTGCTGGTGGTGGCCTGCCCCTGCGCCTTGGTCATTTCCACTCCGGTCACCATCGTCAGCGGACTGGCTGCCGCAGCACGCCAAGGCATCCTCATCAAGGGTGGCGTTTATCTGGAGGATGGTCGCAAGCTGCGGTGGCTAGCCTTGGACAAGACCGGCACGCTCACCCACGGCAAACCCGAGCAGACCGACGCTATCTCCTTGAACAGCGCCTTGACCGATAGCAGTCGCAGCATTGCAGCGAGTCTCGCTAGCCGCTCTGACCATCCGGTATCCAAAGCCATCGCGAAAGCCGCCGTTGGCGACGGTGTGGTGCTGCGAGAGGTCGGGGAGTTTGCCGCGCTGCCTGGCCAGGGCGTACGCGGTGTGATCGATGGACAGACCTATCATCTTGGAAACCATCGAATGGTCGACGAATTGAGGGGGTGCTCCTCGGACCTGAAACAGCGCATCACGGCGCTCGAAAGCGAGGGCAAGACCGTGGTGATGCTGGTAGGGGCTGACGATGTACTGGCGATCTTCGCTGTCGCCGACACCATCAAGGACAGCAGCCGCAATGCGATAGCCGAGCTGCATGCGCTGGGTATCCAGACCGTGATCCTGACGGGCGATAATCCACATACCGCCCAAGCGATTGCTGCTCAGGCCGGAATAGATCGCGCCCAAGGTAACCTGCTACCGGCCGACAAGCTGCGCGAAGTCGAACAGCTTGCCCAGTCCAGTAAGGTCGGCATGGTAGGAGACGGTATCAACGATGCCCCGGCATTGGCACGCGCCGACATTGGCTTTGCGATGGGGGCTGCGGGCACCGACACGGCCATCGAGACAGCAGACGTGGCCCTCATGGACGATGATCTGCGCAAGATTCCAACCTTTGTGAAGCTCTCTCGCGCCACCGCTCAGGTGCTCTTGCAAAACATCGTGCTTGCACTTGGCCTAAAAGCCGCTTTTTTGCTGCTGACCTTCACTGGGCAAGCAACCATGTGGATGGCCGTATTCGCCGATATGGGAGCCAGCCTCTTGGTAGTGGGCAACGGGCTAAGGTTGCTGCGCCAATAAGCTGGCATTCCTCGTTGATGACCGGGAGGGTTTGAAAGGTGTCCCACGGCAAATCCTCGCGCCAATCACAACTGCAGTTACTGGGTTACCCAGCCTTCGGGCAGGCCGTAAGGTCTGCTTCAGCACCTCGATCGTTTCGGGCGAGATAAGCAGCTTCATGGGCAGGGGTATGTGTACATTCGTATATGCGTAAAAACGAATAAACAGGTTGCCCGAGTATCCTCGCGCTGCTTGCTGCATTGGAAGACGTTGTAGTTCGTCTGCAGAAAGACGCTGGTCGGGAAGTCCTGCATATGCAGCCCTGTCTATAACAGCTCCGGGTTAGTTATTGACATGTCTACGCTGCCATATCGACCAGCATCGTGCTCACACCTATCTATTGGTGGGGGAACAAAGCGCTTCCGCTTCGCCTTGTTCATCAAAGTTGGTTACGGGCGTAATTGCTGGAGGAAATGTCAGCGTGAAGCGCGTCATTCCATTATGAGATTCGGCCTGCACCAGGCCCCGGTGAGAAATCATAATCGCGCGGACGATCGCCAACCCTAATCCACTGCCGCCTGTAGGTTGATCGCCAGCCCGGTAAAAGCGATTGAAGACATTCGATAACTCATCCGGATCTATGGGAGATCCTTGGTTTATCACAGCTGCCCATCCACCACCTTCCTCTTGCGCGCCAAGCTCTACTATCACAGCCGTTCTTGGATAAGCGTGGCGAATAGCGTTTGATAGCAGGTTCGATAGCGCACGCTGGATCATCAACTTGTCGCCCTCGACTTGAAGCTGTCCTTTGACTACTAGCTCTATTTCGCGCGCTTCGGCATAAGCCTCAAACAGGCTACAGACCTTAAGTGTCTCTTGCTCGACGGCCACTTGGCTCAGTGAGGTTAGCGGTTCGTGGCTGTCCAGACGCGCGAGGAGGAGCATGTCCGCGACAATACGGCTCAAGCGGTCCAGTTCGTCTAGGGAGTCCTCCAAGGCCTTTTGATACGTGGCCTCGTCACGCTTCCGGCTAAGTACCATCTGCGTTCGACCTATGAGGATCCCGAGCGGGGCGCGCAATTCATGGGCAACGTCGTCTGCAAAGCGGTCTAGTTGCTGCACGCCCGTATTGAGGCGCTCCAACATCGTGTTCAGCGCGATGGCTAGATCAGCTACTTCTGCAGGCAGATTGGTGTCATCCACTCGCAATGTCAGCTGCCGGGTAGTAATCGCACGGGCAGTACGGCGGAAGTGGCGTAACGGCGCAAGGCCCTGATAACCCGTCCACCACGCCGCGGCGCCAATCAGCAGTAGCAGAATCGGCAGACTTATCAAGGCTGCACGTAGGAAAGCATCCAACAAAAATCTATCACTGCTGCGGTCCTGGCTGAGCAGTAGCTGTAGTGGAGGCAGCGATGGGATGGTCAGGCTAGTCCGGATAGTTAATAGATCGTGGCCGTCATCAGAATGCCAGGCCAACGTCTGGGCGTCTGGCCAACGGCCCGGCCGTAGCTCATCGGCATAGGCATGGGAGCCAAGCCCATACAGGGGTGTGTCCTCTTCCGCCGAAAGCACGGTGACCGACAGCTCATCGTGGCCGAGCAGAGCGTCAGCTAGTACGTGCTGCCAAGGCGCTTTGGTAGGATTTGCAGGACGCTCTTCCAGGCTGTGCTGGATCTGCCCTAATTTGGCTTGCAGCTGGTCAACAGCACGCTTATCAAGCTCCCGCTCTAGAACGCTGTACACCATAACGACCAAGATGATAGCCAGCAGCAAGCCCACGCTCGTGACGATCATCCCCAGGCGCAGGGCGAGGCTCATGGGTCTCATGAACGGCGCTCCATCACGTAGCCAACGCCTCGTACTGTATGGATAAGCGCCTCCCCGAAGGGCTCATCGACCTTCATCCGCAAGCGTCGAACGGCGACTTCCACCACATTGGTGTCACAGTCGAAATTCATGTCCCAAACGCGCGAGATGATCTCGGTGCGGGAGAGCACTTCGCCCTGGCGTTGCATGAGCAGGTGAAGCAGCGCGAATTCCTTGCTGGTCAAGTCGATGCGCTGGTCCCCGCGAAACGCACGATGGCGAAAGGGATGCAGCTCAAGATCGGCCAGGTGCAGGGTATCACTGACCACTCGCGTTTCGCCGCGTCTGAGCAACGCGCGGATGCGGGCGAGCAACTCCGGAAACTCGAACGGCTTGGTCAGATAGTCGTCAGCGCCGGCGTCCAGTCCTCGGACGCGCTCGCTGGTTCGGCTCTGGCCCGTTAGGAGCATCACGCGGGTCTGCTTGCGTCGCCGCAGCAATTCCAGGACCTCCAGACCGTCCATAGTCGGCAGATTAATGTCCAGCAGGATCAGGTCGTAATCCTGCTGCAGAGCCAGATGCAGACCATCAATCCCGGTCGCGGCGCGATCAACCACATAGCCATTCTCCGTGAGGCCTTGCTGCAGATAATCCGCGGCGCGGGCTTCGTCTTCCACTATCAGTAAGCGCATCGTCTGTATCAGTCGTGTCGAGGATGTTGCGGAGGCTGAAGCCTGTAGCCGCTAGAGAGTCAAGCGATCAAGCGTGCCGGTATACCTGGACGGCGGCAACTTCCTTACAGCTTTGTAATGTTGGCGTCACCGGAGCGATAGGTGGCGCTCCCTAGAGTCGGCTCCGCTATCACGCGACGATCTCTTCGAACGTCGCGCCTTCTGCACAGGAGTCGCTGCAGTGCCGTTATCCCTTCCATGTCGATATCCCGCCCCATGGCGCCTGATGGGTCTGGCGCTGGGGCTAGGTCTGCTGCTCGCCGGCGGACCGGTCCAGGCCTCATCGCTGACCCTGGAGCAGGCGCTGGCCCAGGCCCTGCGCGACAATCCCGACTACCTGGCGGCCCGCCAGGAGACCGCCGCGGCCGCAGGTGCACGGCAGCAGGCAGGCCTCCTGCCCAACCCGGAACTCGCCTTCGAGGTCGAGGACACGCGCTCTGCCAGTCAGACGCGCAGTCTCACGCTCACCCAGCCCTTTGAACTGGGTGGCAAGCGCGCCGCCCGGGTGGCGGTGGCCGAGGCCAACGCTGGCGTGGTCAATGCGGACCTCGAGGCGCGACGCTATGCCCTCCGGGCGGACGTCATCCAGAGTTTTTACGAGTTGTTACTGGCCGCTGAAGGGGTGCGGCTCGCCGAGCAATCGCAGGCACTGGCACAGCGCAGCCTGGACAGCTCAGGGGCGCAAATTCGAGCGGGCAAGATTTCACCGGTATCGGGTACCCGCGCGGAGGTAGAACAGGTCACCCAGCGGCTGGAGCTGAGACGCGCACTGCAGCAGCGTGACAACGCGCGGGTGAGTCTTGCCCGCCAATTGGGTGTCTCCGTGACAGAGCTCGGTGAGCCGGTCGGTGACCTGGATCGTCTGCCCGCACCTCCCGGCGAAGCCCTACTGCTGCAGGCGATCCGCCAGACACCGGCGATGCTCAAGGCGCGGCGGCAGGTAGCCGCCGGGGATGCCGACGTCGATCTGCAGCGCAGCCAGCGCTATCCGGACGTGCGGGTGAGCCTGGGCAGCCAATACGACGAGCTCGAGGGGGAGCGGGTCAATCTGGTGGGCTTCTCGCTCCCGCTACCGCTCTTCGATCGCAACCAGGGCAACCTGCTCGCCGCGTCCAGTCGCGCTGACCAGGCCCGGGATCTACAGCGAGCGACCGAGCTGCAGATCCAGGCCGAAACCCTGCAGGCACTGCGCGACTGGCGTAGTGCATCAGCTGACGTCGACGACTTGCGCAACCGGGTTTTGCCGGCGGGCCAGCGTACGGTCGATGACCTAACTCGCGGCTTCTCGCTGGGACGTTTTGCCCAGCTGGATGTGCTGGAAGCCCAGCGCGCCCTCATTGCCGCTAGGGGGCAGTACCTGCTCTCTCAACGTGCGCAGATCAATGCCTGGGCCCGCCTCGAACGCCTCCACGGCCCGCTCTTCACCTCCCCATGACGCTACAGATCCCGGTAATAAATCGGGTGCGGAGTTCTTGCATGACCATGACTTCATTCAGGCCGAGACTGCTGCGGCCGCTGCTGATTGCAGTAATTGGCGGTGGGCTGCCATTCAGTACCATTCAGGCGGGTACCGGTCACGACCACCCCGAACCCGCTGCCCCCCTAACGAAATCGGCAGATGCCAAGGCTGAGGCGACCCAGCCTCGCCCTGATCTGGACGAAGGCAAAGACGGCCATGACGCGAACGAGGGCGCCCATGGCGACGGCGAAGAGACGCATGCCGAAGGCGAAGTCGAGCTGAGCGCAGAGCAGATTCGAGCAGCCGGCATCGAAACCCAGGTGGTCACGCCGGTGAGCGTTGGCGCCTCTTTGAGTCTTCCGGGCGAGATTCGCTTCGATGAAGATCGTACCGCTCACGTGGTGTCCCGTACGCCCGGCGTCGTCGAGGAGGTGAAGGCGAATCTTGGAGACCGGGTGCGCAAGGGACAGGTGCTAGCAGTCATTGCCAGCGAGCAGCTTTCCGAGGTGCGCAGCGAGCTGGCGACCGCGCAGCAGCGGCTGCAACTGGCGCGCACCCTGTATGCCCGCGAGCAGAACCTCTGGCAGGAGCGGATCAGCGCCGAGCAGGATCTACTGCAGGCGCGGCAGACACTGCAGGAAGCCGAGATTGCTGTACGCAACGCCCGTCAAAAAGCACAGGCCTTGGGTGGAGCAGCCTCCGCTCAGGGCGGCAGTCGCTACCAGCTGCGCGCGCCCTTCGACGGCGTGGTGGTGGAGAAGCACCTGGTCCTGGGTGAGCGGGTGGACGAAGCCAGCAACCTCTTCACGCTCACCGACCTGTCCCGCGTCTGGGCCACGTTCGCCGTTCCTGCGCGTGACCTCGATCGAGTCACCGTTGGCCGAAAGGTGGAGGTACTCGCGGGTGAGCTGGATAGCCGCACCGAGGGCACCGTGGCGCATGTTGGCAATCTGCTGGGCGAACAGACCCGGGCGGCGACCGCGCGCGTCACCCTAGCCAATCCGGCGGGCGCCTGGCGCCCGGGTCTGTTCGTTACGGTGCGGCTCGATGACGAGCGACAGGCCAAGGTACTTGGCGTGCCCAATGGCGCCGTGCATGTCGTGGAGGATCGCACCGTGGTGTTCGTCCGGACGGCAGACGGCTTTCAGGCGACACCCGTGGTCACCGGGGTCCGGGACGGTGAGCGCACAGAGATTCGTCAGGGCTTGAGCGCCGGCCAGGTAGTGGCCGACCGCGGCAGCTTCATTCTCAAGTCGGAACTGGGCAAGGGCTCGGCCGAGCACTCCCACTAAGGGCGCATCATGTTCGAACGTATTCTTCGCTTCGCCATTGAGCAGCGCTGGTTGGTGCTGCTTGCCACGCTCGGCATCGCTGCACTCGGGATCTACAGCTATCGCCACCTGCCCATCGATGCGGTGCCGGACATCACCAACGTCCAGGTGCAGATCAATGCAGAAGTACCGGGCGCCTCGCCGCTGGAGGTCGAGCAGCGGGTCACCTATCCGCTGGAAACAGCCATGGCCGGCCTGCCGGGACTGGACCGGACCCGTTCGTTGTCGCGTTCGGGCTTTGCCCAGATCAGCGTCATTTTCGCCGATGGGACGGATCTGTACTTCGCTCGCCAGCAGGTGAGCGAGCGCCTCCAGGGTGCGCGCGAAGCCCTGCCAGAGGGTGTGGAGGTCAACCTGGGTCCGCTGTCCACGGGGCTTGGGGAAATCTTCCTCTGGACGGTGAAGGCCGCGCCCCAGGCGCGCCGCGCTGACGGCGAAGCCTATACGCTCACCGATCTGCGGGAGATCCAGGACTGGATCGTCAAACCCCAGTTGCGCACCGTGCCCGGGGTGGCGGAAGTCAACACCATTGGCGGCTATGCCAAGGAGTATCAGATCGCGCCCGATCCCAAACGGCTGGCAGGCTATCGCATCACCCTAGAGCAATTGGCGATGGCGCTCGAGCGGAACAACGCCAATGTCGGCGCCGGTTTCATCGAGCGCGCCGGGGAGCAGCTGGTGATTCGGGTACCGGGGCAGCTCGCCTCCGTCGAGGATATCGCCACCATCGTGCTCGCTACCGTGGACGGTACTCCGGTACGGATCCGGGATGTGGCCACGGTCGGGGTCGGGCAGGAGTCACGCTCCGGAGCAGCTACCGAAAATGGCGAAGAGGCGGTGCTTGGCACCGTCTTCATGCGGGTGGGTGAGAACAGCCGCGAGGTGGCCCTGGCAGTGGCCGAGCGCCTGGCGCAGATCAACCGCAACCTGCCGGAAGGCGTGCAGGCGGTCGCCGTGTACGACCGCACCACGCTAGTGGACAAGGCGATCGCTACGGTACGCAAGAATCTTGTGGAGGGTGCGCTGCTGGTCATCGCCGTGCTCTTCGTCTTCCTCGGCAATCTGCGCGCGGCGCTGATCACCGCGCTGGTGATCCCGCTGTCGATGCTCTTCACCTTCAGCGGCATGGCCGCGAATCGGGTCAGCGCCAACTTGATGAGTCTGGGTGCGCTCGACTTCGGCATCATCGTCGATGGCGCCGTGGTGATCGTGGAGAATGCCATTCGCCGGCTGGCTCATGCCCAGGAACGGCACGGTCGGGCGCTCGATCGCCGGGAGCGCTTCCAGGAAGTGTTCGCCGCCGCCCGCGAGGCGCGGAGACCCCTCATCTTCGGGCAGCTGATCATCATGGTGGTCTATCTGCCGGTGTTCGCCCTGACGGGTGTGGAAGGCAAGATGTTCCATCCCATGGCCTTTACCGTGGTGATCGCCTTGGTGGGCGCCATGCTGCTGTCCATCACCTTCGTCCCTGCGGCCGTGGCGCTGTTCGTCACGGGTCGCGTGCAGGAAAAGGACAATCGACTGATGAGCGCGGCGCGGCGCGGCTATGCCGTCGCGCTGGATGCAGCCATGCGCCGGCGGCCACTGGTGTTCGCCGGCGCTGGCCTGAGCGTGGTGCTGACGGTGCTGCTGGCGCTGCGCCTGGGCAGTGAATTCGTACCCAGCTTGAGCGAGGGTGATTTCGCGCTGCAGGCGCTAAGGGTGCCCGGTACCGGCCTGGGGCAATCGGTGGATATGCAGCAACGCCTGGAGCGCTCCATCCTGGATCAGGTACCCGAGGTGGAGCGGGTATTCGCGAGGACCGGCACCGCCGAGATCGCCGCGGATCCGATGCCGCCGAACATCTCCGACAGCTATGTGATGCTCAAGCCGCAGGCGCAGTGGCCTGATCCAGGCAAGTCTCGCGAGCAGCTGATGGCTGAGCTGGAAGCAGCGGCTGCGCGTGTACCCGGTAGCAATTACGAGCTGTCGCAACCGATCCAGCTGAGGTTCAACGAGTTGATTTCCGGGGTGCGCAGCGATGTGGCGGTCAAGGTCTTCGGCGATGACATGGCGGTGCTGAACAAGACCGCTGCGGACATCGCCAGGGTGTTGCAGAAGGTCACCGGCGCTGCCGAGGTGAAGGTGGAGCAGACCAGTGGGCTGCCGCTGCTGAGTGTGCAGATCGATCGTGAGCGAGCCGCACGCTACGGCCTCAATGTCGGCGACATCCAGGATGTGATTGCCACGGCGCTCGGCGGACGCAAGGCCGGCACGCTCTTCGAGGGCGATCGCCGCTTCGATCTGATGATCCGCCTCCCGGAAACCCTGCGCAGCGATCCGGCGGTGCTGGCGCGGTTGCCCATTCCATTGCCAGCGGTGGAAGGCCGCGTCGAGTTCATTCCCCTGGCCGATGTGGCGCGCCTGGAAACGGTGCTGGGGCCGAATCAGATCAGCCGAGAAGACGGCAAGCGCCTGGTGATCGTCAGTGCCAATGTGCGCGATCGGGACCTGGGTAGCTTCGTGGCGGATGCCACTGCCGCCATCACGGACCAGGTGCGAATTCCCGCAGGCTACTGGACCAGTTGGGGCGGCCAATTCGAGCAGTTGCAGGCCGCCGCCGCCCGCCTGCAACTCGTGGTGCCGGTGGCCTTGCTGCTGGTGTTCGTGCTGCTGTTCATGATGTTCGGCAATCTGCGCGACGGCCTCGTGGTCTTTACCGGCATTCCCTTCGCCTTGACGGGCGGGGTATTGGCGTTGTGGTTGCGGGACATTCCCTTGTCGATCTCGGCCGGTGTGGGCTTCATCGCACTGTCGGGCGTCGCAGTGCTCAATGGCTTGGTGATGGTCTCCTTCATCCGTGGCCTGCTGGAGGAGGGCAAGCCGCTGGATATCGCCGTGCGCGAGGGCGCGCTGGTCCGCCTGCGGCCGGTGCTGATGACTGCGCTGGTGGCCTCGTTGGGCTTCATTCCCATGGCCTTGGCCACCGGCACCGGGGCGGAGGTACAACGCCCGCTAGCGACCGTGGTGATCGGCGGCATCCTGTCCTCCACTGCCCTGACACTGCTGGTCTTGCCTGCGCTCTACCACAGCGTCCTGCGCCGTCGCGAACAGCCCCCGGCAGGATGACAGGATTGTAATGCGCGGCTCATCCTGGCGTTAGCCGCGCCCCTCTAGAGTGGCTCTCATACCCACGCTGCACTCTAGAAGGAGAAACACCATGACGTTCCTTAAAATTGCCCTGTTTGCCGCCACCCTCGCCGTTGCGAACCTCAGCTATGCCGCAGACGGCAGCGAGCGCTCGATCTCGCACAACCAAGATTTCCGCGATAGCCAGGCGGCGCTCCAGGAGCATCGAGAGATGCATGAAACGCTGGCACAGGAAGGGCGTCAGCCAGATAAAGCATCCAACGTCAAAGCGACCAACTGAGACTACGCATCTGTTTGGCCGTAGACGATCGATGCCGCGCATCTGAGGCTCGAACAGAAAGCGCCATGTGGCGCTTTCTGCATACCTAAAAATATACTGCCCTGGAAAAACAGCTTCACCGGCACCACTTGCCCCCCTTTTGCCCGCGCTCCACCTCCCTACCCAGTCGCCCCGCGCGCGCGACAGTAGGAAAAGGAAAACTCGAGCCAGAATCTAAAGCTTTAGAAAAAACCGCGGCCCAGCTCAACTTCGAACGCGGAGGTAGGCGAGGCGAATGTTTTAATTGCTTTCAGGCACTCATCTTCCCCTTGTAGCAAGTTGAGCAGCCCGAATCGAACACCACCTACCACCACCCAGCGCGTTGAACGTTGCTACCGTGACCTGCACAGTGGACGTTTGCGCCTGGGCACTTTCGTCAGCGGTCCACAACAAGATTACTGCGCCGGTGAGACAGACATTTCTACTTAGTCACCAGAGCGACATTTCTATTTAGCCTTGACACGCCTTGCGGCGGTACTGGGTCTTGAAGCACCCCAGCGCATCGGTGCCGAGCGCGGCCAGCTCGGCGTCCCTCACAGTCCGGCGCTCCAGCTGCCCTGCCGCCTCCAGGCGCTCGCAGCGGTAGGAGGGCCTATTGATCGACGCGTGCCGGACGTCGAACCAGCCCTCTTGGGGCAGGTTTTTCAGCGCGGCCAGGTCGGCAGCGGTCAACGGTTTCATGGGGACTCCTGCCGGCTGCGCCGGGGTTGGGTGGGTGGTGGAGAGGGTTCAGCCTTCGCGCAGGGGGAGCATCAGCTGGACCTCCTGACTCTCGATGCCGAGCAGCAACATGCGGGTCTCGGTGGTCATTCCGGAATTGTTGTCGTAGGCCAATTTCACCAACGTCTCCAGGGCCACGGAATTGTCCACGAACGTCTCCGCATCCTCGTCCGTAGCGGTGCCCTGCAGGCGCTTATCGCGGTATCGCTCGGCGACGATCAGACAGTCTTGGGCCATCTGCAGGATGGTTTTTTCGAGCTGTGGAATATCCACGATTGCGGCGGTAGTGGTGCCCATGGCTAGATCCTCGCCGGCAGCGCCGGGGTGGTGGTGGGGAGGGTTCTGAAATCTGGTCAGCCGCATTCGGCGCGTACCAGGTGGGCAAATCGGTTAAAGACGTGCGCGCTCTCTATTTCACAGATACCCGCTACCCGCGCGCGCTCGGCTTTCTCGGCCTTGTTCAGGCCGCCGCCGGGCAGGGCCTTGTGGTAGCTCTTTGCATCTCCTGGATTACGCTCACTCGTAGGATTTTAGCAGTCGGGACAAGCCCTCGGGTTCTATCCCCCATCCCTCCCCCAGCGTGAAAGTCGGGCGACCGTGAAAACGATCAACCTTGCCCATGCTGACACTCATGGCTTCACCGGTGACTCCATGGAAATCGCTAGAGTCGTCATAGTCGACGGAGATCTCCGCGTCGTATCGCTGGAGGAGGTCTCGTAGTTCGGTGAGGAATGCAATCCGTGTGGTGTGATCCATCAGTTCGACTCCTGTACCCTCGCCCTGGGCCTGCTGCCCGGCTTTGCCTTTGACCTGGGGATCCTCGACGAGGCGCACAAGACAGCCGGCGCCGCCGGCCGGCGCAACAGCTTCGCGCTGAACGATCACCCTACCCTGCGCATCGACAGGCGCCTTTTCCTCACTGCGACGCCGTTGGCCATCGCTGAGGAGGAAGGCCCCGCCTGTACCGGGCCCACCTACTCCATGACGGACGAGGCCGTCTTCGGTCCCGTCGCCTACGAGCTCAGCTACTCCGCCGCTGTCGCCGCGGGAATCATCTGCGATTTTCGCGTCATCATTTCCGTGGAGGAAGCGGACGACGAGCAGCTCGCCGAAGCGCTGGACGATGAGGAGCGCCGCTACGCGGTGCATGCCCAGGAGTTGCTGCGGGCGATGACCGACGTCGGCGCCCGCAAAGCCTTCGCCTTCTACTCGCGGATCTCGCAGTCGAAGCGCTTCGCGACGGCGCTGCGGGAAGCCGTCGGCGAGGGCGAGTTCTGGGCGCGCCACATCGATGGCTCGTTCCCCTCGTGGCAGCGCACGCGGTTGCTGCACCAGTACGGCCGGGCCCCGCGCGCAGCGCTGTCGTGCGCACGCTGCCTGGCTGAGGGGGTAGACGTGCCGGATACCGATCTGGTCGCCTTCATGCACCGGCGGGAAAGCCACGTCGACATCGTCCAGGCACTCGGCCGCGCCGTGCGCAAGGCGCCGGGCAAGCGCTACGGCTATGTCCTGATACCCCTGCGCCTGAAGCGGAGCTCCGGCGAGTCCCTCATCCAGGCCGTGGCGCGCAGCGACATGTCCACGGTCTGGCGGACCCTGGCGGCGCTTGCCGAGCAGGACGACGCCATGCTCAACGAGGTGCAGCGCGCCGCGGTGGACCAGGGCGAAACCGGACAGCCCGCCTCCCCCGACTGGTTCAACAAGCTGCACGTCATCGCGCCTGCTGGCCGTCCCGACGCCGGCGCCTGGGCCGCCAGCCTCAAGGCTGTGCTTTCAACGGAGCTCGTTGGGCGGATCGCCGGCAGCTGGCCGCACTTTTACGGGCTCCTGCGCGCGTTCGTGACTGACCGCGGCCACGCCCGGGTCGCGCGCAGCTATCGCACACCGGGTGGGCACACCCTGGGCGCCTGGTGCTCACGCCAGCGCGCGCTCCACCGGCTAGGCCGGCTTGCGCCTAACCGTGCCGAGCAGCTGGAGGCCATCGGTTTCGAGTTCGATCCGCGAGAGCATGCCTGGGAGCGAGGGTACGAAGCCTTGCGCAGCTATCTGGCTGACACTGGATCGCCCTCCCCCGCCGTCGACGTCGTCACCGCAGACGGGCTCGCCCTGGGCCACTGGTGCAGCGAGCAGCGCAAGGCCTATCGCCTCGGCCGGCTGGCGCCGCGGAAGAAGCAGCTGCTTGAGGCCCTGGGCTTCATCCTGAGCCCCTTCGACGACGCCTGGGAGAAACGGTATCAGGCGCTGGTGGCGTTCAAGGAGGAGCATGGCCACCTGCGCGTTGCTCAGCGCCAGGTGCTGGTAGACGGTACGGATCTGGCCGACTGGTGCCGGAACCAACGCAGCCGTCAGATCGACCTGTCCAGGCGTGATCGGCTGGCCGCCCTAGGCTTCGACTTCGACGCTGGCGTGCTGGATGCCCGCTGGGAAGCCGCCTATACCGCGCTGGAGGAATTTGGCGCACGGCAAGGCCATGTGAATGTGCCGCTAGACTTCGTGCTGCCTGATGGGACAGCGCTCGGTACCTGGGTAGGGAATCAGCGCGCGCGCTACCGCGACGGCCAAATGGAGCAGCAGCGAATTGAGCTTCTGAACCAGCTGGGTTTTGTGTGGGAGATGTTCGGTGCGGCCTTCGACCAAGGCCTACGGCACCTGGAGCAGTTCAAGGCCGCACATGGCCACTGCAATGTACCGATCGCCTACATGACCATCGACGGTTACAAGCTCGGCAGGTGGTGCTCCAACCAGCGCACGCGGCTGAAGGACAAACCGGACGATCCGGATCACGGCAGGCTGCTGGCCGCTGGATTTTCCTTCGATCCTGCGGAAGCTGCATGGCAGCAGCACTATGCAGCGCTCCAAGACTACCTGGCCGCTAATGCCGGCGGCTCAGTACCGGTGAAACACGTGACCGCCGACAGGCTGCGACTGGGCTCGTGGGTATCCCGACAGAAAACCCTGCTGAAGGCCGGCAAGCTGGCCGATGCGAAGCAAGCCGCGCTGCGCGGATTGGGCGTTTTCTAGTAGTAGCCTTAGCAGCGAGATAGCTCACACCTGCCGGCAGCCTTTTATGGCTCACGTTTAAAGGTAGAACGCTGGAGCTCCCGAATGGCCTCACCAATACCGTATCCGCGGTCGTGTACGCACTTACGCACTTACGCACTTACGTATGCATGCGCTTACCAGCATAGGGATGGCCTCGCTTTCAAAATTTCAACAGCCGAGGTACACGCCCTGACGTGTGCAGATCATTTTCTAACAGGAGCCGTGGCTTCCAGCAAATCCGGGATTCACGTGCGATCTCAGATGCGTAGCGCTTAAGTGCGTACCTGCCTAAGCACGCACTTAAGCATTTAAGTGAGCATCTAGCTCATTTCGATAATGGAGTGTTGATGCCGCTGCCAAGGGCACACGCTATCCCCGAGTGATTACCCAAGCACCCAAGCACCCAAGCACCCAAGCACCCAAGCACCCAAGCACCCAAGCACCCAAGCACCCAAGCACCCAAGCACCCAAGCACCCAAGCTTGTGCAGTGGTCGCCATTCTTGCAAGCGTATTGACCACCCGCCTCTATGAGAACGACGAACGTGCCCCCCCGCAGCAATCCCGGTGCAGGCACCGTTACCAAGAGGCGCCCTAACGATGCTCGTTATGGCTTACATCTACCAAGCCTCACCAGTCAGCTACTTCCGACTTCCGCCCTAAAATACCGCTTCTGGCACAGATGCTTAAATAAGCAAATGCTTGGTTACGCAATCAGAGGGCATCGATACGGGGGGCGTCATAGCTGATTTGCTCCAAGCGCCCAAGCGCCTACATAGAAATCGCCAGAGAGCACATGGGTATTTAAGCATTTAAGCGTTTAAGCGCATGAGCGCGCAAGCGCTTACCTACGCACGGATATGCTTGAGCGTGCGAGCATGCAAACGTATACTCAGGTAATCTACTTGCATGAACGCTTGCGTAAGCACGTACGTAAGCAAATGAGCAAACACGCGCCTAAGCGGGCGGGCGCGTACTTAAGGAGATCTCTGGTGAAAACAGTGGTGATTGCGTCGAGGAAAGGCGGTGTTGGTAAGACCACTACGACGGAAGTCCTGGGAGTGGAGCTGGCCCGCCGTGGAAATCGGGTAATGCTGATAGATACGGATCCGCAAGGCAGCCTTACCGAATGGTGGCAAGAGCGTGAAATTGAAGAGCCGCAAATGTCAAACGTCCCATACGAGAGCTTAGGGGCGGCACTCAGCGTGCTGGAAGGGGAGGGGTATAACTACGTCCTCATTGACACACCTCCTGAGTCTAACGACGTTATCACTGCGACTGTAAAATTCGCTGACCTCGTGATCATTCCCGTCAAAGCAGGCCCACACGATTTGCGTGCAGTAAGGCAGACGCTGACGTTGGTGAAGGATGAGAACAAGCCCTTTGTGTTCCTTCTGAACGAAGTGACGCTCAACACGAACATTACTAAAGACGTGATGGTGGCCCTGTCTCAGCACGGCAAGCTTTGCCCACCGATGCCGCGCCGAACCATCATGGTCGAAGCCGGTATTGACGGTAGGGTACCGCAGGAGCTTCGACCAAGCTGCTCGGCAGCGCGGGACATCAGAAAGCTGTGCGACTACATTTTGGAAGAGTTAGAATCCCAGCAAGCACGTGCTTAAGTGCTTGCTCACGCACTTAAGCACGTGCGCACATGTTTAAGTATTTGCAAAGAAGGTAAGACCCAATGGCTCGCACTCCTCGAGATCTCGGCTCAATGCTCAACACCTCCAAAGCGGCGGAGCCTGTTACATCTGCAGCTCCGTCAGTACCCAGCGTTACTCAGAGCAACCCGGTGGCTATACAGCATACGACAGAGGACGCTGCTCCAGCAGCGAAAGCTGGGCAAAACAGAACGCTCAGCGTGAAGTGCGATGCTGACCGATACAGGAAACTTCAGTTGGCGCGTATCGACCTAGGGCTGACCGGCCAGGACATCTTCATCGAAGCTTTCGATCTTTGGTGCGAGAAATACGGGCGATAGACCGCATGTTGCCTGAAGGCGATGTCTGGCATGCGATATCTCATCGCTTCTGCCAGACATCATGAAATAGGTCAGCTCAAGCTGATGCATATCCTCAGCGCCGACACCTTCAGTCACAGCGGTGAGCGTCTCAAGCTTGTTGGCCGTGGTAGTCTGATAGCTTCGTAAGACGTGATTCACCAACCGGTGTGTCTAGCGCTAGCCAGCAGCCACATTTAGGATCCCATCCTCATAGCCCCCCAGGACTGGTTCTGATAGGTGTATTGCGATTCGCTGCTAGCGTTCCGCGCGCTACTGCGGCACGAGATCATCAAAACCGCTAAAACCCTGATGGAAAGCTGGTATTCGTGATAGGCGAGGGCGGGGCTACTGTGCATTGTGGCTAATTAGCTGCGTGACGCATCCATCAGGTACTGATCGAACAGATCTGGTCGTTACTTGCTAAACCTATAACGTCGCGCACCTCAGCTAGCCAACCTGGTCGTGCCAGCTTTTCTTGGATACGTGCAAAGCTACCGAGACCTCGATCAGTGAGGTACCTCAGTGCCCTAGGATCAATATTCGGTACTTAGCACAATGCCGACGGCGAGTAAGTGGACGTGCCCAAGGTGTCGTGCAGCTTCGTGGTCAACATCGGCGACCTGATGATGCAGTGGACCAACGACCGCTGGGTCTCAACCCTGCACCGGGTGGTGAATCCACCGGCGGATGCGGTTGCGACACCCGCCGCCAGTCCCTGGTGTTCTTCCATCAGCCCAACTACGACACCCTCATCGAATGCCTGCCCGGTTGCGCCACGCCCGGCACGCCGCCGCGTCATGCGCCCATCACCTCGGGCGACCACCTGAGATCCAAGTTCGTCAAGCAGACCACCTTTGGCGGTACTCAGACCGGCGTGCGGGTGGCCTGATGCCGAGTCTTTCCTACGTCAACGTCTTCGCCCAGGACGTGGTGGCCCTGAGCGGCTTCTACCAGCGGGTGTTCGGCTTCCCGGAGATCGAGGCGATCCGCTCGCCGATCTTTCGCGGCCTGGACACCGGCAAGACCGCCATCGGCTTCAATGCGCCGGAAGCCTATGAACTGCTGGGGCTGGGCGAATTCGCCGGCAGTGAAGGCTGCCGCTTCCTGCTCAACCTGGAGGTGGACAGCCGCGCCGAGGTGGATCTTCTGGTGCCAGTGGCCGAGGCCGCCGGTGCGCGCCTGGTGAAGGCGCCCTACGAAACCTACTACTACTGGTACCAGGCGGTGCTGCTGGACCCGGAAGGCAACGCGTTCCGCATCGACCACATGTTGTAGACAAGATTAAGGACGAGATGATGCTGAGCAGGGCTGTATGCCTGTGACATCAATGAATTTGGTGATCGGTGCCCTTGAGCAGAAGGTGATCACGTGCCATCTGGGAAGCTTGCTGTTTTGTGTGTGGGGCAACGTCGACTTTAGAACCGGGCGCATAGCGCTAGTACGGCGCTCTTTTAGGTGTATTCCCATCCGGATTACAGCGTTTAGGTAGTTGATCTAGGGTCTTAACAAGGTCTCGATGGTTTGCAAAGCCGGTTGGATCCCCTGGACCTGCTGTCGACGAATATCTCGTTTGGCTGCCATCCGGTGGAATGGGTAGGTGCGCAGACGACGTACACGACGGTCACCACACAGGCTACGGTCCCTCAGCCGTGATCTGTAGTCGATTGCATATCACTGTCTATGCCAAGGCGAGCTTATCCACAGCGGCTAGCCCTTTAAGAGCTTTTTAGATCTTTATTTCTTGTTTTTCTCTTGTTTTTAAGACGCTGGAAGCCGCGCCGGCAAAGGGTTCCAAGGGGGGTATCGACTACAGAATCCGGTAATGCGACTAGGCATTACGGCTGACGCGACTACGAATTCCGGGTCGGTCGACTACAGATTCCGGCAGTCACGACTACGGATGCCGGCTGTTATCCACTGGTGAGCAGTACCACCTGCTACAAATTGCGGCTGTCCAGATGCACAGCGCTAGCACGAAGGCGATAAAACGCGGGTTAAGTTCGCTCCTCCTCGAGGCGTTCAATGTGAAAACCGCAAGAAAAACCTTATAAGTTTCTGATTTTAAACGATAAAATCTGAAATCATGCCTGTCCGAGGCGCGCTTGTAGGTTGCACCTGCCATCCTCATCAAATGCTTCGTACCAATGGCGAGACAATGCGTCCATCATGTCTAGCGACTACAAATTCCGGTAGTCATCGCGGCAATACTTCTCGGTCAACGACTACAGATTACGGCTTAGCCGTCCTCTAACCTGCTGAAACGACTACAGATTCCGGTATCCCATACCGCTGGATCGAGTAGCCCTCCACCTCACGACTACAAATTACGGCACCAAACAGACGCTTAGAGAGCAAAAAATCGTTTTGCTCGGCTGATCGACTACGGATTACGGCTGTTTAAGGGCTGACCCATCCTAATGACTACAGATTGCGGCATAGGCGCAGCTAGGCGCCTACTCCGCGGTTCGAGCACGGTCACCGCCCAGATGATACGACTACAGATTACGGTACCCGGCCGCTCAGACCCATCAGTGCGAGCCTTGAACACGTGTCGACCATGCAATGCGACTACAGATTACGGTAGTGGAGCGGTCAGACCCGCCATGCCGCACCAATGGGATTTCTCAGGTGGGTGTTGCGACTACAAATTACGGTACAAACGCCTCTCAGCAGGCCTCTCGGTAGCACGCTACGCTCGCTCAGATCGATCCGACTACAAATTACGGTACTCGCGTGTCCGCTCGGACGATGTTTTACTACTTGCCAATGCGTCTCTTCGAGACGACTACAACTTGACTCTGCCTGATCGCCAAGGCAGTTGATTGTCGCGCGGAAAGCGCGCCGTGCGGGCTTTTGACTCTTTTTTCGCTTGACCCGGTATCGACTACAGGGACGGGCGCTAGCAGGGTTTAAAGGCTTTCTACCAGGTCCCTCCATGTCAAAGGTATCCACCTCCGTTCCTGATCAGGCTGACCCTCGGCCGATTCGGGTAACGAAGTCAAATACGCTCATCACAGCGTCGTATCGGCTTACCCTCAACGAGCAGAGGCTGATTTTGGCTGCGATAAGCCAAATCGATCCTCGGAAAGGGATGCCGAAGAAAATTTCTGTGTCCGCGCTGCTCTATTCAGAGATATACGGTGTGCAGCTTCGTCATGCCTACGAGCAGATGAAGGAGACGGCCGACGTTCTGTTTGAGCGCGAGGTGAAGACCTTCGATGGGTCTGCAGTGGAACGCAAGCGCTGGGTCGATGCTGCGCGCTACATCGCTGGCGAGGGGAGGGTGGAGCTGTCCTTCACGATCCACGTTATGCCGTACCTATCCCGGCTTCACACCAAGCTCACCAGCTATGACCTGCGCCGAGTCGCACGTCTCGACTCTACTCACTCGTTTCGGCTCTTTGAGATGCTCATGCAGTTCAAGAAAACCGGATGGGCATACATCGAGATCGAGACACTCAGGACCGCTTTAGGGCTTTCTGATGCCTACCAGCGCTTCAACAATCTCCGCCAGCGCGTGATTGATCCTGCTGTGGAAGAGCTGCGTACCAAGAGTAGATTGGATGTCACCTACGAGCTAAAGCGTGAGGCGAGAAGAGTCGTCGCGATCAAATTCATGTTCAAAGATCTTGCCCAGCAACTGCCGCTAAACCTAGGTGACGAGGAGCTTGTACCCCTGACCGAAATTGACCTGCCAGAGGATCCTAGTCTCCTACTGGCGTCCGCTTTCGAGGACTTGAGTGAGGACGATCCGAACTTCACTTTTCCTATCGAGGTAGATGAGTCTGGTCACCAATGATGATAGTGCCTGTGGCGTATT
>NZ_ANBZ01000102.1:0-12210 GCF_000316965.1 Pseudomonas sp. 313
CACGGCGCATTCAAGAGGTTAATGATGGCCCTGAAAGGTGAGTGAAAAAGCAATCTTCCTTTGGCTCTGCGCCCGTAAGGAACCTCTGGGCTGTGCGAGACAGGCTCTCACTCGCTTTTAAACAACAGTCCCTCAATTCGATCGTGTTCTTCCCGTGTCGGTAGAGCGGTTGAATCTACATTGTCATCACTATCCGACTCGTCGTTTTTCGGCGAACCACGTTCAGGGTGGTAACCGCCATCTGCGTCGAACGCTACCCACCCGTACCACTCTCGGATGACCTTAGACGGTTGGCCGTCTTCCATTGCCACATACCAGTCCGCCAATCGAAAACGCTTACCGGCAAGCTTCGAAGTAGCCCTTTCGGCTCGAACCAACGCGAGATAGAGCGGGTGCGGCAGCTTTTCTATGGCTCCGGTTTCGTCGAGCAAGAAAGTGAACGAGGCGTGCGATAGTTGCCTTGTGGAACCGGCCAGCTCCTCTTCCTCGCCTAAGGTAAACACAGGAGCAAAGCCGCCCCCCTCCGTTCGAAAGTTGGTCGTTTGGCCTTGGTAGACCCTGGCAGCGTTCCACTGCACCTCGCCAGCATAAGCGTACGCGCGCAGGTCAAACTTCATTGGTCGTACCTGAGGGTCGGCGACGGTTCTACGCTCGCCAGGAGCTATAAGGGACTGGGCCAAGTAGTTTCCGCCAATGATTTCTTCCCAAACCCGCTTGGTGAGCTTGTCTCCTCGGTACGCACCGCGACTACCAAACCCGCTGACAGGCTTGAAAAAGAGGCTACGGCGGTTTTGCCAGAGGTGCTCCGCATTGCGATGCTCGACAGGAACGGTAAGCGGGACGTATTGGGCCAATACGGTTCGGATTTGCTGATCAACGCCAATCTCTTCCAAAAAACGTGCGTTGGTTAGGTCAACCAACCGGCGTTTGTCGGCATAAAGGGCATAGGCCTGAGGGTGTGGCGTTACCGTCACGACATCAGCCAAATAAGCGCTGCGCAGCGCGCTGCAATTGTCGCCTTCCAGATAGAAATCGGTGAGTCGGTTATAGACGAGATCCACAGGCTTTCCGTCGACCAAGAGGCACTCGTTGTGAAAGGCCAGATCGGCTGGGTCTGCGATTAGGCAGTCGATTCCTGCTGACTCGAATAACCGCTGAAAAAGAAGGAACTCCGGATACAGGTATTGGGCTTGTGGGCTTTCATCCAAGATCACCACGCGCGTGAGCGGACGTTGCTCGCCGCTCGCAGACCATTCCTGGGCGAACATATCCAGAATCAACTGCTCGAATCCTCCGGACCCGCCCCGCCCCGGCGATAGCCCGACTACGCCGCTGCAACAACTGCGCTGAGCGCGGGCGAGCAATACGTTTAGCATCGCTCCGCCGGCATTTGTGTTTATTTCGATAAGCCCAAGCTTGTCCTCAGCCAGATGAAAGTCGTAGCCAAAGAAGACGCCGCGCGCACCCCGAGGATCATGTCGTGCAATAGGAGGTGCAGAATCCAGAGCATGCTCACGCCAACCGGGCGAACTCACGGTCTGCTCGATGGCCTGAATAACCGCATTAACCTGGCGCAGCCGCAAGGATGAAACAAAGACCGGTCGTGCAGCAAACACATGGGCGCAACGTGACTTCAATAGCTCCGACAGCTCTGAATCCCCAAGCTGTTCGGTCAATGCGTTTACGAGCGCAGCTTGATCTAGGCTTACGCAGAAGCACGCTTCGTTGAGCGCTGCGGCTGTCGAACCGCATTTTCTTGATGAGGACGCTTGCACGTGAAACCTCCAGAACCAAATATACAGCTTCGAAAGTCTCGGCCTCTTTCGGTTCAGCCTGGCGTTTCTATGAGCGTAGGTCAGGGTCGTTGCTGGCACTCTGCCATTAACTAGGGAAACTCTGAAAAAGACTTCTGATTTGGCAAAATACCGCGACCCCACCCACCGAGTTTCCCGATGAAGCAGATGACCTTCGCCGACGCCGAGTACGCTGGCAAGCGCAAGCAAACCCGCAAGGAGTTGTTCCTGATCGAGATGGATCGGGTGGTGCGGTGGAAGGGCTTGATTGCTTTGATCGAGCCACATTATCCGAAGGGTGAAGGTGGCCGTCCGGCCTACCCGTTGATGGCGATGCTGCGTGTGCATCTGCTGCAGAACTGGTTCGGCTACAGCGATCCAGCGATGGAGGAAGCGCTGTACGAAACCACGATCCTGCGCCAGTTTGCCGGGCTGAACCTGGAGCGCATCCCCGACGAAACCACCATTCTCAACTTCCGCCGCTTGCTGGAGAAACACGAGCTGGCGGCCGGCATCCTCGCTGTCATCAATGGCTATCTGGGCGACCGCGGCCTGTCGCTGCGCCAGGGCACCATCGTCGATGCAACGCTGATCAATGCGCCCAGTTCGACCAAGAACAAGGACGGCAAGCGCGACCCGGAAATGCACCAGACCAAGAAGGGAAACCAGTATTATTTCGGCATGAAGGCCCACATCGGCGCCGATGACGAATCGGGTCTGGTGCACAGCGTAGTGGGCACGGCGGCCAATGTGGCGGATGTCACCCAGCTGGACAAATTGCTGCATGGCGACGAAAACGTGGTCTGCGCCGATGCAGGCTACACCGGTGTCGAAAAGCGGCCCGAGCATGAAGGACGTGAAGTTATCTGGCAGGTGGCGGCACGCCGCAGCACCTACAGAAAACTCGATAAGCGCAGCGTGCTGTACAAAGCCAAGCGCAAGATTGAAAAGGCCAAGGCTCAGGTGCGCGCCAAGGTCGAGCATCCGTTCCGGGTAATCAAGCGCCAGTTCGGTTACACCAAGGTGCGCTTTCGCGGCTTGGCCAAAAACACGGCGCAACTGGTGACACTGTTCGCTCTGTCGAACCTGTGGATGGCGCGCCGACATTTACTGACGAATGCAGGAGAGGTGCGCCTGTAATGCGGGAAATGGCCACCGGAGTGGGGTCCGGGTGGCGAAAACGTAAGAAATACTCGTCGAATTGATTGTTTTTTGATCATTTGGCGAGTTTAAGTTGCGCTAGGTGGTATGCCGGGGAAATACATGGCTACTTCAGACCATCCCTAGACATAAGCTTTGGAAGCGTCATTGTGAAAGTCGTATGCCCCTCAGCTGATTCGCAAGCGATGGGCCCTTTGTGCGCTTCGACTATCGAACGAGTGATAGCCATGCCGAGGCCCGCATTCATGGTGGTTCCTTCGCGCCTTGCGGTGTCGACCCTATAGAATCGATCAAACACTCGGGCCTGAAGCTCGGCTGGAATCGTTGTGCCTCGGTTGGATATGGCTGTGCTAACCGAGCCACCGCTCTCGCTTATTTCAACGCTGATGGTGCTGCCTTCCTCTGCATATCGAACTGCGTTAGAGACTATGTTTGAGACGGCCCGTCTCAGCATCGATTTATCGCCATGTACCGATCCATCGCCTGAAAGCGCGATTTCTACCTTTTTGTCCTCGGCTGCAAGCTCGTAATATTCGATAACGCTCGCGGTAATCTCAGCCATGCTGGCATCTTCGGCATTGGGCGTAATCTTCCCGTTGTCCGCCTTGGCGAGGAATAGCATGTCATCGACCATCTTTGACATGCGCCTAAGTTCTTCGAGGGCGGAATACAAAATGTCTTTGTAGTCGGTATTCTCGCGGTCGCGCAAGAGCGCGACCTCCATTTGGGTAAGCATGCTGTTCAGCGGCGTTCTTAGCTCATGCGCGATATCCGCTGAGAAACCTGACAATCTGAGAAAAGAGTCGTCCAAGCGCGAAAGCATTTCGTTGAAGTTGTCTACGAGTTCATGCAGCTCGCCTGGCACCGACTCGGTTGGAATTCTGGTATCTAAGCAGTGGGCGGTTACCGTAGAAGAAGTCTTGGACAGTTCGTCTATTGGTTTTAAGCCTTTCCTGATCAGAACAACACCTAACGCGCCACTCAGAAGTGCACTAACGACAAGCGTATAAGCAAGCCACTGCTGAATCATATCGAAGAAGTGGATTCGGTGCGTTACATCCAAAGCCAAATAGATAACAGTGTCCTGCCCTTCTACCCACCGATTTACTTTTCTGGTAATTCCGCTGTAGTGGTGGCCACCGAAACTTACCGTCCAGCGTTCCTCTTGGATGTCTGTGACAAGAGGTAGCAAGCTCTCAGACAGATTGTGATGGGAGTAAACCGTCTTACCGTCTACTACAACCGCAGTCGCGAAGCCAAAGGAGTGCTCAATAACGGCATCGATCCTTGAAGCGGTCTCAGGCCCGAATGCTGAGCTGTTGAGTAGCGTACGCTCTACTGCAGCGGCCTTTTCATTAAGCACTTGTGCATCTTTGCGTTCGAAATGGAGCTGACAAAAATAATTAAAGCTGATTGCGGCCGCCAGCAGCACAACCGTAACCACGAGCATGAGAGCTATCGCCATTCTGCTCGTCAGTGACACTTTTCCCATCAGTACGGTCCTGGTTAGGCCATCAAGCACAAAAAAGCAGGTGGGGCACCCCCCACCTGCTTCGATCATTGTTACTCACACCCTCATATCCTATGCTGCGTCTGGATTTTCGCCATTTTGCGAGTGGTCGGCTTTGGCGGCCCCCATCATCTCACGACACTCTTTCATCATTCCACGCATGTCACCCATCATTTCCATATGCTTGTCGCCGCTCATCATGCCGGTTTCTGAATGGCTTTGGTCCGCTTTATCTGCCGCTGCGAAACTCAGTCCGCTCGCCAAGGTGATTGCGATTGCTGTAACGGTGATGGCCTTTCGCATGTTAAATCTCCAAGTTCAGTGGGTTATTCGCTTTTGATTAACAAGGTGTTTTCGCCAACGTTGGGCTCCTTGGGCTTGTCGCACTTACCGCTAGACATATGCTTCATGCATACGACCATCATCAACAAGCAGGGCAAGAGAAAGAGCAGGCTTGGCAGCGTTGTTGCCAACGCCGCAGTGCTTTGGTTCAGTAGCATGTAGCCAACCACAGCTGCGGTTAACCCCGTTACGACCGGATTGCGCTGCAGTACGCTTTTAATCTTGGATATTATGCTGCTCATCTAACTATCCCTCGGATATTAAGCTTGGCAGATTAGCCATTGTTCACGCCAACTGGGGTGCTCAGGAACTCTACCGTATGGATCTTCCCGTCGGGGGTCTTGACCTTCATCTCATACGTCTGGACTTGGGCACTAGTTCTATAGTTTTGAATCATTCGAGTCGTGCCGGTCGCCCCTGCAGGTGCGATGCTCAGCACTTGACCCTCTTTGACAAGCTCCTTAAGGGTGGGCTTTGCTCCTGCCGAGTCATTTAAGCGATTCAGCGTACGTTCGCTTCCGCCTTCGGCCATTGCAAGCGAGGAAGCAACGGTCAGAATAAAAGGAACGATTACTTTGGTTATGCGGTTCATGGTTTGCACCTCTTGGTTAGTTGATGCCTGTAGATTAAAGGCTTGCTACTTACAAGAAGGTGTTGCCAAGGTTACAAAGCGGTAATCGCTTCATTCTCGTGTTGGTACGACCGCCGCGCCTGCGGCGGTCGCTTTCTGCTCTTTACTGCTTTTCGATGCGCGTAATGGTGGAATCCATACCTTTCGAGGAGAACTCGAATTCGACCTGGTCCCCTTCTTTCAGCGTTTGGAGCTGATCAGGCTTTGCTTTGAAGCCCATCGTCATCGACGGCCAGCCCAACGCTTCGACCGGGCCGTGGGCAATGGTGACGGTTCCGCTCTCGGTGTTTACTTTCTTGACCGTACCTGTGGCTGTAGCGGTCTGTCCCGCCGACTTCTGGTCCATTGGCATGTTCATGCCTTTGTGATCCATCGGCATGCCGTCCATTGGCTCCTTGTCGGCGGCATAGGCGACTGGTACTAGGAAGAGTGAGGCAAGGGTGATGTGCTTGATGTTCATAGATGTTCTCCAGGGGAGTTGGTTGCGTGCTGGGCCTGCAATTGCCGGCGGCGCATCAGCAGGTAGGCTGCCGGCAGAACGAACAGGGAGAGCAACGGCGCGGTGATCATCCCGCCCACCATGGGCGCGGCAATACGGCTCATGATTTCGCTGCCGGTCCCGCCGCCCCAAAGGATGGGCAGCAGGCCAGCGATGATCACGGCGACGGTCATGGCCTTGGGGCGCACTCGCTGGACAGCACCTTCACGAATGGCGGCGAGCAGGACGCCTTCGCCATGGGCTCCAGCGTTAACCCGATCCGTCCAGGCGTTCTTCAAATACAGCAGCATAATGACGCCGAACTCAGCAGAAACGCCTGCCAGTGCGATGAATCCGATTCCTGTCGCTACGGATAGGTTGTACCCGAGCAGATATAGGAACCAGACGCCCCCGGTCAGAGCGAATGGCAGCGTAGCCATGATGAGCAGCGCCTCGCCAAAGCGGGCAAACGTTAGGTAGAGCAATACAAAAATGATCAGCAAGGTAGCCGGAACGACGAGCTTCAGCTTCGCGTTAGCGCGCTCCATGAATTCGAATTGGCCGGAATAGCTGATGCTCATGCCGGATTCGAGCTGGACCCCTTTGCTGATCTTTTCCCTCAGATCGCCCACCACAGCCGCCATGTCGCGGCCACGAACATCGACGTAAACCCAGCCCGACAGCCTTGCGTTTTCGCTTTTAAGCATGGGCGGTCCGTCTGTCACCTGTACTTTGGCCACGGTCCCCAACGTGATCTGGCTGCCTTGCGGCGTGTAGATCGGTAGGTTGCGCAGATCGGATATCGAGTCGCGCCACTCGCGGCCATAGCGGAGGTTGATCGGATACCTGGCGAGCCCTTCCACGGTTTCACCAATGGTTTGACCACCGATGGCACCGGCCACGATCGATTGCACGTCCGCGATATTCAGGCCGTAGCGTGCGGCGGCGACACGAACGATATCCACATCGATATACCTGCCGCCGGTCAGTCTCTCAGCAAGCGCCGAACTGACCCCAGGCACCGTTTTGGCGATTTTTTCCACTGCCTGGGTGGCTTTGTCGATCTGTGCCAAGTCAGTGCCATACACTTTCACCCCGATCGGGCTCTTGATACCCGTCGCCAGCATATCGATACGGTTTCGAATCGGCGGGATCCACAGATTGGCTAATCCAGGTACCTGTACGGTGCGATCCAACTCCTCAACCAGCTTGTCAGGCGTCATCCCAGGGCGCCATTGATCCTTCGGCTTGAACTGAATGGTCGTCTCGAACATTTCCAGCGGGGCGGGATCTGTAGCGGTGTCGGCTCGACCAGCCTTACCGAACACGTGTGCAACTTCTGGAACCGTTTTTATGAGCCGGTCCGTCTGCTGCAGTAGCTCAGAAGCCTTCTGAGCGGAGAGGCCTGGAAGCGCAGTGGGCATATAAAGGAGGTCACCTTCATCCAGCGGGGGCAAGAACTCCCCACCAAGGCGAGAGGCCGGCCACAAGCCTGTCAGGAAGACCAGAACAGCCACCAGCAGAGTCATCTTGGGCCAGCGCAGTACCGCGTCCAGGGCCGGCTTGTAGATCCAGATCAGGCCACGGTTGAGTGGATTACGGTGTTCGTCAGGGATTTTGCCCCTGATCCAATACCCCATGAGCACAGGAACCAGCGTGACAGACAGGCCCGCGGCGGCTGCCATTGCATAGGTTTTGGTGAACGCCAGTGGACCGAACAGCCGGCCTTCCTGCGCCTCCAGGGTGAACACTGGAATGAACGACAGCGTGATGATCAGCAGGCTGAAGAACAATGCCGGCCCCACTTCAACAGCCGCGTCAGTAATGACCTTCCAGTGCTCCTGGCCCTTCAAGGTGGAGTCAGGATGCCGCTTGTGCCAGGCCTCAATGTGCTTGTGGGCGTTTTCGATCATGACGATTGCTGCATCGACCATCGCTCCGATGGCGATCGCGATGCCACCCAACGACATGATGTTGGCGTTGATGCCTTGCCGCTGCATGATCACAAAAGCAATCAGGATGCCGATCGGCAACGACACGATGGCGACCAACGACGAGCGCAGATGCCACAGAAAAATCGCGCAAACTAACGCAACGACAATGAACTCCTCGATGAGCTTGTGCGTGAGGTTTTCAACGGCACTGTCGATCACCTTGCTACGGTCGTACGTCGTGACGATTTCGACGCCTTGGGGCAGGCTCGCTGTCAGCTCATCCAGTTTGGTCTGAACGGCAGCGATGGTTTCCCGAGCGTTCTTGCCGCTCCGCAGGATCACCACGCCGCCGACTACCTCACCTTCACCGTCAAGCTCGCTGATGCCCCGGCGCATTTCCGGGCCGAGCTGGAAATGCGCAACGTCCCCTAGCGTCACTGGCACGCCGCCGTCGAGACGCAAAGGAATGGCTCGAAAGTCGTTGAGTGTCTTCAGATACCCGGTCGCACGGACCATGAACTCGGTTTCTGCTAGCTCTAGAACACTCCCGCCGGTTTCACGATTGGCCTCGTCGATAGCTTGAGCGATCTGCTGTTGCGTCACGCCCCGGCTGGCCATCCGTATAGGATCCATTACGACCTGGTACTGCTTGACCATCCCGCCTATGGGTGCGACTTCCGCCACGTTGGGTAGTGTCTTTAGTTCATAGCGCAGAAACCAATCTTGCAATGAGCGCAGCTGTGAGAGGTCATGCTTGCCCGTTTGGTCTACCAAGGCATATTGGTAAATCCAACCGACACCTGTGGCGTCAGGCCCCAAGGCGGGTTTGGCGGCGGCAGGGAGCCGGCTCTGAACCTGACTCAGGTACTCCAGCACACGTGAACGGGCCCAATAAAGGTCTGTGCCGTCTTCGAACAGGACGTACACGTAGCTGTCCCCAAAGAAGGAGTAGCCGCGAACCGTTTTGGCACCGGGAACAGACAGCATGGTCGTCGTAAGCGGGTAGGTGACCTGATTCTCGACAATCTGCGGCGCCTGCCCTGGGTATGGCGTGCGAATGATGACCTGAACGTCGGAAAGGTCTGGCAACGCATCGACAGCAGTGTTCTTGACCGACCAGATACCCCAGGCCACCGCGAACAAAGTGGCCAGCAGGATCAGAAAGCGGTTGGCTACTGACCATCGGATTATGGCTGCAATCATTTCTGGCCCCCGAGCTTCTCGATGCGCTCGATGACCAGGCCTTCGTCGCTTTCACGCACGCCCACACGGACGCGGTCGTCGACTTGCAAGCCTGACAGCAGGGATTGATCCGCAACCGGAAAGGACATGGTCATCCCAGGCATGTTCAGCGTCTTGAACGGCCCATGCGACAGGCCAACCATGCCATCTTCCAGGCTGACGATCGTACCTTCAGCCTCGTGCAGCGCAGGTTCTGTAGAAGTTGCAGGCTCCTCCAAACCCTGAGCGGTCAGCCCGCGTAGGCTCGCCTCTGAATCCAGGAGAAACTGACCGGACGCCACGACCTTCTGACCGGCTTCCAGCCCTTCAAGCACCTCTGTCTGGTCATCGAATTCCCGGCCTGTGCGAACCTCAATCGGGCGGTAACGGCCTTGATCCTCGGCCAGCATCACCAATGCGCGCCGACCGGTGCGAATGACCGCCTCGGACGGGATGACCAAGACATCTTCGACGTTGCGACTCAACGTCACCTCGGCCGTCATGCCGGGACGAAGCCGTTGTTGCGGGTTAGGTAGCTCGACCCGGACACGCACAGTGCGGCTATCCAGGTTGGCCTGCGATAGTACCGTCTGGATCGTTCCTTCCAGCGTTTCACCCGCAAAAGCGGGCAGGCGCGTTGTTACTGATTGCCCTGGCGCTAAATTTGCGCTCCGCGCCTCTGGTACTGCAACTTCTAGCCAAACCGTGTCCAGGCCGTTGACGCGCGCAAGAGTAGCGCCGGCGGGTACGGTCATGCCCTCGCGAACGTCGAGGCTGTTCAGCACGCCGCCTATTGGACTCGTCACTGTCCAAACGGGGCGCGCTTTACCAGTTCGTTCTAGCTGCACTATGACTTCTGGCGGCATGCCAGCAAGGCGCAACCGCTGGCGAGCCGCTGCGAGCAGCTGGGGTTGGCCGACCCCTTTGAGCGCCAGGTACTCTTCCTGTGCGGCAGCCCATTCGGGAACCAAAAGATCGGCTAACGGCGCGCCTTTTTCGATGACATCCTCCGGTGCTCGGTCGTAAACGCGCTCGACAAAGCCACCGGCACGCGCCTGCACAACCGCCACGTCTCGCTCGTCAAACATCAACGCGCCTGTCGCTTCGAGCGACTGGCTGATCGATTCACGCGTTACGGTTGCCAAGCGCACGCCGAGATTCTGCGTCACGCTCGGGTCGATACTGATCGATGCCCCGTCGCTTCCCTCATCTGCATAGCGTGGAATCAATTCCATATCCATGAATGGCGACTTGCCCGGCTTATCGAACTTTTGCTGGGGGACCATAGGGTCATACCAATAGAGCACTTCCTTGTCTTCTTCTGCAGGCGATTGTCCGAAGGCTGCGGTAGGCAGACCGATTAGCGCTGCAGCGCTAATCATCAGAGGCAGACTGAAGGCGAGTACCAGCCGCTTGTGTTGGAATGTCATGGTCGGGTATCTCCAAAGGCGAAATGCAGGCGGGCATTGCTCAACGATCGATCGCGGGCGACGTCAATACGCCGTAGCCGGGTCTCCACAAGCTGTCGTCGCGCTTCGATCACAGCGGTCAGCTCACCGCTTCCGGAGCGGTAATCGGCCATGGCAAGGCGGACCTTCTCTTCAGCGAGGGGTAGTAAGGTTTTGTCGAGGCGGATGAGTGCGCGGTCCAGACGCTGATACTCAGCGAGGTCAGTACTCAGCTCTTGGTTGTACAGGCGCAAGGTCGCTTGGCGCTGAGCCTCGATCTGGGCAAGGCGAGCTCGTTCGGCCGCGATCTTCGGATCCTGCCGAGAGCTGGTAAACAGCGGCAGGTCGAAGCTGACGCTGAGGTTCACCATGTCGCCGTACTCACGGCCACGTCGCAGGTAGTCGATCCCCCAACTCCAATCCGGTGTTTTCTCTGCGATGGCCTGGTGAACCTTTGCCTCCGCTTCACGAGTCATCGGGTCGAAGGCGAGTAACGCCGGGTGCCGGTTCAGGTTGTGCTGATAGTTATCAACGGCGGCAAGCCATTGCGGCCAGTCACCTGTAAGCGGCTGGCCTGCTAGCTCGCCTATCCAGCGCCGGAGGCCGGCCCGCGCAACAGCCTGGTTACGCAGCAGCTCATCCTCTTGTTCAGCCAGCAATGCTGCCTCTTGCCTCGGAAGTACGCTGTCTGCGGTTTGTCCGCTGCCGCCAGCAATGCGGGCCTGAACAGCCCGCGAAAGGAGCTGATTCTCGCTGTAAAGCTGCTTGAAAAGGCTTAGCTTCTGCTCGACCGCGAAGCTAGCGATCCATGCCTCGGCGGTTGCTTGGCGCACACCGAGACGTTCAACCGTTTGCTGGGCGTTTGCGAGCGCAACACTAGCCTGCGCGGCCTCGACACGAGCGCGCCTTTTCGCTCGGTTTGGCACATCTTGCATGACCCCAACCATTTGCATGGTCATGGCCTCTTGCTCCAACTGCCAGCGAGCGTCACCTTCGATGGGCACGCTTTGCAGTCCAAGCTTAAGTTTAGGGTCAGGAAGCTCGCCGGCAGGGATTGCAGCGCTGCGTGCGGCCACCAGGTTGGCGGCTTGCGCATGCAGCGAAGGCGCGTCTTGCTCGGCCACGCTCAGAGCTTGTTCTAAGGTCAAAGCGGACGCTAACCCTGGAAACGAGAGCGCGCCCATGATCAAGGCGGCCACGTACGGCGGCGCCCAATAAATACGGGGTTTCATTTGCGAAGGATTCCTGATCTTTCATGCGAGCCAAAGGCGCGCAGTAGCCGGCCCGAATGCTCACTCGGGCGGTTCCTATAATTTGATCGGAATTAGACGCGGGGTGGACGCCAGACGGCGTCTAAAAGGCTAGAGGAGATCAGGCCGTTATAGGGAGTGGTCACGGGTTCAGCAGCAGGCATCAGCTGGGCTTTTATTGAGACAAGCTGAAGGATACTTGCAGTTTTGCATTCTTGGCCCGTCTTGCAGACGGTCTCCGTTCCATGCTCATTCGCTTCACAGCACTCGTGTTCAGCACCGTCATCGGCGCCAACCATCGAAGCGTGGTCGGTCGTCATGGCGCCCACACCTTCCATATCGGACATCACGTGATGCCCGGACGATCCAACCGGCATGAGCATTTCCGCTATCCCATTGATCGGAAGCGCAAGCACTAGCAGCAGGATAAGGAAGGAGCGCA
>NZ_ANBZ01000103.1:0-307 GCF_000316965.1 Pseudomonas sp. 313
TCTGGTCTTTGATCAGAACTGTTCTTTAAAAAATTGGGAAAGTGATAGAAGTAGACTGCATTAACTGTTTTCACTGGCAGTTAGTGTCGTCAAGGTAAAATCTTGCGAACTCAAGCGCAAGTTTTCGGCGAAATGTCGTCTTCACTCATTTAACGCTTTGCAGATCGGTAGCGTCCTTGGACGCCGGCGAGATTGCTTGGGGTTATATGGTCAAGTGAAGAAGCGCATACGGTGGATGCCTTGGCAGTCAGAGGCGATGAAAGACGTGATAGCCTGCGATAAGCTTCGGTGAGGTGGCAAATGACCT
>NZ_ANBZ01000104.1:0-1138 GCF_000316965.1 Pseudomonas sp. 313
TACGACCGCCTTCACGAATGGCGAAACGCAGACCGTCTTCCATCGCGATCGGAGCGATCAGGGTGACAACCATCTTGATGTTGTCGCCCGGCATCACCATCTCGACGCCTTCCGGCAGCTCGCAGTTACCGGTCACGTCGGTGGTGCGGAAGTAGAACTGCGGACGGTAGCCCTTAAAGAACGGGGTGTGACGACCACCTTCTTCCTTGGACAGCACGTACACTTCGCACTCGAACTTGGTGTGCGGCTTGATGGTGTTCGGCTTGGCCAGCACCTGGCCACGCTCCACATCTTCACGCTTGGTGCCACGCAGCAGCACGCCGACGTTCTCGCCAGCACGGCCTTCGTCCAGCAGCTTGCGGAACATTTCAACGCCGGTGCAGGTGGTCTTGACGGTGGCCTTGATGCCCACGATCTCGACTTCTTCCTGGACCTTGACGATGCCACGCTCGACACGACCGGTTACCACGGTGCCGCGACCGGAGATCGAGAACACGTCTTCGATCGGCATCAGGAACGGCTTGTCGATGGCACGCTCGGGCTCGGGGATGTACGAGTCCAGGGTCTCGACCAGCTTGCGCACGGCGGAGGTACCCATTTCGTTGTCGTCGTTACCGTTCAGAGCCATCAGCGCGGAGCCGATGACGATCGGGGTGTCGTCGCCGGGGAAGTCATAGGTGTTCAGCAGATCGCGAACTTCCATTTCGACCAGTTCCAGCAACTCGGCGTCGTCAACCATGTCGGCCTTGTTCAGGAACACGACGATGTAGGGAACGCCTACCTGACGGGACAGCAGGATGTGCTCGCGGGTCTGCGGCATGGGACCGTCAGCAGCCGAGCAAACCAGGATCGCGCCGTCCATCTGGGCAGCACCGGTGATCATGTTCTTCACGTAGTCGGCGTGGCCGGGGCAGTCGACGTGCGCGTAGTGACGGATCGCCGAGTCGTACTCAACGTGGGAGGTGTTGATGGTGATACCGCGAGCCTTTTCTTCCGGCGCGTTGTCGATCTGGTCGAAACCACGAGCGGAACCGCCCCAGGTGTCGGCACAGACTTTGGTCAGCGCTGCGGTCAGCGTGGTCTTGCCATGGTCAACGTGACCGATGGTGCCCACGTTCAGGTGCGGTTTGTTACGTTC
>NZ_ANBZ01000105.1:0-422 GCF_000316965.1 Pseudomonas sp. 313
CGCGAGGTGCTCGACGAAGCCCTGCACGCCATGCAGGCGCTGTCGAGCAAGATCGGCACCAGTTGCGAACACATCGAAGCCCTCAACGGCAAGACCGCCAACATCGGCCAGATCCTCGAAGTCATCCGCGGCATCTCCGAGCAGACCAACCTGCTGGCGCTCAACGCCGCCATCGAGGCGGCGCGGGCTGGTGAAGCCGGACGTGGCTTCGCCGTGGTGGCCGACGAGGTGCGCTCCCTGGCCAGCCGCACCCAGAGTTCGGCGCAGCAGATCCAGCAGATGATCGAAGAGCTGCAGACCGGCTCGCGCGACGCCGTGGCCCTGATGCAGGAAAGCCAGCGGCAGAGCGCCCACAGCATGCAGGTGGCCAAGAGCGCCGGCGAGCGGCTGGGCAGCGTGACCGAGCGCATCGGCGAGATCGA
>NZ_ANBZ01000106.1:0-136557 GCF_000316965.1 Pseudomonas sp. 313
CCCTCAGCGCGATCCACGTGAGGCCTTGCTGCAGGGGCTGCGCGACCAGGGTTTTCCGGTGCTGGACCTGACCGACAACGAACTGGCCAAGCTGCACATCCGCCACACCGTGGGTGGCCATGCCATGCGGGTCGACCAGGAACAGGTGTTCCGCTTCGAATTCCCCGAGCGACCCGGGGCGCTGTTCGATTTCCTTGAAAAGCTAGGCGGCCGCTGGAACATCAGCATGTTCCACTACCGCAACCACGGCGCGGCGGACGGGCGAGTATTCGCGGCGCTGGAGGCCAGTCATGCCGAGCGGGGCGAGCTGTTGGCGACCCTGGATGCCATCGGCTATCGCTATTGGGACGAGACGGACAATCCGGCGTATCGGTTGTTTATCGGGTAAGAGTGATGGTGTTGGGCTTCGGCGCGCTCAGCGCCAACCTACGGGCAGAGTGGATCACGGCGCGGCCTTATCCACCGTTGGCATCACTGACAGTCCCGCCCGTTGGGCTTCGCTGCGCTCAGCGCCAACCTACGGGTAGGGTGGATCACGGTGCGGCCTTATCCACCGCTCGCGTCCGTGTACGTCAGTGGAAAACGCTGCGAGGTCCAACCGCCCCCTCTCCCTCTGGGAGAGGGCTGGGGTGAGGGTAGCCAGACGGCAGAAGCTAATCTGTTGGGCTTCGCTGTGCTCAGCGCCAACCTACGAGAGCGTCAATCCGCGTCATAGCGCGCACTGAAGGCCTGGACGAAGGCATTGCGCAGGATATTGAAAAAGGCCTGCAACGGGCTGATGTCCTGGTTCTTCACGCTGCCCGAGAGATCTACCCGGGTGGCGAACTGGTCGCGGGGCTGGTTCTTGAGCAGGGTCTGGGCGGTGCCGACCACGGCTTCCCAGGCGCTCTCCAGGGCGTTCTTGTTGCGGTTCTCGACGTCCTGCTGCCAGTCGAAGATGTCGACGTTCTTCATCAGCGGCTTGACGTAGCCACTGAGCTGGCCGTCCACCGCCTTGGCCTCCACCACCACGTCGCCGCTGCCGGCGCGGAAATCGAACTTGCCGTAGGCGCGGGCGAAATCATTGAGTTTGGGCAGGTCGATGTCGGTGACTCTCAGGCGGAAATCGAAGTCGGTGAAGTCCTTGAAGGGATCGAAGCGGGCGCTGGCTTCCAGGGGCGCGCTGCCGAGGACGGCGGCCTTGCCTTCGAAGTGGGCGATGCGTTCGCCCTGGGCGTCGGCAGCGTTGGTCAGGTTGTAGAGGCTGGCGTTGACATCGGTGGCCGCCAGATTCACCTGGGGCTTGGAATTGAAGTTGCGGAAGGTCACCCGCCCGTTCACCACTCGCACCTCGTCGAGGGTGATGGAGATCAGCTTGTCCACCTGGTCCTGCCAGTCGGTGCCTTCACCGGTCTGCGACTGCTCCTTGCGCGCACCGCCATCGACGAAGTTGAGTTCGGGGCGATCGAAGACGATGCGCCCGACGATGGCATGGTCCTGCCACAGCGAGCGCCAACTTATCGCGATGTCGATGGCGGGCGCCTTGAGAAAGGGCACCGGCACCTTGCCGTTGACCTTGACGATCTCCAGCCCCTCGATGCGATAGGCGCCGCGCCACCAGGCCAGGTCCACGTCGGCGATCTGGCCACGATAGTCGCCCATGTCCGCCAGCTTATCGTTGAGGTAATGGCGGATCAGCAGCGGCGCGGCCAAGTGCAGGCACAGCAGCAGGACGACCAAGCCGATGAGGAAGTAAAGAGGCAGACGCAGACGGCGGGACATGATGGCGACTCGGGGCGGACTCTTCCTCGGTCGACCCTGAGTAACGGGCCTGAGTTTCTCGTGAGTTTGCCTGGCGGGCTGACTCAGGACGCCGACATGGGCGAAAGGCTCTGCCTGGGCGGCTTGCATCCGTACCGGTCGTCGCTCCGCTGCGCCTGGTTATGAGCTACTCGAACGGCAGACGCAAAAAAGCCGGCTTGTGGCCGGCTTTCGAGGGCGGGTTGAGCTGATTTTTGGTGAGCCCGGCCCGCCCGGGTTGCCCTTGCCGGGCAGATGAAGGATGCGCTGCTGAGGCGGCGCGTGGCGGCTGGCGGTGGGCCAGAACGCCTGTCGATCAGAAGTCCAGGGTGGCGGACACCTTGAGGGTGCGCGGATCGCCCTGGGTCAGGTAACCGCCAAAGGCGGATTCCCAATAGGCCTTGTTGGCCACGTTCTCGACGTTGGCGCGCAGGGTAACGTCTTTTTGCTCGACTTTGAAGCGATAACGCGCACCAAGGTCGACGCGGGTCCAGGCCGGAATGCTCAGGTTGTTGGCCGCATCGGCGTATTGGCCGCCGGTGCGCAGCAAGCGGCCGTTGAGCGCCACCCCTGCAAGGCCTGGTACATCCCAGTCGGCGCCGAGGTTGTACTGGAAGCGCGGCACGCCGATGGCGCGATTGCCGTCGTTGCTGCCGTTCTGGGTGCCCTTGAGTTCGGTGTCCATGAAGGTGGCGCCCGCCAGCAGACGCAGTCCCAGCAGGGGTTCGCCGAAGACGTTCAGCTCGAGGCCACGGTTTTCCTGTTCACCGTCGCGAATGTAGCGATTGCCTTGGGAGTAGCCGTCCGCTGGTTGTTCGATGCGGTAAACACCCAGGGTTGCTCCGAAGGTACCCTGGTCGTACTTGATACCGGCCTCGGTCTGCTTGGAGCGCGCCGGCGAAAACACCTGGCCGGCGTTCAGCAGCGGGGTGCTGCCATTCCGGGTAGGCGCGGTCGGCCCTTGCGCCAGGCCCTCGATGCGGTTGGCGTACAGCGAGACCTCGTCAGTCAGCTTGTAGACGACGCCATAGATCGGGGTGGTGATGGATTGGTCGTACTTGGAGTTACGGGGGCCGTCGCCATAGGCATAGCCTTCGACCAGTAAGGATTGGCGACGAACGCCCAACGTGGTCAACAGGCGATCATCGAAGAAGCCCAAAGTGTCGGACAGCGCGAGGCTCTGGTTGGTGGTCTTGCCGGTGGTGCTCGGATCGTGCAGATCCCCCCCTATGAATTGACCGAATCGCGGATAGGCAACAGCTACTGGGTGGTCCAGATTGCTCGCGCCCGCAGGGAAGGCGAAGTCGTAGGCGTTCTTCTGCTCCGTCCAGATACTGGACGCGCCCAGGGCGATCTGGTGGCTGACGGGGCCGGTCTGCAGGCTGCCATTCAGGCCGGTCATGACGGTGCGGGAGTCGTCATCGTGGGGGATCTTCGACCCGCCGATGGTGAGATTGCCCGCCTCATCATTCAGGGTGGCGCTGCCGTAGGTCCCGTTCTCCCGGGTGTGCTTGCCGCCCATGGCGAGGTAGGCGGTCCAGCGGTCACTCAGGTCGTACTCGCCGCGCACCATGCCGAAGGTGTCTTCCAGCTGGGTACGGGTCCAGGGCGCGTTGTAGTTGGTATCGGACGAGGGGGCATGGGGCAGGCGGGTCAGGCGGCTGCCGAGCAGCAGGCTGTCGCGTCCGCCGTTGACCACCTGTTTCTGGTAGCCGAAATCGGTGGAGAGGCGAAAGCGGTCGCCCCGGTAATCCAGGCCGGCGACGAACAGCTTGGATCTCTGGCTTTCGTCATCGATGGCGGTATCGCCCTCGCGCTGCATCAGGTTGAGCCGGGCGCCGAAGCGATTGTCGGCACCGAAGCGCTGGCCGAGGTCGAGGTGCTGACCCAGGCGGCCATCAGAGGTGTAGTCGACGGTGTAGCTGCGGGTAGGTGTGTCCTGGGCGCGCTTGGGTTGCAGGTTGACCGCGCCGCCGATGCCGGAGCCGGTGGGTGTGACGCCGTTGATGAAGGCGTTGGGGCCCTTGAACACCTCGACCCGCTCCAGGGCTTCGGTGGCGATGATCTGCCGCGGCATGACGCCATAGAGGTTGTTGAAGGAGATGTCATCGCCGGTCAGCTTGTAGCCGCGGATAACGAAGTTCTGCGACTGGTTGGCATAGCCGCTGTACTGGCGCACCGAGGCGTCGTTGCTCAGCACCTCGCCGATGGTCTGGGCCTGCTGGTCCTGGATCAGCTTGGCGGTGTAGCTGGTGACGCTGAAGGGCACGCTCATGTTGTCCTGATTGCCCAGCACGCCCAGCTTGCCCCCGGTCGCCACCTGGCCACCGGTGTAGGCGGGCGGCGGAGCGTCCTTGGGCGCCTCGGTGGCAGTCACCGTGGTGGAGTCCAGTTGCACGGTGTCGCCGTTGGTTTGCGCCAGGGCGGGCGCGCCGGTGACGGCGCTCAGGGCGGCGATGGCCAGGACGAGGGGCGAGAACGGGAAGACAAAGCGCGAGCGAGCCATGACGAGCGAATCCTGTATTGACGGCCGGGGGCTCGAAGTCGCTGCCAGGACGACAGGATCACGAGTGGGAAGCGATCCTATTCGGTTATGATAACTGTTATCGTTAATTCGGATGAGCGTCATCTTTGCGCCGACTAACGCTAGCGCGATAACCTTTTCTGCAGCGGCAATGGATGCCGTCGGCCACGTGGCGAGCGGGCACAAAAAAGCCCGGCGAACCGGGCTTTTCGACAGCGGCGTGGATCAGCCCTTGTAGGCGGCCACGGCCTTGGTGATCTCGGCGCGGGCGGCGTCGGCGTCGCCCCAGCCTTCGACCTTGACCCACTTGCCCTTCTCCAGATCCTTGTAGTTCTCGAAGAAGTGCTTGATCTGTTCCAGCAGCAGGGCCGGCAGGTCGGTGTATTCCTTCACGTCCTTGTACAGGACGCTCAGCTTGTCGTGGGGGACGGCGATCAGCTTGGCGTCACCGCCGGCTTCGTCGGTCATGTGCAGCACGCCGACCGGACGGGCGCGGATCACGGCGCCGGGAGCGACCGGGTAGGGAGTCACGACCAGCACGTCCAGGGGGTCGCCATCGTCGGCCAGGGTGTTGGGGATGTAGCCGTAGTTGGCCGGGTAGAACATGGGGGTGGCCATGAAACGGTCGACGAAGAGGGCGTCGCTGTCCTTGTCGATCTCGTATTTGATCGGCGCGTGGTTGGCCGGAATCTCGATGGCGACGTAGATGTCGTTCGGCAGGTCTTTGCCGGCGGGAATCTTGCTGTAGCTCATGAACGGGTCCCTCTGGTCGGTTGGGAAAAGTGGCCGGGAGTATAGGCGCTTTCAGATCGGGGTTCGAGCCTCGGACCCCGGGGGTGTCGGCTGTGGCACGCTCGCCAGGCTGGCGGCGAGACGCTGGCGCGGATCCTGGCGGAACAGCTGCTGCAGCTGCTCGTACACCGCTGGATAGTGCTCGCTGAGCAGGTCGGGGGCGCTGAAGAAGTACTCGCAGGCGACGGCGAAGAATTCCTCGGGGCTTTCCGCCGCATAGGGGTCGAGGACAGTCTGCGCATCCGGATCGGCATCGAGCTGGCGATTGAGGTCGTCGTAGGCGCTCTGCAAGGCGCTGGTCCAGGCGGCCTGGGGCATGTCCTCGTGCAGCGGCGGCTGGCCATTGCACAGGCCACCGGCGAGCAGGTCGATGAGGTGGGCGAATTCGTGGATGACCAGATTGTAGGCCTCCCAGCCGCCACTGGCCTGGATGCCGGGCCAGGCCAGCACCACCTGGCCGCGATCCCAGGCTTCGCCGTCGCGTTCCTCGTCCCACTCGTGTTCCAGGCCACCTTCGTCGCGATGGCGCTGCGGACTGACGAAGGCGTCCGGGTAGACGACGATCTCGCGGACATTGGGATAGAGCGCCGCTTCCGGCAGGTGCAGCAGCGGCAGCAGGGCCTGGGCGGCCAGCAGCAGGCGGTCGCCGTCGTCCAGTTCAAGACCCTGGAGCAGGGTGAGGCGCTTCTCGGCGAGAAACAGCACGCAGTGCTCGCGGAGCCAGGTGTCCTCGGCGGCACTCAGGCCATCGAGGAGCGGCAGGCGCTGACGCAGGCGCGCCCAGAGTTCATCGGCGATGGCGACCCGCTCCAGCAGGCGCCGCTCGCGCCAGGCGCGCCAGAAGCCCAAGGGCTCAGACTCCGCTCTGGACTGCGGCGCGCCGGCTCTTGATCAGGCCGAGGATCATCGGCAGCAGGGAGATGCCGATGATGGCCAGCACCATCAGGGTGAGATTCTGCTTGATGAAGGGCACGTTGCCGAAGAAGTAGCCCAGACTCACCAGACCGCCGACCCAGAGCAGCGAGCCGAGCACGCTGTAGCCGAGAAAGTAGGGGTAGTGCATGCGCCCGACCCCGGCGACGAAGGGGGCGAAGGTACGGATGATGGGCAGGAAGCGCGCCAGGGTGATGGTCTTGCCGCCGTGGTGCTCGTAGAAGGCCTGGGTGCGCAGCAGGTAGTCGCGGCGGAACACCTTGGAGTGGGGATTGCTGAACAGCTTGTCGCCGGCGAAGCGGCCGATCAGGTAATTGGTGCTGTCGCCCGTCACCGCAGCGAACATCAGCAGGCCGGCCAGCAGATAGGGGTCCATGTCGCCCAGAGCGGATAAAGCGCCGGCGATGAACAACAGGGAGTCGCCAGGCAGGAAGGGCATGACCACCAGACCTGTCTCGCAAAAGATCACGGCGAAGAGGATGACGTAGATCCAGGTACCGTACTGGGCTACCAACCCGCTGAGATAGACGTCGAGGTGCAGGATCAGATCGATCGGGTTGAATTCCATGGAGCGTGCCTACCGTGGTTGCGAGGGTCCGACGGCGATTATAAAGGCAGCCGGGACCGGGTTTTGTGGCCTGGTCGAGATCGGCGCCGGGAAAAAACGCCAGCCGCTCAGAGGTCACGGTAGGGCAAAGGTTCAGTCCCGCGCCTAGATGGGCACGGGACTGTTGGACCGGTTCTCAGCCCAGCGCCATGTCGATCACCACCCGACCCTCGATGCCGCCTTCATGCATGCGGGCGAAGATGTCGTTGATGTTCTCCAGCGGCTCGGCGCTCACCGTGGCCTTGACCTTGCCTTCGCCGGCGAAGTCCAGCGCCTCCTGCAGGTCCAGGCGAGTGCCGACGATGGAGCCCCGTACCGTGGTGCCATTGAGCACCATGTCGAAGATCGACAGCGGGAAGTCACCCGGCGGCAGGCCGTTGAGGGCGATGGTGCCACCGCGACGGGTCATGCCGATGGCCTGTTCGAAGGCCTTGGGCGAAACCGCCGTGACCAGAGCGCCGTGGGCACCGCCGATCTCCTGCTTCAGGTAGGCCGCCGGATCCTGCTCGCGGGCGTTGACCGTGACCTCGGCGCCCAGCCGGCGGGCGAGGTCGAGCTTCCGGTCGTCCACATCCACCGCCGCCACGTTTAGGCCCATGGCCCGGGCGTACTGCACCGCCATGTGGCCCAGCCCGCCGATGCCGGAGATCACCACCCAGTTGCCCGGCTTGGTGTCGGTCATCTTCAGGCCCTTGTAGACGGTGACCCCGGCGCAGAGGATGGGCGCGATCTCGACGAAGCCGACGTTATCCGGCAGCCGGCCGACGTAGCCGGCATCGGCCAGGGTGTATTCGGCGAAGCCGCCATTCACCGAGTAGCCGGTGTTCTGCTGGGATTCGCAGAGCGTTTCCCAGCCGCCCAGGCAATGCTCGCAATGGCCGCAGGTGGAATACAGCCAGGGCACCCCGACTCGGTCGCCTTCCTTGACATGGGTGACCCCGGCGCCCACCGCCACCACATGACCGACGCCTTCGTGACCGGGGATGAAGGGCGGATTGGGCTTGACCGGCCAGTCGCCCTGGGCGGCATGCAGATCGGTGTGGCAGACGCCACTGGCGGCGATCTTGACCAGTACCTGGCCGGCGCCTGGGGTAGGTACCTCGACTTCGCGGAATTCCAGGGGTTTGCCAAAGGCGGTGACGACAGCGGCTTTCATTGTTTTAGGCATGACGAGTCCCTCATGGATGCATGATGCGTGGATGAAGCCAGACGGGGCCTGCGCCGGGACGCACCTGTCCACCGCGGGCGGCCGTTGCCTCTAGCGTCGGCCACCCACGGGGAGCGGGTGTTGATCCAGGTCAGGCGGGAGGCGCGCCCCTACTTCCTGCTGAGGCGCGCCATCCAGGCGTCGGCACCGATCACGAACTGCCGCGCTTCGGCCAAACTGCGTTGGAAATAGCCTCGGAATGCTCATTTACGCTGAGTAAACTGCGCTTCCTTGCCTATTTCCGCCTTGTTTGGCTCTAGCGCACCAGCCCGTGATTCGGCACCTAAAAGAAGCCCAGCGGATTGATGTCGTAGCTGACCAGCAGGTTCTTGGTCTGCTGGTAGTGGTCGAGCATCATCTTGTGGGTTTCACGGCCGACGCCGGATTTCTTGTAGCCGCCGAAGGCAGCGTGGGCGGGATAGAGGTGGTAGCAGTTGGTCCAGACGCGACCGGCCTTGATGCCGCGGCCCATGCGGTAGGCGCGATTGATGTCGCGGGTCCAGACGCCGGCGCCGAGTCCGAACTCGGTGTCGTTGGCGATGGCCAGGGCCTCGGCTTCGTCCTTGAAGGTGGTGACGCCGATCACCGGACCGAAGATCTCTTCCTGGAAGACGCGCATCTTGTTGTGACCCTTGAGCAGGGTCGGCTGGATGTAATAGCCGCTGGCCAGGTCGCCCTGCAGCTTCTCGACGTTGCCGCCGGTGAGAAATTCGGCGCCTTCCTCACGGGCGATCTCCAGGTAGGAGACGATCTTCTCGAATTGCTGCTGGGAAGCCTGGGCGCCGACCATGGTCTCGGTATCCAGCGGATCGCCACGCTTGATCTGGGCGATCTTCTTCATCACCGCTTCCATGAAGGGGGCGTAGATGGATTCCTGCACCAGGGCGCGGGACGGGCAGGTGCAGACCTCGCCCTGGTTGAAGAAGCCCAGCACCAGACCCTCGGCGGCCTTCTCGATGAAGCTCGGTTCGGCCTGCATGATGTCTTCGAAGTAGATGTTGGGCGACTTGCCGCCCAGCTCCACGGTGCTCGGAATGATGTTCTTGGCCGCGCAGGAGAGGATATGCGAACCCACCGGGGTGGAGCCAGTAAAGGCGATCTTGGCGATGCGGGTGCTGGTGGCCAGGGCCTCGCCGGCCTCCTTGCCATAGCCCTGCACCACGTTGAGCACGCCGGGCGGCAGCAGGTCGCCGACCAGTTCGACGAACAGGGTGATGGACAGCGGGGTCTGCTCGGCGGGCTTGAGCACCACGCAGTTGCCGGCGGCCAGCGCCGGGGCCAGCTTCCAGGCGGCCATCAACAGCGGGAAGTTCCAGGGGATGATCTGGCCGACCACGCCCAATGGCTCGTGGAAGTGATAGCTGGCGGTGTTGTCGTTGATCTCGGCGGCGCTGCCTTCCTGGGCGCGGATGCAGCCGGCGAAGTAGCGGAAGTGGTCGGCGGCCAGGGGCACGTCGGCGTTGAGCGTCTCACGCACCGCCTTGCCGTTGTCCCAGGTCTCGGCGACGGCCAGTTTTTCCAGGTTCTGTTCGATGCGGTCGGCGATCTTGAGCAGGATCAGCGAGCGGTCCTGCACCGAGGTGCGGCCCCAGGCATCGGCGGCGGCGTGGGCGGCGTCCAGGGCGCGTTCGATGTCGGCGGCGTCGGAACGGGGGAATTCACCGATCACCGAGCCGTTCACCGGGGAGGTGTTGGTGAAGTACTGGCCTTTCACCGGGGCGACGAATTCGCCGCCGATGTAGTTGCCGTAGCGGGCCTGCAGGGTGAGCAGGGCGTCTTGGGTGCCGGGAGCTGCGTAGCGCATGGTGGGTCTCCTGTTTGTTCTTGTATGAAGCGGCGCTCCGATCCTGAGCAAGGCGCGGGCCAAGTCAGGCGAACCCGCATGGATGCGGCTTTGCGGGCTTTTCCAGGGAGTGCCGTCACCTGTCACTGTGACAGAGGTGTCACCCCTTGGCGTGACAGCCTGTCACCTGGGGGTGACAGCGTGCGCAGTCCGACCGATTTGGCCTATGCTGGAGGCCGCGCAGACGCCCCGCGGAGGACAACAACAATGGCCGCCACCCCGTCCGATCGTCATGCGAGCCAGGTGCTCGAACTCGCCCGCGGCGCCGTCCTCGATGGCCCGGCCAGCGATCCGGCCATTGCCCGCTCCTGGCGGCGCTGTCTCGACGAACACCAGCTGGACCCGGCCGCGCCGGTAGCACCCTGGGTGCTGGAGCGCGCCCGCTTCGACGAGCACCGCCAGCGCCAGCAGCGAGTGCTGCAGATCGCCCGTGGGCAGATGAATGCCCTGCACCAGCAACTAGGCGGCGCCGGCCATGCCGTGCTGCTCACCGATGCCCGCGGGCTGATCCTCGATTGCGTCACCGCCGACGCCGAGCGCGCCACCTTCCAGCAGGCCGGCCTGTGGCTGGGCGCCGACTGGAGCGAGGCCTGCGAGGGCACCAACGGCATCGGCACCTGCGTGGTGGAGCGCCAGGCGCTGACCATCCACCGCGACGAACACTTTCGCAGTCGCCATACCCAGCTGACCTGCTCGGCCAGTCCGGTCTTCGATCCGGCCGGCGAGCTGCTGGCGGTGCTGGACGTCTCCAGCGCCCGCCAGGAAGCCTCGCGCCAGGGCCAATTCCATACCATGGCGCTGGTCAATCTCTCGGCCAAGCTGATCGAGAGCTGCTATTTCCTCGACCGTTACGCCGCTGGCTACCTGCTGCGCTTCCATGCCCAGGCGGCCTATGTCGGCCTGCTCAGCGAAGGGCTGCTGGCCTTCGACGACGAGGGCCGCGTCCAGGCCGCCAACGAAACCGCGCTGATGCTGCTCGGCCTGGCGCGTAGTGCGGTGTTGGGGCAGCGGATGGAGGCCCTGTTCGAGCTACGGCTGGACGACCTGTTGGAGCGCGCCCGCCCGCACCCCAGCGCCTGCTGGGCACTGCGTGGTCGCCAGGGGCAGGGCTTCCACGGCCTGGTGCGCGGCCCTCAGGTGCGCCCGGTCACCCCGGTAGCGGTGCCCAAGACGCCCGTGCCCAGCGGTATCTGCCTGGCCGATCCGGCCCTGGCGCGGGATTTCACCCGGGCGCTCAAGGTCCTGGAGCGTGACGTGCCGGTGCTGCTGCATGGCGAGACCGGCACCGGCAAGGAAGCCTTCGCCAGCGCCCTGCACCGCGCCAGCAGCCGCGCCGGTCAGGCCTTCGTCGCGCTCAATTGCGCGGCCATTCCGGAGACGCTGATCGAAAGCGAGCTGTTCGGCTATCGTGGCGGCAGCTTCACCGGGGCGCGCAAGGAAGGTATGGCCGGCAAGCTGCAGCAGGCCGATGGCGGCATCCTCTTTCTCGACGAGATCGGCGACATGCCCCTGGCGCTGCAGACGCGTTTGCTCAGGGTGCTGGAAGAGCGCCAGGTGGTGCCCCTTGGCGGCGGCGCACCTCGCGCCCTGGACCTGCGCCTGGTCAGCGCCAGTCACCGTGATCTGGAAGCCCTGGTGGCCGCCGGCAGTTTTCGCGAAGACCTCTACTATCGCCTGCGCGGCCTGGTGGTGACCCTGCCGGCCCTGCGTGAGCGCAGTGACCGTGGCGAACTGCTCGATCTGCTGCTGGCCGAGGAGGCCCGCGGCGAGGCGATCCGTCTCGATCCGGCAGCCCGTGCCTGTCTGCTCGCCCAGCCCTGGCCTGGCAACGTCCGCCAGTTACGCACCGTGCTGCGCACCCTGGTGGCCCTGAGCGAAGACGGCCAGATCGGTCTGGACGAGCTACCCGCCGACTGCCGTGGCGCCCGGCTGCCGCTGCCGTCCAGCGCGGCGCCGGTCGACAGCGCCCGCGAGGAACTGCGTGCGGTGCTGGACGACTGCCACTGGCAGATGACTCGCGCCGCCAAGCGCCTGGGAGTGAGTCGCAACACCCTCTATCGTTGGCTGCATCAACACGGTCTGCAACGTCCGCAGGACTAACGCGCCGCCTTCTGGCAAAGATGAGCGATGCAAGGCGAGACGAACAGGCTGCCCTGGTAGGCGCCTGCCAGGGTGCGGCTGGCGACCAGGGTCCATAGCAGTGCAAGAAGCACTACCAGCACGGTGCCCAGGCCGGTAAAGAAGGGCGCCGCCAGGGCTTCCCCCAGGCGCAGGGTGGTCAGGGCATAGACACCCAGGGGAAAGGTGAAGCCCCACCAGCCCAGGTTGAAGGGCATGCCTTCACGGGCCTGGCGCTGGGTCACCAGTACGGCCAGCGCCAGCCACCAGAGCCCTAGTCCCCAGAGCAGCACCGCGCCCAACAGGCCCAGGCCTTGGGCGATCTCGCCGATTCCGGCCAGGCCATGGGCGGCAAACACTGTCGGTGCATCGGCGCCCAGTATCAGCAGGCCCAGGGCGCCGGTGGCGATCGGTCCCAACGCCAGCCAGCTCGACGCGGCCATGTTGGCCGGCGGCAGCTTGTGCAGCGCCAGGCGCAACAGCAGGATCACCAGCAGGCTCAAGGCGACCGGCACCGAATAGGCCCAGAGCACATAGCTGGCGACGAGCACCGTGAATTGCTCGCTGGTCGCCAGGTGCGGCACCAGCAGGCCGCCACTGGCGGCTGCCACCTCGGCGGCCACCACGGGCAGCAGCCAGACGGCGGTCATCTGGTCGATGCGGTGCGCCTGGCGGGTAAACATCAGATAGGGGATCAGCACCCCACAGGCCAGGGCCATGGCCGCATCCAGCCACCAGAGGCCGAGCGCCAGGGGCAGCACCGCCTCGCCCCAGCGTGGCAGGCCGAACAGCAGCAGGCCGTTGATCAGGGTCGCCAGGCCCATGGGGATGGTGCCGATGAACATCGAGACGGTGGCGTGGGCGAAGATCTCGCGGGCCTCGTGGTAGAACAGCAACCAGCGGGCGGCATAGAGCCCGGCGAACAGGCTGAACAGCAGGGCATTGAACAGCCAGAGGCCTTCAGCGAGGGCGTGCAGTCCGGACAGCGGCAGAGGAAAGGCCGCCAGGGCGAGGGCCAGGATACCGGTGCCCATGGTCACGGCGAACCAGTGGGGGGTGAACTGACGGATGACCTCCAGCGGGCGGTCGAGATGGCGGAAGGGTTTGCACCCCTGGCGCAGGGACAGGGCATCGGCAAGAGACATGGTAGGACTCCTGAAACGGAATGACCCTAGCCTAGGCAGGCAGTCTTATCATTGAAAGCGAAGTAATTTGAATAATTAATCCAAGGGGTAGATAAGCGCTGTTCTCCCGGGCGATACGGCGCCTCACCGTCAGGGCGTGGCGACGTGCCCGATCTGGTTGACGCCCGCGCCCCTGGTGTCGCCGGTTTGCTGTCCTTGAACCAGGCATCCGCGACGGCCATCGCTCCGGCCGCGCGGCCCCCCGTGCTAACCTTGCCGCCGTTCAATTTGCAGCGGAGCCCGCCTGTCATGCACATCCACATCCTCGGTATCTGCGGCACCTTCATGGGGTCGCTCGCGGTGCTGGCCAAGGAAGCCGGCCATCGCGTGACCGGCTCCGACGCCAACGTCTATCCGCCCATGAGTACCCAGCTGGAGGCCCAGGGCATCGAACTGACCCAGGGCTACGATCCGGCCCAACTCGATCCGGCCCCGGACCTGGTGGTGATCGGCAACGCCCTGTCGCGCGGCAATCCGGCGGTGGAATACGTGCTGGATAAGGGCCTGCCCTATGTCTCCGGTCCCCAGTGGTTGGCCGAGCACGTCTTGCAGGGCCGCTGGGTGCTGGCGGTCGCCGGGACCCATGGCAAGACCACCACCACCAGCATGCTGGCCTGGGTGCTGGAGCATGCCGGCATGAGCCCGGGCTTTCTCATCGGCGGGGTGCCACAGAATTTCGGCATCTCGGCGCGCCTGGGCGGCACGCCCTTCTTCGTGGTGGAAGCCGATGAATATGACAGCGCCTTCTTCGACAAGAGATCCAAGTTCGTCCACTACCGGCCGCGGACCACCATCCTCAACAACCTGGAATACGATCACGCGGACATCTTCCCGGATCTGGCAGCCATTGAGCGGCAGTTCCATCATCTGGTGCGGACCATTCCCAGCAGTGGCCTGGTCATCCATCCCGCCGCCGAAACGGCCCTGGCACGGGTGCTGCAGATGGGTTGCTGGACCCCGGTGCAGACCACCGGCGCAGGTGGCCAATGGCAGGCCCGCCTGCTGGCCGAGGACGGTTCGCGCTTCGAGGTACTGTTCGACGGCGAGGTCCAGGGCACCGTGAACTGGGAGCTGACCGGCCAGCACAACGTGGCCAATGCCCTGGCCACCCTGGCGGCGGCTCGTCATGTCGGGGTGGTGCCAAGCATGGGCGTCGCCGCCCTGAGCGAGTTCCGCAGTGTGAAGCGGCGTATGGAGAAGGTCGCCGAGGTGCGCGGCGTGACCGTCTACGACGACTTCGCCCACCATCCCACCGCTATCGCCACCACCCTGCAGGGGTTGCGCGCCCGGGTTGGCAGCGAGCGGATCATCGCCGTCATAGAGCCGCGCTCCAATTCCATGAAACTGGGCGCCCACCGCGACGGCCTGCCGGCCAGTGTTACCGGGGCCGACAGCGTGGTCTGGTATGCCCCGCCGAATCTGGGCTGGGACCTGGCCGGAACGGCCGAGGCCTGCGCCGTTCCGGCCGTGGTCTGCGACTCCCTGGAGGCCATCATCGAGCGCGTCAAGGCGGAACTGGACGGCTCCACCCATGTGGTGATCATGAGCAACGGCGGTTTCGGCGGTCTGCACGGCAAGCTGGCCGCGGCCCTGGAGCAGGCATGATGGCCGGCCCGGAACGCATCACCCTGGCACTGACCGGCGCCTCCGGCTCCCAGTACGGCCTGCGCCTGCTGGACTGCCTGGTGCAGGAGGAACGCGAGGTGCACTTCCTCATCTCCAAGGCCGCGCAACTGGTGATGGCCACCGAGACCGACGTGGTGCTGCCACCCAAGCCCCAGGCCATGCAGGCCTTTCTCACCGAATACACCGGCGCGGCCCCCGGCCAGGTACGGGTGTTCGGCCAGAGCGACTGGATGGCACCGCCGGCGTCCGGCTCCAGCGCCCCGGCGGCCATGGTGGTCTGCCCCTGTTCCACCGGCACCCTCTCGGCCATCGCCACCGGCGCCAGCAACAACCTCATCGAACGCGCCGCCGATGTGGCCCTCAAGGAACGCCGTCAGCTGGTGCTGGTGCCGCGTGAGTCACCGTTCTCCAGCATCCATCTGGAGAATATGCTCAAACTGTCCAACCTGGGGGTGACCATCCTGCCGGCCTCGCCGGGCTTCTACCACCAGCCGCAGACCCTCGACGACCTGGTGGACTTCGTGGTGGCACGCATCCTCAACACCCTGGGCATCCCCCAGGACATGCTGCCGCGCTGGGGCGAACATCACCTGTCCGGCAACGATGACTAGAATCGTGCGTCTCGGCCTGCTACTGACGGCCGTCCTGGCCCTTGGCGGCTGCGCTACGGTGCGTACCCTGGACGCCGCCAAGCCCGGCGCGCCGGTGGTCTATGCCGGTACCCGGCTGGATCTCTATGCGCTGCAGGGCGGCTGCTGCGCCCAGGAGCGCTTTGGCGCCGAGGCGCCGGCCTGGCCGGCGCTGGACCTGCCCGCCAGCGCCCTGCTCGATACCCTGCTGCTGCCGCTGTCCCTGCCGGCCGCTATCGGTGGGCGGGGCAGCGTGCGTGGCGGCCTCTAGAACGCCGCCAGCAACTCGCCAAGCCTGGCCATGGCCGCCTCGCTGCGCGCGTCCCAGGGATGACCGCAATTGAGCCTGATGCAGTTTCGAAAACCCTGCTGCGCGGAAAAGATTGGTCCCGGCGCCAGGCTGATGCCCTCGGCCAGGGCCTGGCGATAGAGCGCCAGACTGTCCACCCGCTCGGGGAGTTCGAACCAGAGAAAGTAACCGCCCTGGGGCCGGCTGACGTGGGTGTCGGCGGGAAAGTAGCGCCGCGCCGCGGTCAGCATGGCCTGGCGTTGCCGATCGAGACTCAGCCGCAGGCGGCGCAGATGGCGATCGTAGCCGCCGTGCTGCAGGTAGTCCGCCAGGGCGGCCTGGGCCGGCATCGAGGGGGTGATGGTGGTCATCAGCCGCAGCCGGGCGACGGCACCGGCCTGACGGCCAGCGGCGATCCAGCCGATGCGATAGCCGGGCGCCAGGCACTTGGAAAAGGAGCCGCAGTGCAGCACCAGGCCGTCACGGTCGAAGCGCTTGACCGGGCGGTGCGGTTCGCTGCCGCTGTAGAGCTCGGCATAGACGTCGTCTTCCAGCAGCGGCACCTGATGGCGTTGCAGCAGGCCATAGAGTCGCTGCTGGGCGCGGTCGTCGAGACTGACCCCGGTGGGATTCTGCAGGCCGCTCATGAACCAGCAGGCCTTGATCGGCAGGCGGCTCAGGGCCTCTTCCAGGGCATCCAGATTGAGGCCGCGCTCGGGGTCGACGGGAATCTCCACCGCCTTGAGCTGTAGCCGCTCCAATACCTGCAGACTGGCGTAGAAGGCCGGGCTTTCCACCGCCACCAGATCGCCGGGACGGGTCAGGCTCTGCAGGCCCAGGTTGAGGGCTTCCAGGGCACCGTGGGTGATCACCAGCTCTTCGCCGACCTCGGGCATGCCGGCCAGGCCGTAGCGCCGGGCGATCTGCCGCCGCAATTCGGGATGACCGGGGGTGACGTAGGCGGTGAGGTCCTGGGCGGGCAGGTCGCGCAGGCCGTGGGCCATGCTGCGGGCCAGCCGCGCCAGGGGAAACAGATCGGGACTGGGAAAGGCCGAGCCGAAGGGCACGATGTCCGGGTCCTGCAGTGACTGCAGCACCGAATAGACCAGATCGCTCACCGCCACCTCGGTGCCTTCCAGAGGGGTCAGCAAGGGCGCCGCGTCCCGCGCCCGAGCCGGTTCGCGGACGAAGTAGCCGGATCGCTCGCGCGCCTCGATCAGGCCGCGACTCTCCAGCAGGTAATAGGCCTGGAACACCGTGGAGGGGCTGATGCCGTGGGTCTGACTGGCGCTGCGCACCGACGGCAGGCGCTCGCCGGGGGCGAGGACGCCGCTGTTCATCAGGGTGGCGAGCTGGTCGGCGAATCGTTCGTAGCGCTTCATGCGAGGCCAGGGCAGGGGAGACCGTCACTATAGCGAGGCACCGGCCATCTGATCCGGTTTTTCATATGTCTACCTGCTGCTGTAACGCGAGCGCCTTGGGGCCTAAGCTTTATCCATCCCTTTCTGGCATCTCTCGGAGGCAGCCATGGACGATGGTATCTTCATGATTCTTTTCAGCCTGCTCGCACTCATCCTGCTTGGCGGCGGCTACTACGCCTGCGTCGTCTTGAACAAGGATCGGCGCGACGTCGAAAAGCACGATCAGCTGCGCTGATCGCCCACCTCGCAGACATCCACCCAGCGCGCCTCGCTGAGGGCGGCCAGCCGCTCGGGCGTGAGGCGCACGGCGCTGTGGATGGCGCCCGCGGCGGGTAGTACCTCGTCGAAGGCCTTGAGCGATTCGTCGCAGTAGACCGGCAGCGGGGTGGTCAGTCCGAACGGGCAGACGCCACCTACTGGATGTCCGGTGAGGCCTTCCACGGTAGCGGCATCGAGCAGCTTGGCCTTGCCACCAAAGGCGGCCTTGAGCTTGCGGTTGTCCAGTCGCGCATCGCCGCGGGCCACCAGCAGCAGCTGCTGATCCCCGACTTTCAAGCCCAGGGTCTTGGCGATGCGCCCGGGCTCCACGCCATGGGCGGCTGCCGCCAGGGTGACGGTTGCGGTACTGGTGGTGGCCTCGAGGATCTCGAGGTCGGGCGCGATGCGGGCAAGGTGCTGGCGGACGGAGTCGAGGCTCATGGGCGTTCCTGTGAGGGAAAAGTCCGACTCTCGACAATCCACCGCGCCTGCGTCAAGGCTGACTCAGCACTCCACGAAGGTCACGGCCAGGCCGCCGCGGGAGGTTTCCTTGTACTTGCTGTGCATGTCCGCACCGGTTTCCTTCATGGTGCGGATCACCTGGTCGAGGGAGATGAAGTGCTCGCCGTCACCGCGCAGGGCCATCTGGGCGGCGTTGATCGCCTTGACCGCGGCGATGGCGTTGCGCTCGATGCAGGGGACCTGCACCAGGCCTCCTACCGGGTCGCAGGTCAGCCCGAGGTTGTGCTCCAGACCGATCTCGGCGGCGTTCTCCAGTTGCGCGGGGCTGGCGCCCAGCACCTCGGCCAGGCCCGCGGCGGCCATGGCGCAGGCCGAACCGACCTCGCCCTGGCAACCCACCTCGGCGCCGGAGATGGAGGCGTTCTTCTTGCACAGGATGCCGACCGCGGCGGCGGCGAGCATGAAGCGCACCACGTCGTCGTCGCAGGCGTCGGGGTTGAATTTCATGTAGTACATCAGCACCGCCGGGATGATCCCGGCCGCACCGTTGGTGGGCGCGGTGACCATGCGGCCGCCGGCGGCGTTCTCCTCGTTCACCGCCAGGGCGAAGAGGTTGACCCACTCCATGGCGGAGAGGGTCGAGCCGATGACGTTGGGCTTGCCGATGGCCTGCAGACTCTGGTGCAGACGGGCGGCGCGGCGACGCACCTTGAGGCCGCCGGGCAGGATGCCTTCGTTGGCAAGGCCGTTCTGGACGCATTCGCGCATCACGTCCCAGATGCGCAGCAGGCCGCTGCGGATCTCCTCTTCGGAGCGCCAGCGCTTCTCGTTGGCCAGCATCAGCTCGGCCACGCCCAGGCCGTGGCTGCGGCACAGGTGCAGCAGCTCGGCGCCGCTGGAGAAGTCATAGGGCAGTTCGGTGGTGTCGTTGTCCAGCACGCCGCTGGCGGCCTGGGCGGCGTCGACCACGAAGCCGCCGCCGATGGAGTAGTAGGTCGCCTCGGCCACCTCGCCGGTGGCGCCAAAGGCGGTCAGGGTCATGGCGTTGGGGTGATAGGGCAGACTCTCGTCCAGCAGCAGCATGTCTTCCTGCCAATCGAAGTGGATCGCCTGGCGACCGGCCAGCAGCAGCTGACGTTCATTGCGCAGCGCTTCGATGCGTGGCTCCACGGCGGCAGGATCGACGCGATCCGGCCACTCGCCCATCAGGCCGATCAGGGTGGCGCGGTCGGTACCATGGCCGACGCCGGTGGCCGACAGCGAGCCATAGAGGCGCACCTCGACCCGCTTGACCTGTTCGAGCAGGCCTTCGTTGACCAGCCGCTGGGCGAAGAGGGCGCCGGCCCGCATCGGGCCCACGGTATGGGAACTGGACGGACCCACGCCGATTTTGAACAGGTCGAAGACGCTGATGGCCATGTCGGTAATCCCTGATTGAGCTTGAATGGTCGCCAGACAAGGTGCCGGCGGATGGCTCATAGTGGTGATAAGCCCTCAGCTCGCACAAACGAAAGCTTCTAAGCGATCCTTTAGCGGAACTCATCGATGAGCCGGATCCTCAATGCCCAAACCCAGGCCTGGTTACAGGTCTTCGCCTGCGCCGCTCGGCATCTGTCCTTCACGCGCTGCGCCGAAGAGCTGCACGTGACGCCCGGCGCCATCAGCCAGCAGATGCGCCAGCTGGAAGAGCGGCTGGGTTTCAAGCTGTTCCATCGCGTCGCGCGTGGCCTGGAGCTGACCGCCGAGGGCCAGCGCCTGGCGACCACCCTGAATCAGGCCTACGGGCTGATCGATGCCGAATTGCGCCGTCTCAACGCCGGTCAGTTCGGCGGCGTGGTGCGGCTCCGGTCGATTCCCTCGTTCCTGGGCAAATGGCTGACCCCGCGGCTGCCGCGCCTACAGGCCCGCTTTCCCGATCTGCAATTGCGCCTGGTGGCCGAGGACAGCAGCTGGTCGCTGCGCGAGGGCGAATTCGACCTGGCCATCGACCTGAACGACGGCAGCTATCCGGGCCTGGCCTCGACGCCGCTGATGGAGGAGGAGATCTTTCCAGTCTGCGCCCCCAGTCTGCTGGCGGGACGCCCGCCACTGGAGCGACCGGAGGACCTGGAGTTCTATCCGCTGCTGCATGACATCACCGCCTGGCGCGGCAGCTACGAATACGCCGAATGGGAGTTCTATCTGGCCAGCATCGGCGCCCCGGCGCTGGACGTGCGGCGGGGCCATACCTTCAACCGCAACCACCTGACCATCGAAGCGGCCATCGCCGGCATGGGCGTGGCCATCGCCCGCCGCGCCCTGATCACCGACGAACTGGCTCGTGGTGTGCTGGTGGTGCCGCCCTTCGGTCGTTCCGTGCCGGCGCACAAGAGGTACATGCTGCTCTATGCCCAGGGTGCCCTGGCTGACCCGCGCCTGCGCGCCCTGCACGACTGGCTGGTGCAGGAGGTGGATCAGATGGTGCTGGCGCAGCCGGCTTAGGAGCGGTCCACGACCGCGATAGGATGCACCCAGGCCCGGTAGCGAGGGCTAACGACACAAGCCTGAATGAGTGAGGGGATCGCGGCCATGGGCCGCTCCTACAGGCTATCGTAGGTTGGGTTGAGCGCAGCGAAGCCCAACAGTGTTTGCCTCGGCACCGGCATGTTGGGCTTCGACGATGGAGCCTTCTCAGCCCAACCTACGGTCGATAGCGGCCAAGCCTTCAACGCCCCAGTTTGCGCAACTCGTCCGATTCAACCACTCGCACGCCCTTGCCTTCTTCCAGAGCCAGGCGCCACAGCGCCCGGGCCAGGACGGCGGCTTCGATGCCGTGCCACTTGCCCGGCAGCCACTGCGACAGCGGGGCGGCCAGGCGCTCGCCCAGGCGTTCTTCCTGGCGCTGGCCGATCAGCAGTGACGGCCGTGCCAGGGTCAGTTGCGTCCAGCCCTGGGCGCGCAGGGCCTCTTCCAGCTCGCCCTTGACCTTGTTGTAGAAGATCGAGGACTGCGGATCGGCGCCGATGGCGCTGACCACGATGTAGTGGCGGGCGCCCAGTTCCAGGGCGCGCTGGCCGACTGCCAGGGGCAGGCCGTAGTCCACGGCGCGAAAGGCGGCTTCGGAACCGGCCTGCTTCATGGTGGTGCCCAGGCAGCAGAAGGCCACGTCCAGCGGGCCCTCCAGGGTCGGCAGCAGGCTGTTGAGGTCACCTACCGGGTTGTCCAGCCGGGCGTGTTCCGCCAGCGGACGGCGCGTCGGCGCCAGCACCCGGGGTACCGTCGGCTCGTTGAGGAGGCGGTCGAGCAGGTGTTCGCCGGTCAGGCCAGTGGCGCCGGCGATGAGGGCGTGCTGAGGCGTCAGGTACACGGGGCTCTCCTTGTAGCGGCGACCGCTGATGTCAGGTTGGACCTCAGGCGTTCCGGTTGTTCGTCAAGGCCCTGGGCGAAAGCCGCACTCAGCGGCTCGCACGCCAGGCGCGCCACTTCTGCAGCACGGCAGGCGGCGCCCAGAGCTGGGGCTCGGACGGATCGAAGCCTTCGGTCTTCTCGCGCACCGACACGGTGTCGCGAGCGCGCTGGAAGGCCTGCTCGGGATCGTCGGTGTGCTGGAAGGCCTCGGCGAACAGGGCACGGCCGAAGTAGGTGAAGTCGGCTTCGTCGGTGCAGCCGAAAGAGGTGCGATCGGCCTTGGAGGCGGTCATCACCAGGGTATGGTCGTCCTGCAATTGCGGGATGAAGCCGCCGCTGTAGCAGCTGGAGACGATGATCAGCTTGTCGCGGCCGCGCAGGGGCGCGAGCAGGCGGCCCAGCTCCGCGGCCGGCAGGCTGGAGAGGTCCAGGCCCGGTTGGGAGAGCACCAGCTGATGGTCGGCCGAGCCGTGGCTGGTCAGGTAGATGAGGATCAGGTCTTCGGGACCGGTGCGCTGGGCCAGGGCCTGCAGACTCTGGTAGAGATTCTCGCGAGTGGCCAGCGGATGGTCGCTGCGGATGTCCTTGGCGTTGATCAGGTGGACGACATCGCGGGCGCCCCAGGTGGTGGTCAGGAAGTTGGCCACGTAGTTGGCTTCGCGCTGGAATACGCCCTGACCGCCGTCACCGGCCAGCACGAGGCCATAGAGTTCGGTGGCGGAGGTGGAGGCCGGGATCTGCTGCAGCTCCTGGTCGAGCACCTTGCCCTGGTCGAGCAGGGCGCGCTCCAGCGGATCGGCGATGTATTGGCCCTGGTCGTCGCGGATGCGCTTGCCGCCCTCCCAGAGACCGCGTTCGACCTGGCCGTCGGCGCCGGTCAGGACGCCCATGCCGGCATAGACGCCATCGGCGAAGTTGCCGCGATAGACGCTGCCGTCGCTGTTGGTGAGCACACCCTGGCCGTCGAACTTCCAGTTGCGGAAGGCGCCGCGATACTGGCTGCTGTCGCTGCCGACGAATTCGCCGTTACCGGTCAGCTCGCCGCCACTGAAGCGCCCGCGCCAGAGATCGCCACCAGCGCTGCGATAGACGCCGGCTCCTTCGAACTGGTCGTCGACGAATTCGCCGTCATAGCGATCGCCACCCGGCTCCTGCCACTGGCCGACGCCATTGAGGTGGCCGTCGTTGAAGGTGCCGATGGTCTGGGTGCCGTCGCTGTCGAGCTTGGAGCCCTGGCCCTGCATGCGACCGTTGACGAAGCTGCCATGGTACTCCCAGCCGCTGCTGCTGATCAGATTGCCCTGGCCATGGTAGAGACCGCGGCGAAAGGTGCCCTGGTAGTAGGTACCGTCGGCGAATTGCTGTTCGCCGGGGCCTTCGGCAAGGCCATCCTTGAAGCGACCCTTGAGCCAGTTGCCGTTGGGCCACTCGATGCGGCCGCTGCCGTTGAGCAGGCCGCTGACGATCTCGCCGGTATAGACCCCGCCATCGGGCAGCCTCACGCTGCTCGCGTTGGGCGCTGCCTGGACAGCGCAGGCCGCCAGCAACAGCGCGGCGAGGGCGAGACGGGGCAGGAGGGCGCTCATAGGTGGGGTCGGGCGGGCGCGTCAACGCGCCTCGAGCCGGACCAGGTGACGCTCCAGCGTCGCGGAGTAGGGTTCCAGGAGACGTTCCACGCAACTGGCCCCGGCGGGGCTGGCGATGGTGCGGATACGGGCGCGTTTACGCAGCAGCTCGTCCTCGGCGATGCTCTGCTCGACCAGCAACAGGTTGCGACTGTGGCGACTCAGCGCCTGGGCATTGCGTACGGTGGTGTTTTCCAGCAATTGGGCAAGCTCCAGGCCGGCGAGGCGTTCGCCCTGCGTCAGACCCAGCTGCAGCTGCAGGGTTGCACCGCTGCCGACCACTTCCACCTGCAGCGCGTGACCGAGGGCGCGCATGATCTCGCCGCAGCAGAGCGCGCGGGTCAGGTAGTCGTCGTCGTCGCTGCGCTCGTGGAAGAGGATCAGGCTGCCGCCGTCCTTGAGGGTGTGGAGTTCGCCGTCATAGAGCTCGGTGGCCTGCTGCAGGCAGTCGCGATAGCGCTCCAGCAGCTGTTCGAGGCGGCTGCGCGGCAGCCGGCTGAGCTGGTCCTGGGCGCCGAGCTGGATGGCCAGCACCGCGGAGGTGACGATGTCGGGCTCGGTGGGTACCACCGGAGCGGGCGTGGGCGGCGGCTCGGTGAAGGAGTCCGGTACCAGATCGGCGAAGGCATCGGCGTCCAGTTCGTTGTCGGCATCCGCCGCAGGCGCCTTGCGGGCAGCCGGTTTGGCGGCGGGAGCTTTGCGCGCGGGCGGCGGCTTGACGCTCAGGCCACCCTGCTCGTCGGCGAAGGGATCGTCGTCCTCGGCCACTTCCGCCTTGGGCGGCTTGGGCGGCACCAGGCGGCTCTGCAGTTGGCGCGCCAGGTCGCCCAGTTCGTCGAGACGCCCGGCGCCCGGTGCGGGATCGTCGGGATCGCGCAGCCAGATGCGCAGTTCCAGCAGCGGAATCGACAGCTGGCGACCGAGCCGCAGGCTGAGGATCAGGGTCAGGCCCAGCAGGATCAGCCCCAAGAGACCCATGTTCTGCAGGCTGATCATCATCGGCTGCTGGAACTGGTCCATGTCCAGCGCCAGGCGCACCTGGCCGGCGGTGACGTCCTGGAAGCGGATCGGCGTGCTGTAGATGCCCTCGGTGGCGGTCAGCAGGCCCTGGCTCGGGCGGGTGCCGGACTCGGCCAGCACCCGGTTGTCCGGGCTGTAGACCGCGGCATGGGCCACCAGCGGATTGCGCGCCAGGTTGCTGAGCAGCACGTTGAGGCTGAGGTTGTCGTTGGCCACCAGCAGTTCGGCGGCGGAGTTGGCCGTCTGGGTCACCAGGCTCTGACCGACGGCGTCGGCCTGCTGCTGCATGGCATGGCGGAACTGCATGCTCATGATGCCGGCATAGATCACCAGAGCGGCCGCCACCAGCAGCAGGCTGTGGGAAACGATGCGCAAGGCCACCGGCACACGACGCTGGCGCAGGGCTCGGTAGATCAGCAGGAAGAAATTATCGGGCTTGACGGTCGCGGGGCGGGTCACAGAAATCGTTTCTTTGGACAAAAAATGTGCGGCCAGTATAACCAGCGGGCCAGGGGCGCGAAAACGGCGAATGCAGGGCTTCGCCCGCAAAAGAGGCCGGCGGTGGACTCCCGCCGCCAGCCGGTGCCCATGGCTCGGCACCGCCGGGGCGAAAGGGTAGACTGCGCGCTTTTCCGCGAGGGGATCGCCATGCAAGACGTTATCGGACTCCAGGCCGTAGGCATCCTGCCCGCCGACTGGTTGGCTGCGCTCACCGGCGCCCTGGCCGCGGCCGGTGCTCGGCTGGAATCGCTGCAGCAGCAGGGTCTGGACAACAGTGCCGCGGTGACCCTGCTGGTCAGCCCGGCCAGTGCCGGCGCCGCGCTGGGGCAGGCACTGCAGGCCCTGGGGCTGCAGGTGGCGCCCCTGGCGCAGCCGGCACCGGACAGCGGCGAAGCCCATGTCCTGACGCTGATGGGCCGCAGCCTGGCCGATCTGCCGCTGACCCGGCTGGCCGCGCTGTGCCGCGAGCAGGGCCTAAACATCCACGCCATCCGCGCCCTGAGCGAGCCGGGCGCGACCGCGCGCGCCGCCCTGGAGCTGCGCGTCACCGGCGAGCCGCACGAGCCCCAGGCCCTGCGCGCGGGCCTGCTGGCACTGGCCCAGGAAGGCCAGGCCGACATCGGCTGGCAGCCCGACGACCTGCAGCGGCAGCATCGCCGGCTGGCGGTGTTCGACATGGACAGCACCCTGATCCAGGCCGAGGTCATCGACGAACTGGCCAAGGCCGCCGGTATCGGCGAGCGGGTGGCGGCCATCACCGAGCGGGCCATGCGCGGCGAGATCGACTTCCGCGCCAGCTTCACCGAGCGCATGGCGCTGCTGCAGGGCCTGTCCGAGGAGGTGCTGGAAGACATCGGTGCCGGGCTGCGCCTGACCGAGGGCGCCGAGCGGCTGTTCGCCGAGCTGAAGCGGCTGGGCTACAAAACCGCCATCCTCTCCGGCGGCTTCACCTACTTCGCCCGCCAGGTGCAGGCGCGGCTGGGCATCGACTACGTCTATGCCAACGAACTGGAGATCGTCGACGGCAGGCTGACCGGCCGCGCCGTCGAGCCCATCGTCGATGCCCAGCGCAAGGCCGATCTGCTGCAGGAACTGGCCAGCCGTGAGGGTCTGACGCTGGAGCAGACCATCGCCGTGGGCGATGGCGCCAACGACCTGCCGATGCTGGCCCTGGCCGGTCTGGGCGTGGCCTTTCGCGCCAAGCCACTGGTGCGCCAGTCCGCCCGCCAGTCGGTGAGCGTGCTGGGCCTGGATGGCGTGCTCTATCTGCTGGGCGTGGAAGATCGGCTTACCCAGGGCTGAGCCTCCCAGCGGCCATCGCGGTCCGCCGTTGCGGCCGCGATAAACCTATCTCAAGCTGGGTCGCTGCTACTCGGCATGGAACTCGTAGTCCATCGCCTGGCTGGGCTCCTGCAGGTAGTAGCCCTGGATGAAGTGCACCCCGACCTGCCAGAGCTGAGCCAGCACGCTGGCGCTCTCGACGAAGGGGGCGATGGTCTGGACGTTCTGGGCGCTGAGCTCGGCGACCAGGGCCTTGAGGCGCTCCTGGTGGTCCGGTTGCGCCAGGTCCTTGATCAGCTTGCCCGACAGCTTGACGTAATCCGGCACCAGCAGGCGCAGCGCCGCCAGCGGCGGGTCACCGGCAGCGAAGCCGCTCAGGGTGACCGGATGACCCTGGCGGCGCAGCCGTTGCGCCATGGCCAGGGCCTGCTCCGGTTGGGCCAACAGGTCTTCCTCGCTGAGCTGAAAGATCACCGCCTCGGCGTCCAGCTGTTGCCCCTGCAGGATTTCCCGCAGCCAGGGCAGCAACTCCAGATCGCCCAGGGTCGCGCCCGAGAGGTGCACGAAGATGCGGGTGCCGTGGCCGCGGGCACGGTGTTCGCCCAGCTGACGCACCGCCTGCTGGATCACCCAGCGATCGATCTGGCCGCTCAGGCCGCTGTCACGGGCGGTGCGGGCGAATTCGGCCGGTGAGACCTCCTCACCCTGGGGGTTGATCAGCCGCAGCAGGGCTTCGTAGTACTCGTGACTGCCGCCGCGCAAGCCGATCACCGGCTGGAACAGCAGGCGAAAGCCGTTCTGCTGCAAGGCCTGCTTGACCATGGCCACCAGGTTGCCGCGATTGGCGGCGGCGGCCAGCTCTTCCTGGGGGTCGTAGCGTTTGCAGGCGTTGCCGCCCCGTTGGGCGACCTGGCGCGCGGAACGGTGCGCCCGGTCCACCAGGTCGCCGGCGCTCTTGGTATGGCTGTCCAGGCTGACCACACCGATGGAATAGCTGATGGCCAGATTACGTCCGGCCAGGGCCAGCGGCTGGCGCTCCTGACGGCCGAGCAGGCGCTCGAAGGCGCTGTCCAGGCTGGCGTCGGCCGCCTGGGGCAGGAGAACGGTAAAGGCATCGTCGGCGAAGCGCGACAGGGTCACCAGGGTGCCGAAGTGCTCGCTCAGGCGCTCGGCCAGGGCCACCAGCAACTCGTCCATGGCGCCTATGCCCAGCTCGGCCAGCAGGGTCGGATAGCGATCGATGCTCAGGTAGGCGAAGCTGGCCGGCGCGCCGAGCCGGGCGCGCTCCAGGGCGTCTTCGAGCAATTCGAGCATGCGGCTGCGATTGAGCAGCCCGGTCAGGGTGTCCTGGAAGCGCACCTCGCGCAGCTGTTCCTCGAGGGCCTCGGCGGCCGGGGCCGCGCGCTCCTCGCGCAGGTGCAACTGCACGCAGGGTTCGTCGAGATAGATGGCTGGCGTCAGGCGCAGGTGCACGTCGAGGGTGCTGCCGTCCTGGCGGACGCACCGGCAATCCAGTTCGAGGGGGCTGGGAGCGTCGCGCAACTGACGGAAGGCCTCGCGTAGCGCCGGTTGGTCGGCGGCGGCGATGAGGTCCATCAGCGGCGTGATTTCCAGGTCTTCCGCGGAGGGATAACCCAGCAGCTCCACATAGGCCGAGTTGACGTGGATATGCAGACCGTCGTGGACATAGGCCACCGCATCCACGGCATTGGCCAACAGCAGCTGGCAGCGCTGCTCGGCTTCGGCCAGGGCCTGTTCCAGGCGCCGGCGTTCGTGGCGCTCGGCCAGATTGCCCAGTTCGCGCAGGCTGGCCAGCAGCAGGTGCTCGTCGTTGTCGCTGGCGATACCGTCGCGGGCGCCCAGGCGCAGGGCTTCGAGCACCGCCGTGGGCTCCTCGGGTGCCACCCGCTGGATAACGGCGAGCTGAGGCGCCCGACGGCGCAAGAGACGCAGGGCGGCCAGGCTGTCGAGCTCAGGAGAAGGTGGGGCGAGGATGGCGAGGTCCCAGGATTGGGACAGGAGTTCGTCGAGATCCGCGGGGTCGGCCAGACGGTGGGCCCGCGTTGCCCGTCCGGCATTGCGGAACAGGCTGACCAGACGTTCCGCCTCGTTCTGCGATGCTTCGAGCAGCAACAGGCGGATCGCACTGTGTTCGGCAGCCATGGTCTACTCGCACCCTGGCGATAACGACAATCCCTCGAAGCTACAGAGACTTCCACAGCGAGTCAAAGTCTTCCTCCAGCCGCGCACTACCACTCGAAGGCCCTCCGTTAGGCTGAGCTCCGGTCTGTTCCAGCAGATAATATTCGAAGACGCTGAAGCTGACCGTCATGCTGCGGCGCCGGTCGAGCATGCCACGCTGTTCGTTACCCTGCTGATTGATCTGCACCTTGCTGCCTTCCTGGAAGGGCAGGCGCGGCGCGATCAGCGTCGGCGCCTGATCGATGGCCTTGATCTCCGGCAGCAGCAGCGCACGCAGGTACTGGCTGTTCTGCTCGGCCTTGCGCAGCAGCTGCAGACCGCAGGGCCGCGCGGTGGGCGCCAGCAGTTCGACGCCCATCTGGGTGCCACTGCCGGGCACCTGGCGTACCCAGCGCACCACCGCCGGGCCCCAGTTGTGATCCTCGGGCAGGCGCACGCCGAGCAGTTCACCGGCCTGTAACTGTTCGGGCACTTCGCCGCTCCAGCTCAGGCAATAGCCACCGGGACTGTGGTTGACCACCTGTACCGCATGGATCGGAAAGGCCGGACTGGCCGCCTCGCCGTCGCCGGGCAACACGTCGTAGTGGATTTCCTCCAAGGCCTCGGTGCTCCAGTCCAGGGCATCGGACGCCCGGGTGTCGGCATCGAAGGCCAGCGACCAGACGTCTTCCTTGGGTTTGGGGGCAAAGGTTTCCGGGGCCGCCACGGCCGACAGCCGCAGGGTGTCGGCGAACACCTGGCCACCCGCGAGTTGGTAGTGCAGGGCACTCATGCCGATGCAGACCTGTACCTGACCCTGACCGGGCATGCGCTGGAAGGCACGATCCGCCTCCTGACCCCAGGCCCCGACCAGGTGTTGCAGCAGATCCAAAGACAGATCGCCGTGTACCGGCAGGCGCGCGCGTGGTCGCTGTTCCGGCGCCAGGGCCAGATAGTCCTCGATGGCCTGCACCAGCTGCTGCGGGGCGAGCCCCAGGAGGCCACTGAGGTTGGCTTCGCGCAGCAACGAGCGATAGCGCGGCGGGGCGTCGATCTGTGGCGCCACCACCATCAGGGTACCGTTCTGCTCGGGGCCTTGCAGGCGGATCAAGCCGGCCCAGTCGTCCAGGTGCAGGGTCAGCTGGGCGATGTGGCTCTGGCGCAACTGGTTGCAGCGGGCGGCGCCAAACAGCAGGGCGGCGCCATAGGCCTGGGTGATGGTCTGGCTGCCGTCGCCGGGCAGCAGCTCATCGCGAATTTTCTGGTTGTGCAGGCCAGTGGTCACCGCCAGCCGATAGAGTTGATGCAGCTCCAGCCAGAGGTTGTCGTGAACCGGTGTATAGAGCTGGGCGGCGCGGATCAGCGGCCCGAGCAGGGCGCGCAGGGCGCGCTGGATGGCGGTGGCGAGCAGCGTGCTGCGTTCGCCGCGCTCGCTTTCCTCGACCACGATCAGCTTGTAGCCGGCGGCCAGCAGGTTCTGCAGGGCCTGGCAGAGATTGGCGACCTTGCGCGAGCGCTCGTCGAGCACGATGGCTTGATTGAGCACATGACGTTCGAGCAACTGGCAGACCCGCTGCACGTCCGGGCGCAGGGATTCGAGCAGGCGCAGCCGGGCTTCCGGTGTCAGAATCAGCCGATTGAGCTCCAGCAGCCCCTGATAGAGCAGCCGGGCGAATTCGCCCAGCTTGGCTCGCGGCAACTGCTCCAGCCAGCGCTTGAGGCCGGCTGGCGTGGCGTCACAAAACGTCAGGCTGCGCTGATCGGGCGTCGGTACCCGCAACATGAGCTGTGGCCTTTTGCTATCCATTCGCCGCGCGCACTCCTGTTTCGATGGGCAATGAACCGCGCATCTAGGCGAGAGACCCTGGCTCGGAAACGGTGGTCAAGGGGGCCGGCGTGGTCGGAACCCCCAGCAGTTGCCCCATGTTGACGGTGGACAGGGCGCCGAGTTCAGCGGACCAGTTCACCGCGTCCGGACCGAACAGCACGATGGCGGTGGAGCCCAGCTTGAAGCGACCCAGCTCGTCGCCGGTGTGCAGGGTGATGGGCGCACGCGCGGCCTCGTCGTAGGCGAAACGCTTGAGTTCGCGCTTGGGTGGCGTGACCAGGCCGGCCCAGACCGTCTCGATGCTGGCGACGATCATGGCACCGACCAGGATGACCGCCATGGGGCCCACGGCGGTATCGAAGATGCAGACCACCCGCTCGTTACGGGCGAACAGCTCGGGCACGTTCTCGGCGGTGAGCTGGTTGACCGAGAAGATGCGCCCGGGCACATAGACCATCTCCTTCAGGGTCCCGGTGAGCGGCATGTGCACCCGGTGGTAGTCCTTGGGTGACAGGTAGATGGTGGCGAAATGGCCGCCCATGAAGGGCGCGGCGCGCAGGCCGTCGCCACCCAGCAGCTCCAGCAGGCTGTAGCTGTGGCCCTTGGCCTGGAAGATGCGGCCGTGCTCGATGCGGCCGAGCTGGCTGATGGCACCGTCGCTGGGGCTGACCACCACGCCGGGCTCGGCTGGCAGCGGGCGGGCACCGGGCTTGAGGGCGCGGGTGAAGAAAGCGTTGAAGTTCTCGTAGGCGGTGGGGTCTTCCACCTGGGCCTGGCGCATGTCGACGTCATAGTGACGGACGAACCAGCGGGTCAGCAGATTCTTGAACCAGGGCGCCCGGCACTCGGCGAAGCCACCGATCACCCGCGACAGCAGATGGTGCGGCAGCAGGTGCTGGGCAAGGATGAACAGTCGGTCTTGCAGTTTCATGAGAGGTCCTTGGCAGTCATTCGATGGGGGTGTCGGGGTGGTTGCCCCATTCGCCCCAGGAGCCGGCATAGGCTTTGACGCGCGGATAGCCCAGAGCCTTGGCCGCGAGATAGGTGAAGCCGGATCGGTGATGGGTCTGGCAGTGGGTGATGATTTCCTTGTCGCGGGTGATGCCCAGGCGCTCCAGTTCGGCGGCCAGGTCCTCACGGATGCGCAACTGGCGCGCAGCGTCCATGCCGGCGGTCCACTCGAAGTTGATCGCCCCGGGGATATGCCCGCCACGGGCGGTCAGCACCTTCTCGCCGCGATACTCGTCGGCGCCGCGGGCGTCCCAGATGGCCAGGTCTTCGGCGCCCAGCCGGCTCTGCAGATAGGCCCGGCTGGCGGTGGGCTCCTCGTGCAGAGTCAAAGCGACCGGTGCGCCCGCCGCAGCGGGTACCTCGGTGCTCAGCGGCAGGCCGGCGGCGATCCAGCCCTGGCGCCCGCCGTTGAGATAGTGATAGTGGCCGTGCCCGATGACATCGAGCAGCCAGATGAAGCGTCCGGCCCAGCCGCCGCCTTCGTCGTCATAGACCACGTAGACGGCCTCGTCGCGCTGGCCCAGTTCACCGAACAGCTGTTCCAGGTCCGCCTGGGCCGGCAGCAGGCCGGGCGCCGGCTTGCTGCCCAGCTGGGTGCGGGCGGGTGTGACATGGCGCGCGCCGGGCAGATGCCCCTCGGCATAGTGGGCGGCGCTGCAGAGATCCACCAGGATGAGTTCGGGCGCATCCAGGCGCGCCGCGAGATCGGCCGGTTCGATCACCAGGGGCAAGGCGGAAAAGGGCATCGCGGATTTCCCGTCGGTCCGTAGAAGGTGAAGTGTACCGAGGTTGACCGGCCAGCGTCAGGCCGGTCTTGCCCGCGGACGATTGGCGAAGGTGCCAATGGCGCGCTCGATGCAGGTGAAGGTCTTGTCCAGCGCCGCGGTCCGGCGGGGATCCGCTGGCTGTAGTTCGCTGTCCAGGATCGCCAGCAGCACCACCCGTTCGCCGAAGCCCAGGCTGCGCAGCCAGAGCCGCTCGTTGCTGAACAGCCGGCGCAGATCGGCGGGCAGGTGCGGCGCGAAGCGCGCTCGGTTGCCGTCATCGATGCGTAACTGGCCGGGGCTGCCGAACAGCTTGGCCAGCAGGGGATGGCTGGCGATATCCAGTTGCAGGCCGGGGGCGTCGTCCAGGCCGTGGTGCAACTGGACATTGCCCTTCTGGCCGTTGCGATCCGGGGTCAGCAACAGCAGCCGCGGCAGGCCGCAGGCCACCAGCGCCTGGCGGGCGCAATCGAACAGCTGGGGCAGGGTGGCGAAGGCGCTGGGCGTGTGCAGCAGCTGCTCGCAGAGCCCGCGCCAGCGCTGTGCCTGACTCTCGCTGGCGACCTGTACCCGGGGCACCGGCTTGAGGCGCCGTTCGCCCGGTGGCCAGACCAGGCCCTCGGCCGGATGCCAGAGGCCGGGTCGGGCATGGCGCTGGGCATCCTGCACCGCCAGTTCATGGCTGCGACTCTGCACCCGTGCCAGCGGCAGTTGCAGATAGAGGGCACTGAAACGCTGCCAGCGCAGGGTATGAGAACCATCCCAGGCATGGTGGCTGGCCAGGGCCAGACCGTTGGCCAGCAGGATGGTGTTGCCGGGATGGGTCAGCCAGCGGCGCAGATTGGGGTCTTCGTCGAGGCGCTGCTGCTGTTCGAGGGGATCGTCGCCATGGGCGATGTGCAGCGCCCTGACCAGTTGCCGGCGATCCTGGTCCAGCAGGCGATAGCCTTCCACGATCCACTCGGGCAACTGCCAGTGACGGGCCAGCGCCTGGCACAGGCGGATCGCCGGCACGCCGAGCAGCTCGCGCTCGACCTTGAGCGCCGGTTCGCCTTCGCCCAGCACCCGCCGTTCCCATTCCTCGAAGAGTTCCGGATAACGGGTCGCCAGCGGCCAGAGCGGCGCCAGAAAGAGCAGGGCGGCCAGGCGGATGTCCGGCCACAGCCGCGCCAGGGGCACGCCGAACAGGCCCAGCCCCAGGGTCATGGCGTGCTGGCTGACCAGGCATAGCTGCCGCAGCGGACGCGGCAGGCGCTCCTCGGGCAGGGTCGGCTGGCGGGCGATCAGGTACTCCGCCGGCCCGAGACCGACGCGGCCGAGCACGGCCTCCAGACTGGCGGCCGGATCGCCAAGGCTGGCATGGCCGCGATTGGCCTCGCGTAGCAGGGCCAGCGCCAGGGGTGGTGACTCGCAGAGCCGTTCGGCGATCTCATGCAACGCCAGACGGCCATCGGCCAGGGCGCGGCGCAGACGCTCCGCGGTGGCGGTGGCCACCGGCAGGCGTACGCCTTCCAGGTGTTTGACCCAGTCTTCGACGGTGTTTGGGCGGCTGGACATACGACGGTCGCCTTGAAATTTGATGAAAGGCCTTCAGTCCGGGGCGCCGGGTCCGATAAAGGGGACGTGAGGGCAGATCCCCGGCTCAATTTTCCTTAGCACACAGTATTCCCAACCATGGCAAAAATCATCGGCATCATCGTGATATTCGCGGCTGTCCTCGGCGGCTACATTCTCGCGCATGGCAAGATCGCTGCGATCATCCAGCCGCTCGAGGTCCTGATCATCGGCGGTGCCGCCCTGGGGGCCTTTCTGCAGGCCAACCCGGGCAGCACCTTCATGCAGGTGTTCAAGAAGTCGCTGAAGATGTTTGGCAATCGCTTCACCCACGCCTTCTACCTGGACGTGCTCAAGCTGCTCTACGAGATCCTCAACAAGAGCCGGCGCGAGGGCATGATGTCCATCGAGGCGGACGTCGAGGATCCCAAGGCCAGTCCGATCTTCAGCAAGTACCCGAACATCCTCAAGGATGAGCGGATGACCGCCTACGTCGCCGACTACCTGCGGCTGATGTCCTCCGGCAACATGGCCCCCCACGAGCTGGAAGGCCTGTTCGACATGGAGCTGGCGGGCATCAAGGAAGAGCTGGAGCATCCGTCCCACGCGGTATCGCGGGTCGCCGACGGCCTGCCCGGCTTCGGCATCGTCGCCGCGGTACTGGGTATCGTGATCACCATGGGCATGCTCGGCGAGGGCGACCAGGCGGCCATCGGTGGCCACGTGGGCGCGGCCCTGGTGGGTACCTTCCTCGGTATTCTCGCCGCCTACGGCTTCTTCGGTCCGCTGGCGACCTGCCTGGAGCACGACGCCAAGGAAGAGCTCAATGTGCTGGAGGCGATCAAGGCCTGCCTGGTCGCCGCTGCCAGCGGCATGCCGCCCACCGTCGCCGTGGAATTCGGCCGCAAGGTGCTGTTCCCGGCGCACCGGCCGTCCTTCAGTGAGCTCGAGCAGGCGATGCGGGGCAGCTGATGGACAACAACCAGCCGATCATCGTCAAGCGCATCAAGAAAAGCGCCGCCGGCCACCACGGCGGCGCCTGGAAGATCGCCTTCGCCGACTTCGCCACCGCCATGATGGCGTTCTTCCTGGTGCTCTGGCTGATGTCCTCGGCCACCCCAGAGCAGAAGAAGGCCATCGCCGGCTACTTCCAGGATCCGATCGGCTTCACCGAAAGCGCCAGTCCCTATGTCATCGACCTGGGCGGCACGCCGACGCCGGCGCCCGATCGCACCCTGAATCCCGAGATCCAGGCGCAACCGGATTCGACCCAGAACAAGGTCAACCCGGACGTGCAGGAGCGTGCCGATCCCAACGACTCCAACCGCGTCGCGCCCGATCCCACCCAGGCGCCCGATCAGTCCGACAAGCGCCAGCCCAACGACGCGGCCCAGCAGCAGAAGGATGCCAGTCAGGCGAAGATGGATCCGAGCCAGGCGGAAAAGATCGCCGAGCAGGTCGACAAGGAGCGCCTGGAGCTGTTGCTGCAGGAGCTGCAGAACAAGATCGAGCAGAATCCGGAATTGCAGAAGTTCAAGGACCAGATCCTGCTGGAAATCACCCAGGACGGCCTGCGCATCCAGATCGTCGATGCCGAGAACCGGCCGATGTTCGACTCCGGCAGTCCGCGACTGAAATCCTATTTCGAGGACATCCTGCTGGCCATGGCCGACACCATTCGCCAGGTGCCGAACAAGATCAGCATCAGCGGCCATACCGATGCGGCGCGCTACAACGGCAAGGGTGACTTCAGCAACTGGGAGTTGTCCGCCGGTCGCGCCAACGCCGCACGCCGGGCGCTGATCGCCGGTGGCTATCCGGAAGAGCAGGTGGCGCGGATCGTCGGCTATGCCTCCTCGGCCCCCTTCGATCGCGAGCATCCGCTCAATCCGGTCAACCGCCGCATCGATATCATCGTCCTGACCAAGAAGGCCCAGCAGGCCATCGAGGGACGGGCCGGGAGCAGCCAGGCACCGAAGCCGGCGACCGATGGCGCGCCGGCTGCCAGTCGCAGCGGGGTCTCCAGTGGTGGCGTCAGCGCCACCGGCAATCTGGCGCAACCCATCAACAACGCCGCCTTCAAGCAGCAGATCAACGCCTTCGACGCCGGCGTCATCCAGAGTAAGCCCTGAGCGGTCATGGCGATCGATAGGAAAATTCGCTGCTAGCGTTCGGTTTTTTCGTACGTTGACGTGAAGACGGCTGGTTAAGCTGCAGGGGTTTCATGACGGATCGGGCACCTTGCGCCCTGGCGCGCGGTCTCCCGATCTCCGATTCCCTTGCAGGAGCCTTCCGATGAGCAACGCCTTTATCGACACCATCAAGCGCCGCCGCAGCCAGTACGCGCTGGGCAAGAATCTGCCGCTGGCCCAGGACCAGGTCACCGCGCTGATCCAGGAGGCGGTCAAGCTGTCGCCCTCCGCCTTCAATTCGCAGAGCTCGCGCGCGGTGATCCTGTTCGGCGCCGAGAGCGACAAGTTCTGGGGCTTCGTCATGCAGGCGCTGCGGCAGATCGTGCCGGCCGACGCCTTCGCCGCTACCGAGGGCAAGATCAACAGCTTCGCGGCCGGCGCCGGCACCGTGCTGTTCTACGAGGATCGGCATGTCGTTGCCGGCCTGCAGGACAAGTATCCCGCCTATGCCGACAACTTCCCCATCTGGTCGGAGCAGGCCAGCGGCATCGCCCAGTTCTCGGTATGGACGGCCCTGGCCAATGCCGGCATCGGCGCCAGCCTGCAGCACTACAATCCGCTGCCCGACGCCCTGGCCGCCGCCGAGTGGCAACTGCCGGAGACCTGGCACCTGCGCGCCCAGATGCCCTTCGGTTCCAACGAGGGCGACTTCCCGGAGAAGGGCTTCATGGACGATGCCGAGCGCTTCCGCGTCTTTGGCTGATAGTCGTCGATCGATAAAAACGCCGGGCTTGCCCGGCGTTTTCGTTAGTAGCGCGATTCGCCTTCCAGGCTAGCCAGGATATGCCGGTAACTGGCCATCCGCTGCGGATGGATATCGCCGCGTTCCAGGGCCGCGAGCAGGGCGCAACCGGGCTCGCGCTCGTGCTTGCAGTCGCGGAAGCGGCAGTGGCCGAGGTAGTCGCCGAATTCCTTGAAGCCGGCTTCGACGTCGTCGCGGCTGACGTGACTGAGGCCGAATTCGCGAATACCGGGTGAGTCGATCAGGTCGCCGCCATCGGGAAAGTGGAAGAGCCTGGCGGTGGTAGTGGTGTGGGTGCCCTTGTTGGTCAGCTCCGACAGCGGCCCGACGCGCGTATCGACGCCCGGTAGCAGGGCGTTCACCAGCGACGACTTGCCCACGCCGGACTGACCGACGAAGACACTGACGTGTTCGTCCAAAGCGCTCTTGAGCTGGCCCATGCTCAGGCCGTTGTGGGCCGACACCTCCAGCAGCGGATAGTCCAGCTCGCGGTAGATGCCCAGCAGTTCGTCCAGCGCCGGACCGTTGTGCTCGTCGATCAGGTCGGCCTTGTTGAGCAGCAGCAGCGGCTGAATGCCGGCATGCTCGGCCGCCACGAGGTACCGGTCGATGAGGTTGGCATGGGGCGTGGGCAGCGGGGCAAAGACGATCACCAGGCGGTCGACGTTGGCCGCCACCGGCTTGAGCTGACCGCGCATGTCCGGCCGGCAGATCTCCGAATGGCGCGGCAACTGGGCGACGATGACGCCATTGCCCTGGATACCGGAGCGAAACACCACCTGGTCGCCCGTGACCAGGGTCGGCAGGTTGGCGCGCAGATGGCAGCGCTGCAGCCGACCTTCGCCATCTTCGACCTCCACCTGAACGCCGAAATGGGCGATCACCTGGCCCTGTTGTTCCGGGCCCAGATCGCCGCCTTCCAGTTCGTCGACCAGCTTGGATTCGCGCTTTTCCGCGCGAGCAGCGCGTTCAGTCTGGATTTTTTCGATCCGCCAGCTCTGGCGACGGGTCAGGTGGCGTTTGGCCATGGGAAGTCCGCGGGTTTCAGGGTCGAGGAGTCTAGCATTGGCCGCCTCTCGCGGATTACCTAAACTTGGCGCACCTCGTCGCTCTGGAGCCCCCATGCTGGCCCATCTCGCCTCGCGCTATCCCCTGTTGCTGGCCGTGCTGGTGCAACTGGCCGCCTTGGTGCTGGCGGTCGTCGGACTGCGGCTGTGGGCCGGCTTCACCGGGCAGCGCCCATCGTTGCTGCTGCTGGTGTGTCTGCAGGCGGTGCTCGCGGCGCTGCTGGGCGAACGCCTGGGCCTGGCGCGCTGGTGGGTCTTCATCAATCTGCTGTTCGCTCCGGCGCTCTACCTGGTCAGTGGTCGCGGCCTGTCGGCGGGTATCGCCGCGCTCGGCTTCCTGCTGCTCCTGCTGCTGAACTGGAACAGCCTGCGCGAGCGGGTGCCGCTCTATCTCACCGGGCGCCAGACCCGCGAGCGGCTGGCCGAGCTGCTCGCCGAGCGCGAGCTGACCTTTCGCTTCGTGGACCTGGGCTGCGGTCTGGGCGATACCCTGGTCGATCTGTCCCGGCGCTTTCCGCAGGCCACCTTCGTCGGCGTGGAGACGGCGCCGCTGAGCTTCGCCCTGGCCTGGCTGCGCTGCCTGCCACGGCGCAACTGCCAGGTGCGCTATCGCGATCTCTGGCGAGTGGAGCTGGGCGAGTTCGACGTCGTCTACTGCTTTCTCTCCCCGGCGCCCATGCCACGCCTGGGCGACAAGGCCCGCACGGAGCTGCGGGCCGGCAGCTGGCTGATCAGCAACACCTTCGAGATTCCCGGCCAGCCAGCGGACAGGGTGGTGGAAGTGGGCGACCTGCGTGGCAGCCGGCTGCTGCTCTGGCGCCGGTAGGTGCGCGGCAGGCGCACTGCTACACTGCTGCCATCATCAAGGAGTTCACCATGACCACCCCCAATCCGCAGCACCTGATCTGGATCGACCTGGAAATGACCGGCCTGGATCCGGATCGGGACGTGATCATCGAGATGGCCACCATCGTCACCGACAGCGATCTCAATGTGCTGGCCGAGGGCCCGGTGCTGGCCATCCACCAGTCGGACGAGATCCTGGCCGGCATGGACGAGTGGAATACCCGTCAGCACGGCGGTTCGGGACTGACCCAGCGGGTGCGCGAGAGCACCGTCGACACCGCCCAGGCCGAGGCCCTGACGCTGGAATTCCTGCAGCAGTGGGTGCCCAAGGGCAAGTCGCCGATCTGCGGCAACAGCATCTGCCAGGATCGCCGCTTCCTCTATCGCCGCATGCCGGCACTGGAAGCCTACTTCCACTACCGCAATCTGGACGTCTCCACCCTCAAGGAACTGGCCGCGCGCTGGGCGCCCCATGTGCGTGACGGCGTGAAGAAGAGCGGCAGCCATCTGGCGCTGGATGACATCCGCGATTCCATCGCCGAGCTGCGTCACTACCGCGAGCACTTCATCAAGGTCTGATGGTCGCGCAGCCGTGCTGCTGTCCATCCTCTATCTGATCGCCATCACCGCCGAAGCCATGACCGGCGCCCTGTCCGCGGGTCGCCGCGGCATGGACCTGTTCGGCGTGGCGCTGATCGCCAGCGTCACCGCCCTGGGCGGCGGCTCGGTGCGCGACGTCCTGCTGGGGCACTATCCGCTCGGCTGGGTCAAGCACCCGGAGTACCTGGCGCTCACCGTCGGCGCGGGCCTGGCCACCGTGGCCATCGCCCGGGTCATGCGCTATCTGCGCCGGCTGTTCCTGGTGCTCGATGCCCTAGGTCTGGTGGCCTTTACCGTGATCGGCTGCCAGGTGGCTCTGGAGATGGGCCTGAGTCCGGCCATCGTCATCGTCAGCGGTACCCTCACCGGCACCTGCGGCGGCATCCTGCGCGACATCCTCTGCAACGACGTGCCCCTGATTCTCAGGCGCGAGCTCTATGCCAGCGTGGCGGTGCTCTCCGCTGGCTGTTATCTGCTCTGCCGCCCGTGGCTCGGCGAGGAGCAGGCGCTGCTCATCACCCTGGCCGCGGGGCTGCTGCTGCGCCTGCTGGCGCTGAGATTCAACTGGCAGATGCCGACCTTCACCTATCCGGACGATCCCCACGGCTAGGGTCGTGACAGATTTCGCGGCGCTGCGTTGAAAGCCTTGTCCTAGAGCCTTTTGTGCGGCATTTTCAGGCGCCCAGTTACCGATAGGGAGATCGGTCATGTCTGGAAAACCTGCTGCGCGCCTGGGCGACGCCGTCGCCTGCCCCAAGTGCGGTACCACCGCCCTGATCCAGGGCTCCGCTGATGTCGCTTTCGATGGCCTGCCCGCCGCGACCCTCGGCCATGCCTGCGGCTGTGGCGCTGCCTTGAGCGCGGCGGTCATCCCCCATGTCCTGATCAACGGCCGGCCAGCGGCGGTACTCGGCAGTGTCACCAACCATGGCGGCGTGGTGATCGGCGGATCGGGCAGCGTCATCATCGGCCTGGATGCAGGCGGCGCAGCCAAGGGTGCCTGCGCAAGCCGTGCAGGCGCTACCGGCCTGGCACCGGGGCAGGGCAAGCCTTCGGCGCTGCGCGACCGGGAGCGACAGGGTATCGAGGCGCCTACCAAACACCCGCATGGCGCACCCGGTGCCAGGGATGAAGTCGGCGAACAGGCGGAGCGCCCGATAGAACAGCGCATCACCCTGCGCATCGGCGTCTTCTTCGACGGCACCGGCAACAACCTCTTCAACGCCGCCACCGGCGCGACTTGTCGTGCGGAAGAGCAGGGCTTTCGCCGGGACCAGGTAGAGAGCATCGTCCGGCACTGCGAAAGGTTCATGCTGAGTGCGGATGGCAGCTATGCGGGGGCGGAGACGAATATTGCGCGGCTATTCAGGTTGTATAAAAGCGATGCCACACGCGTACTCGAGGGCGACGAGTCAACAGCCACACTTCGTATCTACATTGAAGGTATTGGTACCCGTGCCGGTCAGGCGGATAGCCTATTTTCAATGGGTACTGGCCTAGGAGCTAGTGGCGTCCTTGCTTGTGTTCAGACGTTCCCGAAAGCCTTTGGAGACAGCTATGACCAATTCAAACGAAACAATCCCAACGTAGCTGTTGAAGCTATTGATTTTGATCTTTTTGGTTTTAGCAGAGGAGCAGCAGGAGCGCGGCATTTCGCCAATGAAGTGCTCAAGGCGGATGGAGGTATCGCGGCTACAGGACTATTGCCGTGTTTTTCCTGGCAGCGCGCCAGGGTAAGACTCAACTTTATCGGTTTGTTCGATACCGTGGCAGCGATCGCCGATCCCCTGCGGGGCGATTTCAGTCCCGCCAATGCAGTAAATCCTGGACTTAATCTTTATTTGCCATCCGGTTGCGCGCTCAAGGTGGTGCAGTTGGCTGCCCAGCATGAATACCGCCGTAACTTCGCCCTGACCAGCGTGGCACCTGAACACGTAGAGATCCTCCTGCCTGGTGCCCACGCTGATATTGGTGGCGGCTATCCTGCCGAGATGCAGGAGCGATTGCTATTGACCCGGCCGAGGGCTTCCTGTGAGCCCTGGGGCACGGATAGCCACCAGGCCTGGAGCTATCGTCAGGCCGAGCTGGAGTTACGGCGCCTGCAAGGGGCGCCTTGGTACGACTCAGCCAGCACTCGTCTTAGCATCGATACCTGGCGCCTCGAATTGCCCCGCGTCCGGGGCGACCTGCCGGAAATCGAGGTCTTCGCTGCGATACGGTTGGAGCGGCAGGTACGTGGAGAGCTATCCCTGGTTTACCTGCGGATGATGCACCGTCTGGCCAGTGCCCAGGGTGTCCCTTTCACGACCCTCGATGACGAAGATCCGGAGTGGCGTTTGCCGGCCGACCTGGCTCCGATAGCCAGTAAGCTTCAGGCAGGTAGTCCACATGTATCTGAGGTCCTGAGTCAGGCCGAAAATCGTCTGCTGCTCAGTCGCTATGTACACAGGTCGGCTCACTGGAATGCGCGCATGGGCAGTGGTCTAGGCAATGTGGATGCGATTTTCGTCGATGCTCCTACCGCCGATGGTCGGCGCAGCCTCTATCCCAATCGTCCGCAATTGGGGTACCCGCGATGAGTCGCTGGCTGCTGTCTATCGTCCTGCTACTGGGCCTGGCAGGTTGTCAGTCTGACGCCGCGAACAAGCTGCCCTATGACGCCTGGTACCTGGGCTTTCTGGCGCCCAACTACATGGAGGTCTGGCTGGAGCAGGCCAATATTGGCGACAACAGTGGACGCATCTTTCCCAATGCCATGGGGGGAGTGGTCGCCATGGGCGAGCCAGCCAGCCTATCGGCTACCGCCAGAGGCTGGCCTAAAAGGATCGGCTCCGGTGCCGGCCGCACCCTAACCGGCCTGGATCTACCCTACGTCGTCTCCCTACGCTGGCAATCCATGGTCGAGCCTCAAACCTATCACGCGCTGTTCACCATCCCCGATTGGGCCAGGGAAAAAATGGTCGAGCGTCTGCCAGCCGAGTGTCCGGTCAGTGGTCGCACTTCGGATTATCGCAAGGACCTCACCATCGGCCTGGCGCCCGGCGGCGTGGTCAAGGTCTGGATCATGGGCCCCTGCCTCGACCCCATCGAAGTCCTGACCCTCCAGGCCGAGATCGAGCCCAAGGGGCCCTATGGCGGCAAATCCAACGGCAAGTACCGGCCGCTGTCGCCGGTGGTCAAGCGCTATGTCGACAAGTACGGCGTGCCCTACGGCAGCTGGTGGGCACCGATCCCCTACACCACGGTAGGCCCCTGAACGTCTAGCCTGCCGCTCAGGCCTCGCCGTGCCGCTGCAGTGCCCACTCCACGTGCTCACGCACCAGGGGCGAAGGATGCTCGCGCTGCAGCTTCAGGGCTTCCACCACCGGGATGCTGGTCGGGGCATTGCCAAGGCCAACGGCCAGGTTGCGTAGCCAACGTTCGTAGCCGGCACGGCGCAGGGGCGAGCCTTCGGTGCGGCTGAGGAATTCGGCTTCGGTCCAGCGAAAGAGCTCGGCCAGACTGGCGCTGTCCAGGCTGTGGCGTGGCTGGAAGTCGCCTTCGGCGGTGGGCTTGGCGAAGCGATTCCAGGGGCAGACCAACTGGCAGTCGTCGCAGCCAAAGACCCGGTTGCCGATCAAGGGCCGTAGCTCCAGTGGAATGGAGCCCTTGAACTCGATGGTCAGGTAGGAAATGCAGCGCCGGGCGTCGAGCTGATAGGGGCCGACGAAGGCCTGGGTCGGGCAGATGTCCAGGCAGGCGTGGCAGGTGCCGCAGTGGTCGCGTGGGGTGGGTTCGTCCACCGGCAGGGGCACGTCGACGAAGAGTTCGCCGAGAAAGAACCAACTGCCGGCCTTGCGATTGAGCACCAGGGTGTTCTTGCCGATCCAGCCCAGGCCAGCCTGTTCGGCGATGGCCTTTTCCAGCACCGGCGCGCTGTCGACGAAGGCGCGATAGCCGAAGGGACCGATCTCTTCCTGGATGCGCTCGGCCAGCTGCTGCAGGCGCTTGCGGATCAGCTTGTGGTAATCGCGACCCAGGGCGTAGCGGGAGATATAGGCCGCATTGCCATCGGCCAGGCGCTCGCTCATGCGGGTGTCGCCGGACAGGTAGTCCATGCGCAGGGAAACCACCCTCAGAGTCCCCGGGACCAGTTCGGCCGGTCGCGAACGTTTGCTGCCGTGCGCGGCCATATAGTCCATCTCGCCGTGGAAACCGGCGGCCAGCCAGCGCTCCAGATGTTCCTCGTGACGTGCCAGATCCAGCCCGGCGATGCCGGTCTGTTGAAAGCCCAATTCCCGACCCCAGGTCTTGATGAGGTCGGCCAGGGCGGCGAGATCGAGAGCGACAGCGGACATCGACGGGAGCGCACAGGCAGGAGGGCCGCCTATTTTGCCAGACTCCGGAGGCTTTCCCAGCATGCACGACGAACTGCCGTTCCAGCTCTACAGCGCCCAGCAGGTGCGGGATCTCGACGCCCAACTGATCGCCGGCGGTCTGCCCGGTCTCGAGTTGATGAGACGCGCGGCGGCGGCGGCCTGGCGCTCATTGCGCCATGGCTGGCCCCATGCCGGCGCCCTCTGCGTACTGGCGGGCGGTGGCAACAATGCCGGTGATGGCTACCTGGTCGCTGCGCTGGCGCGCAAGGCGGGCTGGCAGGCGCGGGTCTGGCACCTGGCCGATCCGGCCGGACTCCAGGGCGATGCCGCCCTGGCCCATGCCGAGGCCCTGGCCACCGGCGTGGACATCCAGCCTTGGCGCGCGGATGCCCCGCTGGAAGGCGTGGTGGTCGACGCCCTGCTGGGTACCGGACTCAAAGGCGCGGCGCGTGAGCCCTATGCCGCGGCCATCGAGCGGATCAACGCCAGCGAATTGCCGGTGGTGGCCATCGACATTCCCTCCGGGCTGGATGCCGATACCGGCGCTGCGGCGGGCGCCCTGGTGCGCGCCGATCTGACCATCACCTTCATCGGTCTCAAGCTCGGGCTGTTCACCGGCAAGGGGCCGGATCACGTCGGCAGTCTGGTGTTCGAGCCGCTGATGGAGGAACCGCAGAATCCCGCCCATGCCACCGCTCAGCGTCTGGCGCCCGGCAACCTGCCGCGCCTGGCGGCGCGCCCGCTCAACGCGCACAAGGGGCAATACGGCCATCTGCTGGTGATCGGCGGCGACGAAGGCACCGGCGGCGCGGCCATCATGACCAGCGAGGCGGCGCTGCGCTGCGGTGCCGGCATGCTCAGCCTGGCGACCCGGCCGTCCAACGTCACCGCGGTGCTGGCGCGGCGGCCGGAAGTGATGGTCGCCGGCGTACGTTCCAGTTTCGCCGTACTGGAACTGGCCAAGAAGGCCGATGTGCTCGCCGTCGGGCCGGGCCTGGGCCAGGGTGCCTGGGGTAAGGCGCTGGCCAGTGCCGCCGCGACGCTGGACGTCGTTCAGGTCTGGGACGCCGATGCCCTCAATCTGTTGGCCGCCGGCGTGGTCGAGGCGCCGCGCGGGCCCTGGGTGATGACGCCCCATCCGGGCGAGGCGGCGCGGCTGCTGGAGGTCTCGATCAAGGACATCGAAGGCGATCGTCCCGGCAGCGCCCGCGAACTGGCACGGCGCTATGGCGGGGTGGCGCTGCTCAAGGGCTTCGGTACCCTGATCGCCCACCCGGACGGGCGCATGGCACTGTGCGGCGAAGGGCATCCGGCGATGGCTACCGGTGGCCTGGGGGACATCCTCACCGGTATCATCGCCGCCCTGCTGGGGCAGGGGCTGGCCCCCTTCGAGGCCGCCTGCCTGGGCGCCTGGCTGCACGGCCGTGCCGGCGCCGAGCTGGGTCGCCAGGGCCGCGGTCTCGCCGCCAGCGATCTGCCCCCGGTCGCCCGCCAGTTGCTCGAGGAACTCCAGCCATGCCTGAACTGACCCTGCACGCCGCCGACGAAGACGCCATGTACGCCCTGGGTGCCCGCCTGGCCCAGGCCAGCGGCGGTCGTGGCGTGCTCTATCTGCACGGCGATCTGGGCGCCGGCAAGACCACCCTGTCGCGTGGCATCTTGCGTGGCCTCGGCCACACCGGGGCGGTGAAGAGTCCCACCTTCACCCTGGTCGAGCCCTACGAACTGGCCAGTGGCGCGGTCTATCACTTCGACCTCTATCGCCTGGCCGATCCGGAAGAACTGGAATTCATGGGGATTCGCGACTACTTCACACCCGCAGCCTTGTGCCTGGTGGAATGGCCCGAGCGCGGTCAGGGCTTTTTGCCAAAGCCGGACCTGGACATTACCATTACGCCACGCGCCGACGGCCGTGATCTGCGCCTGACTAGTCATGGCGCTCACGGTGAGGCCTGGTGCGCCGCCCTCGCGCCCTAGGCGCCGATCCTTCGTTCTCCAGCTATACGGTCGCAGGCATGCGCAAGTGTTTTTTCAGGTCGGGACTCGGCCTGTTGTTGTTGATTCTCAGCAGTCAGTTGCTGGCCGCCACCCAGATCAAGGGCATGCGCGTCTGGCGTGCGCCCGACAACACCCGTCTGGTGTTCGATCTGACCGGCCCGGTCAAGGCCAGCGTCTTCACCCTCAGTGCCCCGGACCGCATCGTCATCGACCTGTCCGGCGCGCAGCTCGACGGTGGGTTGAACGAAAAGCCGCTGCGCAATACTCCCATCACCGGCCTGCGGGCGGCCCAACGCTCGCCCGGCGAGGTGCGCCTGGTGCTGGACACCAAGGGTGCCCTGACGCCCAAGAGTTTCACCCTGGCGCCCAACAAGGAATACGGCAATCGCCTGGTGGTCGATCTCTACGACCAGGGCACCGATCCGGCCGCCAGCGACATCCCCGCCACCGTCACGCCCAATCTGCCGGCCACCCCGGTGACCCCGGCCCAGCCGGCGACCCGTCTGCCCTCCAGCCCCAGCGGCAAGCGCGACGTGGTGGTGGTGATCGATCCCGGCCACGGCGGTGAAGACCCGGGTGCCATCGGCCGCGGCCGGTTGTACGAGAAGAACGTGGTGCTGGCCATCGCCAAGCAGCTGCAGGCCAATCTCAACCGGCAGAAGGGCTTTCGCGCCGAGCTGACCCGCACCAGCGATTACTTCATCCCACTGCGCCAGCGGCAGGTCATCGCCCGCAAGAAGGGCGCCGACCTGTTCATCTCCATCCATGCCGACTCCGCGCCCAGCGCCAGCGCCGAGGGCGTTACCGTCTTCGCCCTGTCCCAGCGCGGCGCCACCTCCGAGGCCGCACGCTGGCTGGCCGATGCGGAAAACCGCTCCGACCAGGTCGGTGGGGTATCCGATGCCCTGGACAACAAGGATCCCATGCTCGCCGGGGTGCTCATGGACCTGTCCATGACCGCCACCGTGGCCTCCAGCCTGGAGGTCGGCCAGACCATCCTCGGTCAGGTCGGGCGGGCGACCAAGCTCCTGCATTCGCGGGTGGAGCAGGCCGGCTTCATGGTGCTGAAATCGCCGGACATTCCCTCGATCCTGGTGGAGACCGGCTTCATCACCAATGCCAACGAGTCGGCCAAGCTGGCCAGTCCAGCGCACCAGGGCCTGCTCGCCCGGCAGATCCAGGCCGGTATCGTGCAGTACTTCCAGCACCGCCCGCCGCCCGGCACCTACCTGGCCTGGCAGCGCGAGCAGCGGGGCGACAAGGTCGGCAGCGTGCGCGGCATCGATCAGCACCGGGTGCAGCCGGGCGAAAGCCTGAGCCTCATCGCCCGTCGCTATGATGTCGACCTCTCCACCCTGCGCGCCGCCAATCGGCTCAAGGGCGACCGCATCCGCTCCGGTCAGGTCCTGACCATCCCCACCCACGAACTGGCGGCCAGCAATGACTGAACCCCGGCGTATCCAGCTGCTTAGTCCGCGGTTGTCCAACCAGATCGCCGCCGGCGAGGTGGTCGAACGGCCCGCCTCGGTGGCCAAGGAGCTGCTGGAGAACAGCCTGGACGCTGGTGCCCGGCGCATCGACATCGAGGTGGAACAGGGCGGGGTCAAGCTGCTGCGCATCCGCGACGACGGCCATGGCATCCCGGCGGACGACCTGCCGCTGGCCCTGGCGCGCCATGCCACCAGCAAGATCTACCACCTGGACGAACTGGAAAGCGTCACCAGTCTGGGCTTTCGCGGCGAAGCCCTGGCCTCGGTCAGCTCGGTGTCCCGGCTCACCCTGACCTCGCGCTACCGGGGCGAGGACCAGGCCTGGCAGGTGGAGACCGAGGGTCGCGAGATGCAGCCACGGGTACAGCCCGCCGCCCACCCCCAGGGCACCTCGGTGGAGGTGCGCGACCTGTTCTTCAATACGCCTGCGCGGCGCAAGTTCCTGCGCACCGAAAAGACCGAATTCGATCACCTGCAGGAAGTGGTGCGGCGTCTGGCGCTGGCGCGCTTCGACGTGGGTTTTCACCTGAGGCACAACGGCAAGAGCCTGCTGGCCCTGCATCCGGCGGGCGATCCCCAGAGCCAGGGGCGGCGGGTCGGCGCCGTCTGCAGCCCCGGCTTTCTCGAACAGGCCCTGCCGCTGGAGCACGAGCGCAACGGCCTGCGCCTCTGGGGCTGGGTCGGCCTGCCGACCTTCTCCCGCAGCCAGGCCGATCTGCAGTACTTCTATGTCAACGGCCGCATGGTGCGCGACAAGCTGGTCGCCCACGCGGTGCGCCAGGCCTATCGCGACGTGCTCTACAACGGCCGTCACCCGGCCTTCGTGCTCTTCCTCGAAGTAGATCCGGCGACGGTGGACGTCAATGTCCACCCCACCAAGCACGAGGTGCGTTTCCGCGACAGCCGCCAGGTGCACGACTTCCTCTACGGCACCCTGCACCGCGCCCTCGGCGACATCCGCCCGGACGACCAGCTCGCCGTGGTGGCACCCACGGCGCCGGCGCCGCTGAGCGGTCCGGCCGCCGGTGAATTCGGCCCCCAGGGCGAGATGCGCCTGGCCGCCGCCGTTCTGCACGACAGTCCTGCGCCGCCTGCCCAGCCTTTCGCCGGTGGTGGCGGATCGGGTGCTGCGCCTTACGCGCCGACCCCGCAGCCCTATGCGGGCGCGCCGGTGGCCGAGGTGCAAAGCGCCTACAAGGCCTTCTTCGCGCCGCTGCCGACAGGTGCCGAGGCTGCCCCCCTGCCCGCGGAACAGGGCGACGTGCCGCCGCTGGGCTATGCCCTGGCGCAGCTCAAGGGTATCTACATCCTGGCCGAGAACGCCCAGGGCCTGATCCTGGTGGACATGCACGCCGCCCACGAGCGCATCACCTACGAGCGGCTCAAGGTGGCCATGGCCAGCGAAGGCCTGCGCGGCCAGCCACTGCTGGTGCCGGAGTCCCTGGCGGTCAGCGAGCGCGAGGCCGATTGCGCCGAAGAGCACGGCCAGTGGTTCGAGCGCCTCGGCTTCGAGCTGCAGCGCCTGGGCCCCGAGACCCTGGCCATCCGCCAGATCCCCGCGCTGCTCAAGCAGGCCCAGGCCGCGCGGCTGGTGCAGGACGTGCTCGCCGATCTGCTCGACTATGGCACCAGCGATCGCATTCAGGCGCACCTCAACGAACTGCTCGGCACCATGGCCTGCCACGGCTCGGTACGCGCCAACCGGCGGCTGACCCTGCCGGAGATGAATGCCCTGCTGCGCGACATGGAAACCACCGAGCGCAGCGGCCAGTGCAACCACGGTCGTCCCACCTGGGCCCAGCTCAGCCTGGATGACCTGGACAAACTCTTCCTGCGCGGCCGCTGACCGCCCCGCCGCGTCCTGCGCGGCGTCCTCCGAGAATCCTCAATGACCGCCCCCCTGCCGCCCGCCATCTTTCTCATGGGGCCGACCGCCTCCGGCAAGACCGACCTCGCCATCGAACTGGCCCGGTTGCTGCCCATCGAGCTGATCAGCGTGGATTCGGCGCTCATCTACCGGGGTATGGACATAGGTACCGCCAAGCCCAGCGCCGAGGTGCTGGCTGCCCATCCGCACCGGCTGGTGGACATCCGCGACCCTGCCGAGAGCTATTCCGCCGCCGAATTTCGCACCGATGCCCTGGCGGCCATGGCCGAAATCACCGCCGCCGGCCGCATCCCTCTGCTGGTCGGCGGCACCATGCTCTACTTCAAGGCCCTGCTCGAAGGCCTGGCCGACATGCCCCGTGCCGATGCCGGGGTCCGCGCCGAGATCGAAGCCCTGGCGGCCGCGGCAGGTTGGGGCGAGATCCATCGGCAACTGGCCGAGGTCGATCCGGTGTCGGCGGCGCGCATCCATCCCAACGACCCCCAGCGCCTTCTGCGCGCCCTCGAGGTGTATCGCGTCAGCGGCCAGTCGATGACCGCGCATCGCGCGTTGCAAATGAGTGCCAATGCCGATTCGAACGGCGCGCCCCAGACGCAATTACCCTATACTGTCGCCCAATTGATCCTGGCGCCTGGTCGGCGTGAGGTGCTCCATGCGCGTATCGCCGAGCGCTTCGGTCTGATGCTGGAACAGGGCTTCATCGACGAAGTTTCAGCCTTGCGGGAACGTCCCGATCTGCATCCTGGTCTGCCGTCCATGCGATCCGTAGGCTATCGTCAGGTGTGGGAGTTCCTGGAAGGGGATTGCACGCGGGAAGAGATGGTGGCGCGTGGCGTTGCGGCGACGCGGCAATTGGCGAAGCGGCAGTTGACCTGGTTGCGTGGCTGGCCCGCCGCGCACACCTTCGACAGCCTGGCTTGTGACAATCTGCCACGGATCTTGAAATGCCTGGCCGGCGACTCCATATCGCCTCGCAGCTGAATCGTTTTTGTCCGCGTGTCCATGGTGGGCAGCGGAAACTGGCATGTCGCCAGATCAGTATTTTCATTTCTTTAGGAGAGCGACACGATGTCAAAAGGGCATTCGCTACAAGACCCTTACCTGAACACCCTGCGTAAAGAGCGCGTTCCGGTTTCCATCTATCTCGTCAACGGTATCAAGCTGCAGGGTCAGATCGAGTCCTTCGACCAGTTCGTGATCCTGCTCAAGAACACCGTCAGCCAGATGGTCTACAAGCATGCAATTTCCACCGTGGTGCCGAGCCGCCCGGTCCGTCTGCCCAGCTCCGAGACGAGCGAGTCGGATAGCGAATAAATAACAAGAGGAGCGCCCTGTTGTTCTTCGAGCGTCACGAAGGTGGTGAACGGGCCATTCTGGTCCATTTGGAAGGCCTGCATCCCGAGGCGCGCGAAGATCCTCAGGAGTTTCTCGAACTCGCGCGATCGGCGGGTGCGGAGACCGTGGCGTTCGTCACGGTGAACCGCAGCCAGCCGACGGCGCGTTATCTCATCGGTACCGGCAAGGTCGAGGAATTGCACGATCAGGTGCATGCTCATGCCGCCGATCTGGTCATCTTCAACCATGACCTCACGCCCAGTCAGGAACGCAACCTCGAAAAAGCCTTCGAGTGCCGCGTCCTGGATCGCACGGGCCTCATTCTCGACATCTTCGCCCAGCGTGCTCGCACCCACGAGGGCAAGCTGCAGGTGGAACTCGCCCAGCTCGAGCACATGAGCACCCGGCTGGTACGCGGCTGGACTCACCTCGAACGCCAGAAGGGCGGTATCGGTCTGCGCGGCCCGGGTGAAACCCAGCTGGAAACCGACCGTCGTCTCCTGCGAATCCGCATCCGCCAGATTCGCCAGCGCCTGGACAAGGTACGCAGCCAGCGCGAGCAGGCTCGGCGCGGTCGCCGGCGCGCCGAGATTCCTTCGGTGTCCCTGGTCGGTTACACCAACGCTGGCAAGTCCACCCTGTTCAACAGCCTCACCGAATCCGGCGTCTACGCCGCCAACCTGCTGTTCGCCACCCTCGATCCGACCCTGCGCCGTTTGGAACTGCCGGACCTGGGGCCGATCGTGCTGGCCGATACCGTGGGCTTCATCCGCCATCTGCCACACAAGCTGGTGGAGGCTTTCCGCGCGACCCTGGAGGAATCCAGCAACTCCGACCTGCTGCTGCACGTGATCGATGCCCACGAGGACGATCGCCAGCTGCAGATCGAGCAGGTCGAGGCCGTGCTGCACGAAATCGGCGCCGACGAGTTGCCGATGCTGGAGATCTACAACAAGCTCGATCTGCTCGACGGGGTCGAGCCGCACATCCAGCGCGACGACGAGACCGGGCGCCCGATTCGGGTCTGGGTGTCGGCACGCGAGGGGCGCGGTCTGGAGCTGGTCGGTCAGGCCGTGGCCGAATTGCTCGGCGAGGATCTCTTCGTTGGGGTGTTGCGGCTGCCCCAGCGGCACGCCCGGCTGCGGGCCCAGTTGTTCGAGCTGGGCGTGGTTCGCCAGGACGATCATGATGACGAAGGCAACATCCTGTTGTCTGTACGAGTACCCCGCGCCGAACTCAATCGACTACTCAGCCGGGCCGGTGAAGAACCGGAAGTCTTTATCCAGCAACATGTTTTGCAATAAACCCCCGCTCGGCGCTTTTGTTCGGGCAGGGACCATCCGGTAGCATTGGTCGGCGCGCCATTTCGGCGCGTTTTCGCGTTATCAGTAGGGAGAGCGCTATGGCTTGGAACGAGCCCGGTGGCAACTCGAACAATCAAGACCCCTGGGGCGGCCGCAACAACAACGGTGGCGGCAATGGTGGACGCAAGGGGCCGCCGGATCTCGACGAAGCCTTGCGTAAGTTTCAGGACCGCATCAACCGCCTGGTCGGCGGCAAGAAGCGGTCCGGCGGCAGTGGCGGCGACAGCTTTGGCTCGGGTGGTGGCAAGGGTCTGCTGCTACTGGGCGTATTGCTGGTCGGCGCCCTCTGGCTGTACAACGCCGTCTACGTCGTGGACGAGCAGGAACAGGCGGTGGTGCTGCGCCTGGGCAAATACCATGAGACGGTAGGGCCCGGCCTGAACATCTACTTCCCGCCCTTCGAGACCAAGTATCAGGAAAACGTGACCCGTGAGCGGGCCTACAGCAAACAGGGCGCCATGCTGACCCAGGACGAGAACATCGTCGAGGTACCGCTAACCGTCCAGTACCGCATCACCAACCTCAAGGACTTCGTCCTCAACGTCGACCAGCCCGAGGTCAGCCTGCAGCAGGCGACCGACAGCGCCGTGCGCCACGTGGCCGGCTCCTCGACCATGGACCAGTTGCTGACCGACGGCCGTGAGCAGGTCGCCACTAGCGTCCGCGAGCGGCTGCAGCGTTTCCTCGACACCTATGCGACCGGTATCACCGTGACCCAGGTGAACATCCAGAGCGCCTCGGCGCCGCGTGAGGTTCAGGAAGCCTTCGATGACGTGATCCGGGCTCGTGAAGACGAGCAGCGCGAGAAGAACCAGGCCGAAGCCTATGCCAACGGCGTGATCCCTGAGGCCCGCGGTGCTGCCCAGCGCATCATCGAAGAAGCCAACGGCTATCGCGACGAAGTGGTCGCCCGTGCCCAGGGTGATGCCTCGCGCTTCAGCCAGCTGGCGGTGCAGTACGCGGCCAATCCGCAGCTGACCCGCGAGCGTCTGTATATCGAGACGATGCAGGAAGTGCTTGGCCAGTCGAGCAAGATCATGGTCACCGGTCAGGCCGGCCAGAATCTGCTTTATCTGCCGCTCGACAAGCTGATGCAGAACCGTGCCCCGGCACCGACCTCGGCCATCAGCAGCGGTGCTGCCCCGGCGGCGTCGAGCGACACGGCCGCTTCGGTCATTCGCAATTTGCCGCAGTCCACCGAGCCGCGTACCAGGGAGAGCCGCTGATGAGCAATAAATCGCTGGCCGCGCTGATCGTCGTGGTCGTTCTGGGCCTCGCCGCCTGGAGCAGTCTGTTCGTGGTGAAGGAGACCGAGCGGGCGGTGATGCTGCGCTTCGGTCGTGTGGTCGAGCCCAATCTGGAGCCCGGACTGCACTTCAAGATTCCCTACGTCAACCGGGTGCGCAAATTCGATGCCCGCCTGCAGACGCTGGATACCCCGACGCAGCGCTTCCTGACCCTGGAAAAGAAGGCGGTGATGGTGGATGCCTACGCTAAGTGGCGCATCTTCAATGCCGATCGCTACTACACGGCGACTTCGGGTCTCAAGCAGATTGCCGACGAGCGCCTGCTGCGTCGCCTGGAAGCAGGACTGCGTGACCAGTTCGGTCGTCGCACCCTGCATGAGGTGGTCTCCGGTGAGCGGGATGCCATGGTCGGTTCGCTGACCGCGGCCCTGAACAAGATGGCCAACCAGGAGCTGGGCATCGAGGTGCTGGACGTGCGCGTCAAGGCCATCGACCTGCCTAAGGAAGTCAGCCGCAGCGTCTATGAGCGGATGAGCACCGAGCGCGAGCGGGAAGCCCGCGAGCACCGTGCCAAGGGTCGCGAACTGGCCGAAGGCATCCGTGCCGACGCCGATCGTCAGCGCCGCGTGCTGCTGGCCGAAGCCTATCGCCAGGCCGAACAGGCCCGCGGTGAAGGTGATGCCCAGGCGGCCCAGGTGTATTCCCAGGCCTACTCGAAGAATCCGTCGTTCTTCTCCTTCTATCGCAGCCTGCAGGCCTATCGCTCCAGCTTCTCCAGCAAGAGCGATGTCCTGGTGCTGGATCCGAAGAGCGATTTCTTCAAGTATTTCCAAAGCCCCGGGCAGTGAGGTCAGGGATGAACGGCGCCTAGGCTTCGCTCGTCGTTCATCCCCGATCGCCGATTTTTTCGTGTTATCATGAATCAGCCGGGGCCATCCCCGGCTTTTTTGCGTCCGTACGAAACCCGTGGAAGGGCGACGCCCTGGCTGATCCGGGTAGCAATCCACGGCAGAGCGGCTTGATCCGGCGGCAGGATTCTCCAGGAATCCACTGCGCCGACCTCGGCAGCCGCGTGCCGATCCATGACATGGAGAAGAGGCCTAATGGCTACGGTAGACCGCTGGCTGCTGCCTGACGGTATCGAGGAAATCCTGCCGCCCGACGCGGCGCGCATCGAAGGCGCTCGGCGCCGGGTGCTGGAACTGTTCCATTGCTGGGGCTACGAGTTCGTCATCACCCCGCATTTGGAATTCCTGGAATCGCTGCTCACCGGCGCAGCCAAGGAGCTGGAGCTGCGCACCTTCAAGGTGACCGATCCCAATTCCGGTCGCCTCATGGGCTTCCGCTCCGATATCACGCCCCAGGTGGCGCGCATGGAGGCCCATAGCCTCAAGCAGCGCGGTCCGAGCCGGCTGTGCTATGCCGGCAGCGTGCTGCATACCCGTCCCCGTGCCCTGTCCACCTCGCGCAGCCCGATCCAGGTCGGCGCCGAGCTCTATGGCGTGCCCGGCAGCGAAGGGGATCTGGAAGTCATCAGCCTGATGCTCGATGTGCTCGAGCAGGCCCAGGTGCCCGACGTCCACATGGATCTGGGGCACGTGGGCATCTATCGCGGCCTGTGCCAGGCAGCCGGTGTCTCCGGCGCCAGCGAGCAGCAGCTGTTCGATGCCTTGCAGCGCAAGGCGGTCGACGAGATCGCCGAGCTGACCGCCGACCTGCCGGTTGCCGAGCGTGGCTGGCTGCAGGCACTGGTCGAGCTCAGCGGCGATGCCGCGGTGCTCGACCAGGCCCGGCAGCGCCTGGCGGGTGCGCCGGCAGGCGTCCTGCAGGCGCTGGACGAGCTGATCGCTCTGGCCGAGTCGCTCAAGGGGCGTTTCCCGAGCGTGCCGCTGTATTTCGATCTGGGCGAGTTGCGGGGTTACCACTACCACACCGGGGTGGTCTTCGCCGCCTTTGTGCCGGGCAATGGGCAGTCCATCGCCCAGGGCGGTCGCTATGACAACATCGGCGCCGACTTCGGGCGTTCGCGTCCTGCCACTGGTTTTTCCACCGATCTGAAGACCCTCGTCGAGCTGGGCACCGCCGTGCTCGACGAGCCGCGCCGCGGCATCTGGGCGCCGGCTGGCCATGCCCCGGTGCTCTGGCAAGCCGTGCGCGAATTGCGTGCCGCAGGCGAACGGGTGGTCCAGGCCACCGGTCATGACGACGCGGACCAGTTGCACAGCTCGGGTTGCGATCGCCGGCTGATCGAGCGGCAGGGCGCCTGGGTCGTGGTGCCCTTGAATTCCTAAACACCGGATCTGGCATCCGGGTGAACGTGAGCATCGTCGGCCTGGCCGACAGAAATCTTCCTGACAGGGGATAAGGTTATGGGTAAGAACGTCGTCGTCCTGGGCACCCAGTGGGGTGATGAGGGCAAGGGCAAGATCGTGGACCTGCTGACCGACCAGGCCGCTGCCGTGGTGCGTTATCAGGGCGGTCACAACGCCGGCCACACACTGGTCATCGATGGCCAGAAGACCATCCTGCGGCTGATTCCCTCGGGCATCCTGCGCGCCGACACCCAGTGCCTGATCGGCAATGGCGTGGTGCTCTCGCCGGAAGCCCTGTTCAAGGAAGTCGGCGAGCTGGAAGCCCGCGGCGTGCCGGTGCGCGAGCGCCTGCGCATCAGCTCGGCCTGCTCGCTGATCCTGCCCTATCACGTGGCCCTGGATCAGGCCCGCGAGAAGGCCCGCGGCGAAGCCAAGATCGGCACCACCGGTCGCGGCATCGGCCCGGCCTACGAAGACAAGATCGCCCGTCGCGGTCTGCGCGTCGGCGATCTGTTCCACCCCGAGCGTTTCGCCGTCAAGCTCAAGGAAGTGCTGGACTACCACAACTTCGTCCTGCAGAACTACTTCAACGAGCCGCCGGTGGACTTCCAGAAGACCTACGACGAGGCCATGGAGCACGCCAAGGTCATGCAGCCGCTGGTCATGGACGTCGTCAGCCGTCTGCACGAGCTGCGCAAGGCCGGTGAGAACCTGATGTTCGAAGGCGCCCAGGGCACCCTGCTGGACATCGACCACGGGACCTATCCCTTCGTCACCAGCTCCAACACCACCGCCGGTGGCGTGGCGACCGGTTCCGGCGTGGGTCCGCTGTACCTGGACTACATCCTCGGCATCACCAAGGCCTACACCACCCGCGTCGGCTCCGGTCCCTTCCCGACCGAGCTGTTCGACGAAACCGGTGCCTACCTGGCCAAGCAGGGTCATGAGTTTGGCTCCGTGACCGGCCGTCCGCGCCGTTGCGGCTGGTTCGATGCCGTCATCCTGCGTCGCTCCATCGAGATCAACAGCATCTCCGGTCTGTGCCTGACCAAGCTGGACGTGCTCGACGGTCTGGACATCGTGCGCATCTGCACCGGCTACAAGGATGCCGCCGGCAACCTGCTGACCGAGGCGCCCACCGACGCCGACAGCTACACCGGTCTGCAGCCGGTCTACGAAGACATGCCGGGCTGGAGCGAATCCACCGTGGGCGCCCAGAGCCTTGAGGCGCTGCCCGCCAACGCCCAGGCCTACATTCGTCGTATCGGCGAACTGGTCGGCGCACCGATCGACATCGTCTCGACCGGTCCGGATCGCAAGGAAACCATCGTGCTGCGCCATCCTTTCGCCTGATGCGCTAAAAGGATGCAGCCGGAAAAGCCCCGCCCCGCGGGGCTTTTCCATTTCTGGCGGGCGAGAGACGCTGGTAGGTCGGGGACGGCCGCTGGTCCGAAATGGCCAGCATATTGCTATGACTATTTACCGCTGAGCCTCCAGCTCCCCTCGAGTTGGCCGACAGCCTGTAAATGTTCCTTGCCGCTGGAGACCCCCATGTCGTTTCTCTTGTCGCTGCTGCGCAGCCGCCTGTTGTTGCCGGTATTCATCAGTCTGTTGCTTGCCGTCGTTCTTCAAGTGAGCCTGGCGCTCTGGCTGACCCAGGATGCGGTGAAGGGATTGCAGTCCGGTCTGGCCGCGCGCCTGTCCGGTGAATCCGAGCAGCTCGCCGATACCCTGCGCCAGGCCGGGAGCGAGGTGGATGGCAGTCTTGCCGAGCTGGCCGGGCAGACTCGCACGCGGCTGGCCGAGGGGCTTGCACAACGCCTGGCGCGCGAGCGGCAGCAGGTGGGTGAGACCCTGACCGCTACCCTCAAGAGCAATGCACAGAATCTGGCCGAATTGCTCGCGGGCGTGGCGCCCAAGGCGATGTGGGACGCCGATGTGCCTGCCCTGTCCGACCTGGCGCGGCGGGCGCAAGGCAATCCCGAGGTGCTCTTTGTGGTCTTCCAGGACGCCCAGGGCCAGAATCTGACCCGCTATCTCAATCGCCAGGACGAGCGCGTGGCCCGCCTGCTCGCCGTGGGGCAGGGCGAGGGCGCCCTGGCCAAGGTGCTGGATGCCGCGACCCGGGATCCTTCGGTCTATCGCGTGGATGCCTCCATCAGTCCCAATGGCGTCGAGATCGGCAAGGTGGTGGTGGGCTTTTCCACCCAGACCATCGAGCGCACCGGCGCGGCCCTGGACAAGAGTTTCAAGACCCTGATCGAGGACGCCGGCGGTCTGGTCTCCAGGAGCGTGACGGCCGCCGCCAAGGGCAGTGCGGCGACCCTGGCGACGCGCCTGGAAGGCACGCGCCAGGCGGCCCTGGCCATGAGTCGCAATGCCGGTGAAACAGTCGCCGCCCTGGCGGGCGCGCTGCGCTGGCAGATCGCCCTGGGGCTGATCGGGGTCGGCGTGGTGATGGTCGTGGTCGTGGCGCTGGTGTTGGGGCGCCGGGTGCTGCGGCGGATCGGCGTGCTGCAGCGGGCGCTGGACGATCTGGCGGCCGGGGAGGGCGATCTGACCCGCCGCCTGCAACTGGGGCACGGCGATGAGATCCAGGCGCTGGGTGGCGCGGTCGATCGCTTCCTGGCCAAGCTGCAGCCGCTGGTGGGTGAGGCCCATGGCGTCGCGGCGCGTACCGGCGAGGAAATCCGCGGTCTGGCCGGCAGCAGCGCCACCGCCGAAGCGGCGGCGTTGCGCCAGCGCGAAGAGGTGGCGCGCAGTCTGGAGGCCCTGTCCGGTATCGCCGCGGAAGCCCAGGGCGAAAGTCAGGCCATGCAGGGCGCCCTGCAGCAGGTGGAGGCCATTCGCAGCTCCACCCAGAGCAATGCCCGCATCGCCACCGAGGTAGCCGAGGGTATCGAGGGGTTGGTGACCCAGGTCGAATCGGGCGCCCAGGTGATCGAGCGGCTGGCCGCGCAAAGCGAGCAGATCGAGGTGGTGCTGGACGTGATCCGCGGCATCGCCGAGCAGACCAATCTGCTGGCGCTCAATGCTGCCATCGAGGCGGCCCGGGCCGGCGAGAGCGGGCGTGGCTTCGCGGTGGTCGCCGACGAGGTGCGGGCGCTGGCCAGCAAGACCCAGGAATCCACCGGCAGCATCCGGACGCACATCGCCGGACTGCAGGAGGGCGCGCGCGAAGCCGTCGCCGCCATCGGCGAAGCGCGCCAGCAGGCCAGCAGCGGGCTGGCCGTGCTGCGCGACAGCAAGCGCATCCAGCAGGATGTCCACCGCGCCGTGGATCAGGTGCATGCCAGCATGAGCACGGCTGCCCAGGCGGCCCAGCGTCAGGCGGAGGGCGCCGCGGCGGTGCGCCAGCGGGTCGAGGTCATCCATGGCGAGACGCTGCGTGCAGCCGAATCGGTGGCGGCCACCGCGCACAGCAGTCGGACCCTGGCGGAGCTGGCCGCCCAGTTGCGCGGCAGTCTGGGGCAGTTCAAGGCGTAGGGGAGGGGCCCGCGCCTTTTCGCGGGCAAGAAAAAACCGGCCGAAACCGGTTTTTTCTGTTGCGTCCGATCTGGGATCGTCCGCTTGGTATTGGTGCCCAGGAGAAGACTCGAACTTCCACGGTGTTGCCACCGCTAGGACCTGAACCTAGTGCGTCTACCAATTCCGCCACCTGGGCCTGCAGTGCGACTTCTGATCGCTTCCCGTCATCCTTGCGGATTTCAGGATTAAAAAACCGGCTAGCGCCGGCTTTTCGTCGACCGATCTGCAAATCGATCGACTATAATGAGTGGTGCCCAGGAGAAGACTCGAACTTCCACGGTGTTGCCACCGCTAGGACCTGAACCTAGTGCGTCTACCAATTCCGCCACCTGGGCACTCAAGGCGATGATTGCTCATCTCCGGCGTCGCGATTGCTCACGGCGTCGTGGGGCGGCACTTTACTCAGGGGGCGTTTGCTTGTAAACCCCTGCTGTGAAAAATATTTTTATTGAGCATGCCAGGCTAACTATTGCGCGGTTTTCACGTTTCAATAGGCTTTATGGCAGTTCCTACCGAACCCAGACTTAGAAGGTAACCCCAGACTGATGGCCGATTGGCAATCCCTCGATCCCGAGGCCGCCCGGGAAGCGGAAAAGTACGATAACCCCATTCCGAGTCGCGAACTCATTCTGGCTCATCTCGCCGATCGCGGTGCTCCGGCCACACGGCCCCAGCTGGCCGAGGAATTTGGCCTGGTCACCGAAGACCAACTCGAAGCCCTGCGGCGGCGCATGCGCGCCATGGAGCGCGACGGCCAGGTGATCTATACCCGCCGCGGCGCCTATGCCCCCATCGACAAGCTGGATCTGGTGCGTGGTCGCATCGCCGGCCATCGCGATGGCTTCGGCTTCCTGATCCCCGACGACGGCAGCGACGATCTCTTCCTCAGCCCGGCGCAGATGCGCCTGGTGTTCGACGGCGACATCGCCCTGGCGCGAGTCGCCGGCCATGATCGGCGCGGTCGTCGCGAAGGCGGCCTGGTCGAGGTGGTCACCCGGGCGCACGAATCCCTGGTCGGGCGCTTCTTCCAGGAGAGCGGTCTGGCCTACGTGGTGCCGGACAATCCCAAGATCGGCCAGCAGGTGCTGGTGCCCGAGGGCAAGCATGGCGGCGCCGCCCACGGCCAGTTCGTGCAGGTGCGCATCGACGAATGGCCCACCACCTTCCGTCAGGCCCAGGGCGAAGTGGTCGAGATCCTTGGCGACTATATGGCGCCGGGCATGGAGATCGAGGTCGCCCTGCGCAGCTACGACATCCCCAACGAATGGCCCAAGGCCGTCGAGAAGGAAGCCGCCAAGCTTAAGCCTGAGGTGGAGGAAAAGGACAAGCAGAAGCGCATCGACCTGCGCCAGTTGCCCTTCGTCACCATCGATGGCGAAGACGCCCGTGACTTCGACGATGCCGTCTATGCCGAAGCCAAGAAGTCCGGTGGCTGGCGGCTGTATGTCGCCATCGCCGACGTCTCCCACTACGTCAAGGTGGGTTCGGCGCTGGACGCCGAAGCGGAAAAGCGCGGCAACTCGGTGTATTTCCCCGAGCGCGTGATCCCCATGCTGCCCGAGGCCCTCTCCAACGGCCTCTGCTCGCTCAATCCCCAGGTGGATCGCCTGGCCATGGTCTGCGAGATGACCATCGCCGGCTCCGGGCGCATGACCGGCTACCAGTTCTACGAAGCGGTCATCCACTCCCATGCGCGCCTGACCTACAACAAGGTCTCCACGGTGCTGGAGCAGCCCAAGTCGGCTGAAGGCAAGCAGTTGCGCAAGCAGCTCGGCGAGGTGGTGCCGCACCTGGAGCAGCTCTACAGCCTGTACAAGGTACTGCTGGCCGCCCGTCACGTTCGCGGCGCCATCGATTTCGAGACCCAGGACACGCGCATCGTCTTTGGCGCCGATCGCAAGATCTCCGAGATCCGCCCGACCCAGCGCAACGATGCCCACAAGCTGATCGAGGAATGCATGCTGTGCGCCAACGTGGCCACTGCCAAATTCCTCGAAAAGCACAAGGTGCCGGCACTCTACCGGGTGCACGACGCTCCACCCCTGGAAAAGCAGACCAATCTGCGTCAGTTCCTCGGCGAGATGGGGCTGTCGCTGACCAAGGGCAAGGCCAATCCGGTGCCCTCGGACTACCAGGCGCTGCTGCAGCAGATCCGCGAGCGACCGGATTTCCGGCTGATCCAGACGGTGATGCTCAGGTCCCTGAGCCAGGCGGTCTACAGTCCGGACAACAACGGTCACTTCGGTCTCAACTACGAGGCCTATACCCACTTCACCTCGCCGATCCGCCGTTATCCGGATCTGCTGGTGCATCGGGCGATCCGCAGCGTCATCCGCTCCAAGCTGGAGACCAAGCACGTCAAGCGCGCAGGCGCCACGAGCATGGCCAAGGCGCGCATCTATCCCTATGACGAACTGCGCCTGGATCAGCTCGGCGAGCAGTGCTCCATGACCGAGCGCCGCGCCGACGAAGCCACGCGGGATGTGTCCAACTGGCTCAAGTGCGAGTTCATGAAGGATCGCGTCGGCGAGACCTATGCCGGCGTCATCACCGCGGTGACCGGTTTCGGCCTGTTCGTCGAGTTGTCCGAAGTCTTCGTCGAGGGCCTGGTGCACGTCACCGCGCTGCCGGACGACTACTATCACTTCGACAGCGTTCACCATCGCCTCTCCGGCGAGCGCAGCGGTCGCAGCTATCGACTGGGCGATCCCCTCGAGGTGGTGGTGGCCCGGGTCGACCTGGACGAGCGCAAGATCGACTTCGTGCTGCCGGCCAGCGCTGGGGCGCCGCGTGTGCGGGAAGAGCGCGAGCCGCGTCAGAAGCGTGGCAACCGTCGCCGTGGTGCGCCAGCGCCAGCGCAGGAACCAAGCGCTCTTCCGGTCGCCGAGACCGCGACTGAGACCGTTTCGCCGGAGCCAGAGCGTGAGTCCCGTCGCTCGCGTAACGGTCGTCGTCGCGGTACGCCGGCGCCAGCGCAGGAACCAAGCGCTCTTCCGGACGCCGAGACCGCCACTGAGACCGTCTCGCCGGAGCCGGAGCGTGAGCCCCGCCGTTCGCGTAATGGTCGTCGTCGTGATGCGCCGACGCAGGAGCAGGGTGTTGCCGCAACGGTCGAGGCAGCGCCTGCGAGCGTTTCGCCAGAACCGGAGTCTGAGCCGCGTCGCTCGCGGAGCGAGCGTCGGCGCGCGACCTCCTCGGCGCAACAGCAGAACGCCAGTACGCCTATGCCAGCTTCGGTTGAGGCGACTCCGTCGAAATCGTCCAGGCAGGACGATCAGTTGCTCGGTAATACCGACGTCAGACGTAGTCGCGCGGTAAAGCAGGCCCTGCTGGCCGAAGCCAAGGTCGAGGGCGGCAAGCCCAAAACCGTAGGCAAGGCCAATGGCAAAGCCAAGGGTAATGCCGACAAGGGCAAGGCCAGCGACACGGCCAAGACGCGGACCGCGCCAGCCCGTCAGGGTAAGGGGGCGGCTGCCGAAGGTGCCGCGGCGGTGGATGCCAGGGTCAAGAAGGCCAAGGCTGCAGGTGCCAAGAAGAAATCGGCAGGCAAGCCCAAGACCGAAGACCAGGCCAAGGCCAAGGCTGCAGCCAAGACCAAGACCAAGACCAAGGCCAAGGCGAAGAAGCCCCATCGCAAGGGTCAGTCGCGCCCCAAGGATGACGCATGAGCCAGTTGGAAACCGTCTACGGTATCCACGCCGTGGAAGCGCTGTTGCGCTTCCATCCGCGGCGGGTGAAGCAGCTCTGGATCGCCGAAGGACGGCGTGAGCCGCGGGTCGAGGCCCTGCTGGAGCTGGCCGCTGGTCAACGCCTGGCGGTGGAAACCAAGCCGCGGGCACTGCTCGACGAACTGGCCGAGGGCGTCCACCAGGGCGTGGTGGCCCAGGTCAGTCCCAGCCAGGTCTGGGGCGAGGCCATGCTCGAGGAGTTGCTCGATCGGGCCGAAGGTCCGCCGCTGCTGCTGGTGCTCGATGGTGTCACCGATCCGCACAACCTCGGCGCCTGCCTGCGCAGCGCCGATGCCGCCGGGGCCCTGGCGGTGATCGTGCCCAAGGACAAGTCGGCGACCCTGACCGCGGTGGTGCGCAAGGTGGCCTGCGGCGCCGCCGAGGTGCTGCCGCTGGTGGCCGTCACCAACCTGGCGCGGACCCTGGAGAAGCTGCAGAAGCGCGGGCTGTGGATCGTTGGGACCGCCGGTGAGGCGACCCAGGAGATCTATGACGTCGACATGAGCGGCCCGACCGTGATGGTCATGGGTGCCGAGGGCAAGGGCATGCGCCGGCTGACCCGCGAGCATTGCGATCATCTGGCCCGCCTGCCCATGGCCGGCAGCGTCAGCAGTCTCAATGTCTCGGTGGCGACTGGCGTCTGCCTGTTCGAGGCCGTGCGTCAAAGACGCGCCTCTGCGTCCAGATAGACTGCCCCAGGAAACGTCTGGGTACCGACCTGGCGCGTATCGCACTATACGAATCGCGCTGCAGTGCGCAAAATACCGGCCTCGCCCTGGGAAAGCCCGGGGCGAGACCTGTCAACAAGAGGATGCCCGCGTGAGTCAGGAGATCCAAGAGCCGGTAGGCTTGCGAGTGCTGCTCGTCGAAGACGATGCCACGCTGCGCATGCTGACCACCGAAGTCATCGAGGAGCTGGACCATCAGGTCACGGCCGTCGCCTCGGCGGAGGCTGCCCTCGAGTTGCTGCCGCAACGCGAGCACGATGTGCTGTTCACCGATATCGGGCTGGGCGGCATGTCCGGGATCGAGTTGACCCGGCGTGCCCTGGCGATGGATCCGACGCTGCGCATCGTCGTCGCCTCGGGTTATGCCTTCGAGCGCGAGCCCGGCATGGAGGCGCGGGTCGGGGTGCTGATCAAGCCCTATGACCTGAACAAGATCCGCCAAGCCCTGGCCGACGTGCAACGCTGAGTGCCTGTGGCTGCCCGGCGGTCGCGCCGGTCATGCCTGCGGTTGCGCCCCTCGGCGCCCTTCTCTAGAATGTTGCCCCTTGCCCGGAGTGCGTCCGCATTCCGCTGGGCAAGTCATCCGAACTATTCACTCCTTGTCTGACCGCGTTTCCGCGGCAGGCTGCAACCCGTAAGGAGCATTAAATGCGTCATTACGAAGTCGTGTTCCTGGTTCATCCGGACCAGAGCGAACAGGTGGGCGGCATGGTCGAGCGCTACACCAAGGCTATCGAAGAAGACGGTGGCAAAGTCCATCGCCTGGAAGACTGGGGCCGTCGTCAGCTGGCTTATGCCATCGACAACGTTCACAAGGCTCACTATGTACTCATGAACATCGAGTGCAGCGCCAAGGCCCTGGCCGAGCTGGAAGACAACTTCCGCTACAACGACGCCGTGATCCGTAACATGATCCTGCGCCGTGACGAGGCCGTCACCGGTCAATCCGAGATGCTCAAGGCCGAAGAAAACCGCAACGAGCGTCGCGAGCGTCGCGAGCGTTCTGCCGAGTCCGAGTCCGAGTCCGCCGAAGGCAACTCCGACGACGCCGACAGCGCCGAGTAATCTGGATCTAGCGAGGAATCATTGTCATGGCACGTTTCTTCCGTCGTCGTAAGTTCTGCCGTTTCACCGCCGAAGGCGTGAAAGAGATCGACTACAAGGATCTCAACACCCTGAAGGCCTACGTCTCCGAAACCGGCAAGATCGTCCCGAGCCGTATCACTGGCACCAAGGCCAAGTACCAGCGTCAGCTGGGCACCGCCATCAAGCGTGCCCGTTACCTGGCCCTGCTGCCCTACACCGACAGCCACGGTCGTTGATCGACGCCTGATCACGGATAACGGATAAACACGGCATGCGGCCTCTGGCTGAGTTCATCATGCGCGGCCGCACCCAAGCCACTCTCGTGGTGGTACTGGGTGCAGTCGTGCCGCTGCTGTACTGGATGACCGCTGCCGGTGGCAGCCTGGTGCTGTTGCGCCGGGGACCTGCCGCGGCGGCCGGGGTGCTGGTCTGGGCCCTGCTGCCGGCGCTGTTCTGGCTGTATCTGGGAGATGCCAGCATCGTGCTGGTGATGCTGGGTTCGACGCTGCTGGCGGCACTACTGCGCCAGAGCCGATCCTGGACACGGGTGCTGTTGGCCAGTGTCCCGCTGGGGTTGGTCTTCGCCCTGGTGCTGGGTCAGGTTTATGCCGAGGGCATCGCGCAGCTGGCGGAGGAAATCCGTCGGTTGTTGCCCCAGGTGTTGGGCCCGAGCGCGGCGCAGTTGCCGCCGGAAAAGCAGGCGCAGTTGCAGCAGTTGCTGCTGCCCGTGCTGACCGGCCTGATGGCGGCGTTCTTCCAGATCACCTGCCTGCTGTGCCTGATGCTCGGGCGGTACTGGCAGGCGGCGCTGTACAACCCCCAGGGGTTCGGTCGCGAATTTCGCGCCCTGCGTCTGCGTCCAGCCATCGCGCTCGGCCTCCTGGCCCTGCTGGTGCTGGCGCCGAACCTGGGCAGTGGGCTTGGCCTGCTGACCCCGCTGTGCAGCGTGCCGCTGGCCTTTGCCGGCATCGCCCTGCTACACGGGCTGGTGGCGGCCAAGCGCCTGGCAGGATTCTGGCTGGTGGGGCTGTACGTGACGCTGCTGCTGTTTGGGCAGCTGATCTATCCGTTGTTGGTGATTCTGGCTGTGATCGATAGCGTGTTCGATTTCCGTGGGCGGTCCGCGCAAGAGCCGCAGGGGCCCGCGGACGGTGAAGGTTAAAAGTTAAGAGGAAAGACTCAATGGATGTCATCCTGCTGGAAAAGATCGCCAACCTGGGCAACCTGGGCGACAAAGTGAACGTCAAGGGCGGTTACGCCCGTAACTTCCTGCTGCCGCAGGGCAAGGCCACCGCAGCCACCGCTGCCAACGTCGAGGCTTTCGAAGCTCGTCGTGCCGAGCTCGAGAAGCAGGCTGCCGAGAAGAAGGCCGAGGCTGATGCCCGTGCCGCCAAGCTGGCTGAACTGACCGTAACCATCGCCGCCAACTCCGGCGACGAAGGCAAGCTGTTCGGTTCCATCGGCACCCGCGACATCGCCGAAGCCGTCAGCGCCGCTGGCGTCGAGCTGGACAAGAGCGAAGTTCGCCTGCCCAACGGCGCGCTGCGCAGTGTTGGCGAATACGACGTCGAAGTGCACCTGCACACCGACGTCGAAGCTACGGTCAAGGTTGTCGTCGTCGCTGAATAAGCGCGCCGTCGCCTGACTGGCGGACTTGCGCCCCGGCGCCGGTCTGTCGACAATCGGGCACGTCATTGCCAAGGCAGTGACGTGCCCTTTGTCTTTTCTGCCCTATCGAAAATCATTTCGCCGCCCGCAATGGGGGCCCAAGACCTGCGCATGAACGAGATTTCCCTGCCCGAGCAGTACGATCTGCAGACCGCTGCCCTCAAGGTCCCGCCGCACTCCATCGAGGCCGAGCAGGCCGTGCTGGGTGGTCTGATGTTGGACAACAATGCCTGGGAGCGCGTGCTCGATCAGGTGTCCGATGGCGACTTCTATCGCCACGACCACAGACTCATTTTCCGCGCCGTGGCCCGTCTGGCCGAGCGCAATCAGCCGTTCGACGTGGTGACCCTGTCCGAACAGCTGGACAATGAAGGCCAACTGCCCCAGGTGGGCGGCCTGGCCTATCTGGCCGAGCTGGCCAAGAACACCCCCTCGGTGGCCAACATCAAGGCCTATGCGCAGATCGTGCGCGAGCGGGCCACCCTGCGCCAGTTGATCGGTATCAGTGCCGACATCGCCGACAGCGCCTACAACCCGGAAGGGCGTGGCGCCAACGAGCTGCTCGACGAAGCCGAACGCAAGATCTTCGAGATCGCCGAGGCGCGGCCGAAATCCGGCGGTCCGATCGGGGTCAACGACATCCTGACCAAGGCCATCGACCGCATCGATACCCTGTTCAACTCCAGCGACGCCATCACCGGGGTCTCCACCGGTTTCGCCGACCTGGACGAAAAGACCAGCGGCCTGCAGCCGGCGGACCTGATCATCGTTGCCGGCCGCCCGTCGATGGGCAAGACCACCTTCGCCATGAACCTGGTGGAGAACGCGGTGCTGCGCACCGACAAGGCGGTGCTGGTGTTCTCCCTGGAGATGCCCGCCGACTCCATCGTGCTGCGGATGCTCTCGTCCCTCGGTCGCATCGACCAGACCAAGGTGCGTTCCGGCAAGCTGGACGATGACGACTGGCCGCGCCTGACCTCGGCGGTCAACCTGCTCAACGACCGCAAGTTGTTCATCGACGATACCGCCGGCATCAGTCCTTCGGAAATGCGCGCCCGGACCCGGCGCCTGGTGCGCGAGCACGGCGACCTGGCGTTGATCATGGTGGACTACCTGCAGCTAATGCAGATCGGTGGCAGCAGCGGCGAGAACCGCACCAACGAGATCTCCGAGATCTCCCGCTCGCTCAAGGGCCTGGCCAAGGAATTCAATTGCCCGGTGGTGGCGCTCTCCCAGCTTAACCGCTCGCTGGAGCAGCGGCCGAACAAGCGGCCGGTGAACTCCGACCTGCGTGAATCGGGCGCCATCGAGCAGGACGCCGACGTCATCATGTTCGTCTACCGGGACGAGGTGTATCACCCGGAGACCGAGTACAAGGGCGTGGCGGAAATCATCATCGGCAAGCAGCGTAACGGTCCGATCGGCACCACGCGGCTGGCCTTCATCGGTAAATACACCCGGTTCGAGAATCTCGCGCCCGGCAGCTACGTTTTCGAGGACGAATGATGGTCAAGGACAAGCTGAAGATCGCAGTCCTGCTCGGTGGCACCAGCGAAGAACGCGACGTGTCCATCGCCAGCGGTGCCCAGGTGGTGGCGGCCCTGCGCCGGCGCGGGCACCAGGTGGTGACCGTGGACACCGCCCTGGGCCTGCTCGACGAAGACGCCGAGCGCGCGCTGCTGGAAGCCCGCGTCGGCCTCGAACCGCCGGAGCGGACCGCCCTGGTGCGGATGCGCGGCCAGGATGCCGGTGCGGTGCTCAGCCGCGCCCAGCTGGGCGACCAGGATCTGCTGTTCCTCGCCCTGCATGGCGGGACCGGCGAGAACGGCACCCTGCAGACCCTGCTCGACCTGGCCGAGCTGCGCTACACCGGCAGCGGCCGGGTGGGCAGCGCCGTGGCCATGGACAAGGATCTCAGCAAGCGGCTGTTCCGTGCTGCCGGGGTGCCCACCGCCGACTGGCTGATGGCGCCCGCGGACGCCGCGACCGTAGCCGCGACGCTGGGCTTTCCGGTGATCGTCAAACCCAGCCAGCAGGGCTCCACCGTGGGTCTGAGCAAGGTCAGCCGCGCCGAGGACCTGCAACCGGCCATCGAGCTGGCGCTGCGCTATGACCGCGAGGTGATGATCGAGCGCTTCGTTGCCGGTCGTGAGCTGACCGTTGGGGTGCTGGGCGAACAGCCACTGGCGGTGGGCGAGATCGTCCTTGGCCAGAGCGGCGTGTTCGACTACACCAGCAAGTACCAGCCCAAGGGCGCGGTGGAAGTGTTTCCGGCCGAGGTCTCGACCGAGATCGCCGAGGAAGCGCGGCGGCTGGCCCTGGCCGCGCATCGGGCGCTCAAGCTCGACGGCTACAGCCGCGCCGACTTCCGCCTGGACGCCGAGGGGCGGCTCTGGTGCCTGGAGGTCAACACCCTGCCGGGCATGACCGCTACCAGTCTGCTACCGCAATCGGCGGCGGCCATGGGCATCGACTTCGACGAACTCTGCGAGCGGATCTGCCAGCTGGCCCTGCAAGACTGACCGCTACGCAGCCGGCGCCGCTATCGCTTCGGGTGGTGGCGGCTGCGTCTCCTGTCGAAGCCGGATCCGGATCCGCCGCCATGCCCAAGACGCTCACCCCGGTGCAGACCCGGGCGTTGTTCCTTTCCACGCTGTTGCTGTTCGTCCTGCCCTTCATCCTGGTCGACTTTCCCTATGTCGATGACAACTGGCGCATCCAGCTGGAGAACGGCCCCGAGTGGCGCCAGCAGGGACGGGTGCTCACCGAGGTCTTCTACCGGCTGCTGACCTTCAGTGACAGCACCCTCAATCTCTTTCCCCTGCCGCTGCTGATCGCCTGCGCCGCCGCCGCCTGGGCCTTGACCGATCTGGCCCGCCATTACTTCGGCGCGCCGCGACCGACCCAGTGTCTGGCGCTCCTGCCGCTATGGTTCTCGCCGTTCTGGCTGGGCAATCTGACCTATCAGTACGATGGCCCGACCATGGCCCTGAGTCTGGTGGCGGTGATCTACGCGGTGATCTTTCGTAGTCGTCATACCGCGCTGGCGCTGCTGGTGCCGGCGGCGCTGCTGGCTGCAGCCATGGCCTTCTACCAGGTGGCGCTCAATGTCTTCATCGGGCTCTGCTGCCTGGAACTGATCCGTACGGTACAGCGCCGCGAGGCGCCCGAGCAGGCGCGGCGGCTGGTGTTGCGCCAGGGTCTGCAGCTGCTGCTGGGTGGCGTGCTCTATTACCTGACGGCCTACCAGCTGATGGTGACCACGCGGCACGCCGGCGTGGGCGGCCAGGTGCTGTCCGAGCTCTGGCACCGGCTGGGCGAGGTGCTACACAGCGTAGGGCTGCTGATCACCCCGGGCAATCTCTGGCTGTGGTGGCTGTTCGGTGGGTTGGCCGCGCTCGGCTACGGCCTGGGCGGCCTGGCCTATGCCCGCGCCTACGGCCGCCGGGCGTTGCTGCCCCTGCTGCTGTACGGCGCGACCCTGCCGGTACTGGCCTTTTGCGTGGCCGGCATCACCCTGCTGTTCAGCGACTTCATCCTCGAAGCCCGCACCCTGATGGGGCTGGCGGTCGTCCTGACCCTGGCGCTGCTGCTGGCCCACGATCTGCTGGAGCGCCTCCAGCCTCGGTTGACCTGGCTGCTGGTGCTGCCGGTGCTGTGGATGCTGTCCCTGGCCTATGCCTATGGGCAGGTGCTCTCGGCGCAGAAGACCTTCGAGCGCGGTTTCGTCCAGGAGCTGCACCATGACCTCAGCAGTCGTCCGGAGCTGCGGTCGCTCAAGCGCCTGCTCTGGACCGGTGGTCCGCTGGAGGTGGCCTGGCTGCCGCTGGCGCAGAAGACCTTCGAGCAGGTGCCGGCCTTGCCCTTCATCCTCGGCCTGTCGCCGGGCAACTTCATGATCGCCGAGCGGCTGCTGGACCTGGGGGTGATCGACGATGCCGACAGCGACAGCTGCAGCCAGCGCGTAGCCGTGCCCGGGGCCGCCACGCGGCTGGTGGACAACCGTTTCTATGACATCTGGGCGCTGGGCGAGGACGGCTGCATCATCATGAAGCCACAGCGACCCTGGGTGCCGTTCGAGTAGGGGGGGCTTGAGGGGTAGGTTGGGCAGAGCGCAGCGAAGCCCAACGTGGTGACGCGGCTGTTGGGCTTCGACGGTGGAGCCGTCTCAACCCAACCTACGCGGGTCGGTAGGTTGGGTTGAGCGCAGAGAAGCCCAACATTGTCAGGTCGTGCGCGGACTGTTGGGCTTCGACGATGGAGCCATCTCAGCCCAATCTACGGGTGCGAGGGCGATCAGCCGCGGCGCAGCTTGTAGCAGAGGAACAGGAAGGCCAGCCAGAACGGAATGGCGTAGACCGAGACGGCGATGCCGGGGATGCGCAGCATCAGCACCAGGATCATGCCGACGAAGGCCAGGCACAGCCAGTTGGCGACCGGCGACCAGAACGCCGGGAAGTGCGAGGTGCGCCCCGCTTGACGCTGGGCGGCGCGGAATTTCAGGTGGGTCAGGCTGATCAGCGCCCAGGCGATCACCAGCGAGGCCACCACCAGCGACATCAGCAACTCCAGGGCATTCTGCGGCAGCAGGTAATTGACCACCACGCAGAGCAGGGTCACCGCCGAGGACACCGCGATGCCCAGCAGGGGCACGCCGCGGCGATTGGTGCGCAGCAGGGCGCGCGGGGCATCGCCCTGTTCGGCCAGGCCATAGAGCATGCGGCTGGTGCAGTAGACGCCGCTGTTGTAGACCGACAGCGCCGCGGTCAGCACCACGAAGTTGAGCAGGTGGGCGGCGGTATCGCTGCCGAGCAGGGCGAAGGTCTGCACGAAGGGGCTGCCGGCATAGTCGTCACCGCCGGCGCCGATGCTGCGCACCAGTTCGTCCCAGGGGTGCAGCGACAAGAGGATAGTCAGGGCGCCAACATAGAAGATCAGGATGCGCCAGACCACCTGGTTGATGGCCTTGGGAATCACGGTGCGCGGCTGGTCGGCTTCGGCGGCGGTGATGCCCACCAGCTCCAGGCCGCCAAAGGAAAACATGATGATCGCCAGCACGGCGAACAGGCCGCTCCAGCCGTTGGGCAGGAAACCGCCATGGCTCCAGAGATTGCTCACCGAGGCTTCAGGACCGCCGCTGCCACTGACCAGCAGCCAGAGCCCGAAGGCCATCATGCCGAGAATGGCCACCACCTTGATCAGCGCGAACCAGAATTCGGTCTCGCCGAAGGCCTTCACGTTGAACAGGTTGATCAGGTTGACCAGCACGAAGAACACCAGGGCGCTGGCCCAGGTCGGCACCTCGGGCCACCAGTACTGCACGTACTTACCCACCGCGGTGAGTTCCGACATGCCCACCAGCACATAGAGCACCCAGTAGTTCCAGCCGGAGAGAAAGCCCGGGAAGCGACCCCAGTAACGACTGGCGAAGTGGCTGAAGGAGCCGGCGACGGGTTCCTCGACGATCATCTCGCCGAGCTGGCGCATGATCAGGAAGGCGATGAAGCCGGCGATGGCGTAGCCGAGGATCATCGCCGGACCGGCCGACTTGAGCACCCCGGCCGAGCCGAGGAACAGACCGGTACCGATGGCTCCGCCGAGGGCGATCAGCTGGATGTGACGATTCTTCAGGCCGCGCTGCAACTGGCCGGCGGCGGGTTGGGGCTGGGACATGGAGGAGGGTGTCTCGGTGGTGAGGAAGGAGCGGGGCGCTATGGTAGCACTCCTGGTGGAGGCGGCATTGAGGGTGGGTCCAGAGCTGCCGTCGATAGCCAAAGGCAATCGATGTCCGGGGGCTGAACTGGTCATTTTTTGTGCTATTCTTCGCGCCCTCCCAAAAACACCCCTTTCCCGGAAGCTGCCATGCAAGCCGCCACGCCGCTGTTCGACTATCCGAAATACTGGGCCGAGTGCTTTGGTCCTGCACCCTTCCTGCCCATGAGTCGGGCGGAGATGGAGCAACTCGGCTGGGACAGCTGCGACATCATCATCGTCACCGGGGACGCCTACGTCGATCACCCGTCCTTTGGCATGGCCATCATCGGCCGGCTGCTGGAGGCCCAGGGCTTCCGCGTGGGCATCATCGCCCAGCCGGACTGGCATTCGAAGGACGACTTCATGAAGCTCGGCGAGCCGAATCTGTTCTTCGGTGTGGCCGCGGGCAACATGGACTCGATGATCAACCGCTACACCGCGGACAAGAAGGTCCGTTCCGACGACGCCTATACCCCGGGCAACGTCGCCGGCAAGCGTCCGGATCGCGCCAGCCTGGTCTACAGCCAGCGCTGCAAGGAAGCCTACAGCCACGTGCCGATCGTGCTCGGCGGCATCGAGGCCTCGCTGCGCCGGATCGCCCACTACGACTACTGGCAGGACAAGGTCCGCCGCTCGATCCTGATGGACGCCACCGCCGACATCCTGCTCTATGGCAACGCCGAGCGGGCGGTGGTGGAGATCGCCCAGCGGCTGTCGCGTGGCGAGCGCGTCGAGGCCATCACCGACGTACGCGGTACCGCCTTCATCCGGCGGGACACGCCCGCGGGCTGGTTCGAGGTCGACTCGACCCGTATCGACCGTCCCGGTCGCGTCGACAAGATCATCAATCCCTACGTGAATACGCAGGACACCGAGGCCTGTGCCATCGAGCAGGCGAAAGGTGAGGTCGAGGATCCCAACGAAGCCAAGGTGGTGCAGCTGCTGGAAAGCCCGCGCATGACCCGCGACAAGACGGTGATCCGCCTGCCGTCCTTCGAGAAGGTGCGCAACGACCCGGTGCTCTATGCCCACGCCAACCGCGTGCTGCACCTGGAAACCAATCCGGGCAACGCCCGCGCGCTGGTGCAGCGGCATGGCGAGGTGGACGTCTGGTTCACGCCGCCGCCCATCCCCATGACCACCGAGGAAATGGACTATGTGTTCGGCATGCCCTATGCGCGCGTGCCGCACCCGGCCTATGGCAAGGAAAAGATCCCGGCCTACGAGATGATCCGCTTCTCGGTCAACATCATGCGCGGCTGCTTCGGTGGCTGCACCTTCTGCTCCATCACCGAGCACGAAGGCCGGATCATCCAGAATCGCTCCCACGACTCGATCATCCGCGAGATCGAGGAGATGCGCGACAAGGTGCCGGGCTTCACCGGGGTGGTCTCGGACCTGGGCGGGCCGACCGCCAACATGTACCGCATCGCCTGCAAGGACCCGGAGATCGAGCGCCACTGCCGCAAGCCGTCGTGCGTCTTCCCCGGCATCTGCGAGAACCTCAACACCGATCACTCCTCGCTGATCGAGCTGTACCGCAAGGCGCGGGCGCTGCCGGGGGTGAAGAAGATCCTGATCGCCTCGGGGCTGAGATACGACCTGGCCGTGGAGTCGCCCGAGTACGTCAAGGAACTGGTCACCCACCATGTCGGCGGCTACCTGAAGATCGCGCCCGAGCACACCGAGCGTGGTCCGCTGGACAAGATGATGAAGCCGGGCATCGGCAGCTATGACCGCTTCAAGCAGATGTTCGAGAAGTACACCAAGGAGGCGGGCAAGGAGCAGTACCTGATCCCCTACTTCATCGCCGCGCACCCGGGTACCACCGACGAGGACATGATGAACCTCGCGCTGTGGCTCAAGCGCAACGGCTTCCGTGCGGATCAGGTCCAGGCCTTCTATCCCTCGCCGATGGCCACCGCCACGGCCATGTACCACTCGGGCAAGAATCCGCTGCGCAAGGTCACCTACAAGAGCGACGGCGTGACCATCGTCAAGAGCGACCAGCAGCGCCGCCTGCACAAGGCCTTCCTGCGCTACCACGATCCCAAGGGCTGGCCGCTGCTGCGCGAGGCGCTCAAGGAGATGGGCCGCGCCGACCTGATCGGGCCGGGCAAGCACCAGTTGATCCCGGCCACCCAGCCGGTGGGCGACGCGGGCTACCAGAGCGCGCGGCGCAAGAATTCCACCCCGGTGGGCAGCAAGAAGGCCGGCACCGGCGCTGGCCGCATCCTCACCCAGCACACCGGCCTGCCGCCCCGCGCCAGCGATGGCAGCAAGGCCTGGGACAAGGGCCAGGAAGGCCAGGCCGCCGGCTACGCCAAGGGCGGTCCGCGCAAGAAGTCGCGGCGCCAGCCGAACATGCCGCGCTGAGGCGAGGGGATGAGAAAGGGGAGGCCGAGGCTTCCCCTTTTTTATGGGGTAAGCAGGAGGCAGCAGCGCTCGGGCTCGTTGGGCTTCGACGGTGGAGCTGTCTCAACCCAACCTACGGGTTAGCGGTGTAGGTTGGGTTGAGCGCAGCGAAGCCCAACGCTTAGGACTACCCGCGCAATTCGGCGAAATGGGCCTGCATGCGCTCGGCGTCGGCGCTGCGGCTGCTGAAGAGTTCGAAGGCCTTGACCGCCTGGAACACGGCCATGGTGCCGCCGTCGAGGGTGCGGCAGCCGAGGGCGCGGGCCTGGCGCAGCAGTTCGGTTTCCAGCGGGAAGTAGATGATCTCGGCGACCCAGAGGCCGGGGTGCAGCAGTTCGGCCGGCAGTGGCATGCCGGGCAGCTTGGCCATGCCCACCGGCGAGGTGTTGACCAGGCCATCGGCAGCGGCGACCGCGGCGGCCCGGTCGGTGCCGACCGCGGCGCGACCGGGGCCGAAGTGGCGGGTCAGGTTGTCTACCAGCGCCTGGGCGCGCTCGGCCTCGACGTCGAAGATGAACAGCTGGTCCACTCCCTCGGCGAGCAGGGCGTGGGCCACGGCGCTACCGGCGCCACCGGCACCCAGTTGCACCACCAGGCGCTTGGCCACGTCCGGCAGGCCGCGGCGGAAGCCTTCGGCGAAGCCCAGGCAGTCGGTGTTGTGGCCCACGGTGCGGCCGTCGGCCAGGACCACAGTGTTCACCGCGCCGATGCCGCGCGCCTCGGGGGAGAGGTCGTCGAGCAGTGGGATGATCGCCTGCTTGCAGGGAAAGGTGATGTTGAGACCGGTGAAGCCGGTGCGCTGGGCGGCCTGCAGCAGTTCGGGCAGGGCGTCGGCGGTGAGGCCGAGCACGTCCAGGTCGATCAGGCGATAGAGGTATCTGAGGCCCTGGGCGTCGCCTTCGCGTTCGTGCATGGCGGGCGTCAGCGAAGCCTGGATGCCGGCGCCGATGAGGCCGGCGAGGACGGATTTCGATGCGGTCATGGCGTTAGTTTCCCTGGTGGGCGATGAGGGCGGCGATGGCGGCGCGATAGCCCTGGCTGCCGAGGCCGCAGATGACGCCGACGGCGATGCCCGAGACATAAGAATGATGACGGAAGGCTTCGCGGCGATGCACGTTGGACAGGTGCACCTCGTAGACCGGCAACTCGCTGGCCACCAGGGCGTCGCGCAAGGCCACCGAGGTGTGGGTCCAGGCGGCGGGATTGATCACCACCCCGGCATAGGCGCCGCGGGCCGCGTGGATCCAGTCGAGCAATTCGCCCTCGTGGTTGGTCTGGCGGAAGTCCACCTCGTAACCCTCGGCGGCGGCGGTCTCGGTACACAGCCGGGCGACGTCGGCCAGGGTTTCGTGGCCGTAGGTGGCGGGCTCGCGGGTGCCGAGCAGATTGAGGTTGGGGCCGTTGAGGACCAGGATGCGGCGGGACATGGCGTTCTCTCTGTTGTTGTCTAGCCGGGCGGACCAGCACCCGGCGTTGCAGAGAAAATGTACCAGCTGGTTAATTTCGTCAATCCGCCGCCGGGGTGTTGCGCCGGAAGCGTTCGATTATCGACCCTGGTGACCTAGATCGCCACCAGTCCGCGCACTCCTTCGGCCTCCATGTCGGCGCCGCGACCGCGCTGGACGATCTCGCCGCGGGACATCACCAGGTAGCCGTCGGCCAGTTCGCTGGCGAAGTCGTAGAACTGCTCCACCAGCAGAATGGCCATGTCGCCACGCTTGGCCAGGTGGGCGATGACGGTGCCGATCTCCTTGATCACCGAGGGCTGGATGCCCTCGGTGGGTTCGTCGAGGATCAGCAGCCGCGGGCGGCTGGCCAGGGCGCGGCCGATGGCCAGTTGCTGCTGCTGGCCGCCGGAGAGGTCGCCACCGCGACGCTGGCGCATCTGCCGGAGCACCGGAAAGAGTTCGTAGATGGACTCCGGCACCTCGCGGGCCTCCCGGGCGGGAAAGCGCGACAGGCCCATGAGTAGATTTTCCTCGACGGTGAGACGCGGAAAGATCTCGCGGCCCTGGGGCACGTAGGCGATGCCGGATTGCACCCGCTGGTGCGGCTTGCGGGCGGTGATGTCCTGGCCTTCCCAGGTGATGCTGCCGCGCTTGGCCGGGATCAGGCCCATGAGGCAGCGCAGCAGGGTAGTCTTGCCGACGCCGTTGCGGCCGAGCAGGCTGGTGACCTCGCCGATGGGGGCCTCGAAGGACAGGCCGCGCAGGATGTGGCTGCCGCCGTAGTATTGATGGAGTTCGTTCACCTGGAGCATGGGCGCCTCGTAAAGATTTTATCGCGGCCATGGGCCGCTCCTACGGCGACATCGGCACCTGTAGGAGCGGTCGCAGCGGCGAACCGCCATGGCCGCGATCAATTGAAAGCAGGGGCGCTAGCGCCCCAGATACACCTCGATCACCTGGTCGTTGGCCTGGACCTGGTCCAGCGAGCCTTCGGCCAGGACGTGGCCCTGGTGCAGCACGGTGACGTGGTCGGCGATGCTGCCGACGAAGCCCATGTCGTGCTCCACCACCATCAGCGAGTGCCGGGGCACCAGCGACTTGAACAGCTCGGCGGTGAATTCGGTCTCGGCGTCGGTCATGCCGGCCACGGGTTCGTCGAGCAGCAGCAGTTGCGGCTCCTGCACCAGCAGCATGCCGATCTCGAGGAATTGCTTCTGGCCGTGGGACAGCAGCCCGGCAGTGCGCCCGCGCGACTCCTGCAGGCGGATGGTGCCGAGCACCTCTTCCAGGCGATCGCGCTGTTCGCCGGAGAGCCGCGCGCGCAGGCTGGCCCAGACCGACTTGTCGGTCCGCTGCGCCAGCTCCAGGTTTTCCCAGACGGTCAGGGCCTCGAACACCGTGGGCTTCTGGAATTTGCGGCCGATGCCGGCCTGGGCGATCTGCACCGGTTGCAGGCGGGTGAGGTCCAGGGTCTCGCCGAACCAGGCGCTGCCGCGATCGGGGCGGGTCTTGCCGGTGATAACGTCCATCATGGTGGTCTTGCCGGCGCCGTTGGGGCCGATGATGCAGCGCAGTTCGCCGACGCCGATGTAGAGATTGAGGTCGCGCAGGGCCTTGAAGCCGTCGAAGCTGACCTCTATGCCTTCCAGGCTGAGGATGGTGCCGTGGTGGGTATCCAGGCCCTTACCGGCGCGATGGCCGAGGCCGCTGGCTTCGGCGCCGATGCCAGGGTCGAGCACTTCCGCGGCGGTAGGAGGTATGGGGGCGGCTTTCATGCGTCGCGCTCCTTCTTGATGAGGCCGATCACGCCACGCGGCAGGTAGAGGGTGACGACGATGAACAGGGCACCGAGAAAGAACAGCCAGTATTCGGGAAAGGCCACGGTGAACCAGCTCTTGGCACCGTTGACGATGCCGGCGCCGAGTACCGGGCCGATCAGGCTGCCGCGTCCGCCGAGGGCGACCCAGATGGCCGCTTCGATGGAGTTGGTCGGGGCCATCTCGCTGGGGTTGATGATGCCCACCTGGGGTACGTAGAGCGCCCCGGCCAGGCCGCAGAGCACTGCCGAGAGCACCCAGACGAACAGCTTGAAGCCGCGCGGATCGTAGCCGCAGAAGGTCACCCGGTTCTCGGCGTCACGAATCGCCGTGAGGATGCGGCCGAACTTGCTCTGCGCCAGGCGCCAGCCCAGCCAGAGGCTGGCCACCAGCAGGGCCACGGTGAGCAGGAAGAGCACCGCGCGGGTGCCCTGGGCGGCCACCGGAAAGCCCAGCAGGGTGGTGAAGCCGGTAAAGCCGTTGTTGCCGCCGAAGCCGGTCTCGTTGCGAAAGAACAGCAGCATGCCGGCGAAGGTCAGCGCCTGGGTCATGATCGAGAAATAGACCCCCTTGATCTTCGAGCGGAAGGCGAAGAAACCGAACGCCAGGGCCAGCAGGCCGGGGGCCAGCACCGCCAGGCACAGCGCCCAGAGGAAATGGTCGGTACCGGCCCAGAACCAGGGATAGCGGGTCCAGGAGAGAAAGCTCATGAACGGCGGCAGACCGTCGCCGGCGGCCTGGCGCATCAGGTACATGCCCATGGCGTAGCCGCCGAGGGCGAAGAACAGCCCGTGGCCGAGGGAGAGCATCCCGGCATAGCCCCAGACCAGGTCCAGCGCCAGGGCGACGATGGCGTAGCAGAGGATCTTGCCCACCAGGGTCAGGGTGTAGGCCGAGACCTGGAAGGGGTTGTCGGCCGGCAGCAGGGACAGCAGCGGCAGGGCGATCAGCACGGCGAGGGCCAGGCCGAGCACGGCCAGGCTCAGGCGCGGGCCGGCCTTCTGCACAGCAGTAAGCGCGAGTGGCTGGTTCAATCGATGACCCTCCCCTTGAGGGCGAACAGGCCCTGGGGCCTTTTCTGGATGAACAGGATGATCAGGCCGAGGATGAGAATCTTGCCCAGCACGGCGCCGATCTGGGGTTCGAGGATCTTGTTGACGATGCCCAGGCCGAAGGCCGCCAGTACGCTGCCGGCCAATTGGCCGACGCCACCGAGCACCACCACCAGGAAGGAGTCGATGATGTAGCTCTGGCCGAGGTCCGGGCCGACGTTGCCGATCTGCGACAGGGCCACGCCACCGAGGCCGGCGATGCCGGAGCCAAGGCCGAAGGCGAGCATGTCGATGCGCCCGGTGGGGACGCCGCAGCAGGCGGCCATGTTGCGATTCTGGGTCACGGCGCGCACGTTGAGGCCCAGCCGGGTCTTGTTCAGCAGGGCCCAGGTCAGGACCAGCACGAAGACCACGAAGCCGAGGATGATCACCCGGTTCCACGGCAGGAGCAGGTTGGGCAGCACCTGGATGCCGCCGGACAGCCAGGCGGGGTTGGCCACCTCGACGTTCTGGGCGCCGAACAGCACCCGCACCGCCTGGATCAGCATCAGACTGATGCCCCAGGTGGCCAGCAGGGTTTCCAGCGGTCGGCCATAAAGATGGCGGATCACGGTGCGCTCCAGCGCCATGCCGATGGCGGCAGTGACGGCGAAGGCGACCGGCAGTGCCAGCAGCGGATACCAGGCCAGCCACTCGGGGGCCAGGCGTTGCAGGGTCAGCTGTACCACATAGGTGCTGTAGGCGCCGAGCATCAGCATCTCGCCGTGGGCCATGTTGATGACGCCGAGCAGGCCATAGGTGATGGCCAGGCCCAGGGCGGCGAGCAACAGGATGGAGCCCAGCGACAGCCCGGTGAAGGCCTGGCCGAGCAGGTCGCCCAGCAGCAGCTTGCGCTCGACCTGGGCGAGGCCGGTGGCGGCGGCCTTGCGGACGTCTTCGTTGGCTTCCACCGCAGGATCGAGCAGGGCCTGCAGGCGGGTCTTGGCCTGGGGCTCGCCGGATTCGCCGAGCAGCCGCACCGCGGCCAGGCGCACGGCGGGATCGGGATCGGTCAGCTGCAGATTGGCCAGGGCGGCGGCGAGGGCGCCTTTCACGTCCTTGTCCGCTTCGCTCTGCAGGCGCTTTTCCAGGAAGGGTCGCTGCTCGGGCTTGGCCTCCTGGCGCAGGGCCTGGGCGGCGGCCAGGCGAACGCTGGCATCCGCGGACAGCAACCCGCCGCTGGCCTGGGCGGCGCCGATGAGGATGCGCAGGCGGTTGTTCAGGCGCACCGGCTTGGGCGTGCCGGTGGGGGCGGTGGCGTCACCTTCGGCGGCGCTGTAGCTGTCGCCGGTCTTGTAGAAGGGGCGCTTGTCTTCGTCGACATAGAAGCGACCGTCCTGCAGCGCCTGGAGGACCGGGAGTTGGGCGGTGTCGGGTTCGGCGGCCCATGCTTGCAGGAGTTTGGCCTGGTCGTTGGCGCTGGCGGCGGCCAGCTCGGCGGCGGGACCGGCCTGGGCGGTGCCCACGAGCAGCAACAGCAGGGGCAGAAGAAAAAGGCGTAGGGACATACTCGGCCTCGTCGATGGGTAAAGGCTCCTGCACGACGTCTCCCGGGGGAGGGCGGGCGTGGCCTCGTTTCTGGTGCCGGGCGTCTGGCGGTCTGACCGGGTGCGCTGGCGAGCCCTCACCCCGGCCCTCTCCCAGGGGGAGAGGGGGAGGAGCGGAGCGGTGGTGGTGCGGGTGTTTCCTGTTGGCTGCGGAACGCCTTTTGCCCTCACCCCAACCCTCTCCCTGAGGGAGGGGGGGTAAGAGCTGCAGGCTGGGCGGCGTTTTGCGCCCCTCTCCCTCCGGGAGAGGGGCCGGGGGGGGAGGGCTGGCCGTTACTTGCCGCTCTTCACCGGTTCGTCGGACTTCTTGTCGTTGCCGGGGATGTAGGGGCTCCAGGGCTGAGCGCGGACCGGGCCCTCGGTCTGCCAGACGACGTTGAACTGACCGTCGTCCTGGACCTCGCCGATCATCACCGGCTTGTGCAGGTGGTGGTTCTTCTCGTCCATCTTCACGGTATAGCCGTCCGGTGCGGCGAAGGTCTGGCCGGCCATGGCCTTGCGGACCTTGTCGACGTCGGTGCTGCCGGCCTTTTCCACTGCCTGGGCCCACATGTGGATGCCGATATAGGTGGCTTCCATGGGGTCGTTAGTCACGGCGGTCTGGTAGTTAGGCAGGTTCTTGGCCTTGGCGTAGGCCTTCCAGGCCTCGACGAACTTCTTGTTCACCGGGTTATCCAGCGACTCGAAGTAGTTCCAGGCGGCCAGCTGGCCCACCAGTGGCTTGGTGTCGATGCCGCGCAGTTCTTCCTCGCCCACCGAGAAGGCCACCACCGGCACGTCGGTGGCCTTCAGGCCCTGGTTGCCCAGTTCCTTGTAGAAGGGCACGTTGGAGTCGCCGTTGATGGTGGAGACCACCGCGGTCTTGCCGCCGGCGGCGAACTTCTTGATGTTGGCGACGATGGTCTGGTAATCGCTGTGGCCGAAGGGGGTGTAGACCTCTTCGATGTCCTTGTCCTGCACGCCCTTGCTGTGCAGGAAGGATCTGAGAATCTTGTTGGTGGTGCGCGGATAGACGTAGTCGGTGCCCAGCAGGAAGAAGCGCTTGGCGCCGCCACCTTCTTCACTCATCAGGTATTCCACCGCCGGGATGGCCTGCTGGTTCGGCGCCGCGCCGGTGTAGAAGACGTTGGGCGACATCTCTTCGCCTTCGTACTGCACCGGGTAGAACAGCAGGCCGTTGAGTTCTTCATAGACCGGCAGGACCGATTTGCGCGAGACCGAGGTCCAGCAGCCGAAGGTGACCGCGACCTTGTCCTGGGTCACCAGCTGGCGCGCCTTCTCGGCGAACAGTGGCCAGTTGGAGGCCGGATCCACCACCACGGGCTCCAGCTTCTTGCCCAGCACGCCGCCCTTGGCGTTGATCTCGTCGATGGTCATCAGCGCCATGTCCTTGAGCGAGGTCTCGGAGATGGCCATGGTGCCGGACAGCGAATGCAGGATGCCGACCTTGATGGTGTCCGCGGCGTGGGCGGCGCTCCAGGGGAACAGGCCGCTCATGAGCAGGGCGGAGGCGGCGAGGGTGGTCTTCAGTAGAGGGCGGCGCTTCATGCGAAAGGCTCCTAAGCGAACGTGCGCTGTTGTTGGGCTGGGCTGCTGGCCCGCCAGGGCGCTTATCAGGAACTGTGCCAGACCTCGGCAAGGCGCATGGCGACTGGCCTCTTGCCTCTAAACCGGGCTCTTGCGGCCAGTTGCCTTGCACCAGCCTGGGGCTTGCCAGTGCCCGCCGACGGCGCCTTTGCACGATGCTGGTGCCCTCTTTCGCCGTTGCCTTTTGCGCAACATGAAAGTCCGAATGCCGTATTGGTGGTGATGCCTGGGCCTCCCATACTCGATCGCAAGGGGCCGGCCACCGGGTCGGTCACCACCCATTCGAAGAAGAGGAACAAGGCATGGGCAGGCAGGTCGGGGTCATCGGACTCGGCAACATGGGCGGCAACATGGCGATCACCCTGGCGCGCAAGGGCGTTGCCGTCACCGGGCTGGATCCCTCCAGCGCCGCCTGCGAGCGGGTCGCTGCCCAGGGCGTGGCCATCGCCGGCAATCTGGTGGCCCTGGCCGCCAGCAGCGACGTCATCGTGCTGTCGCTGCCCAAGGCCGAGCACGTCGAGGCCGTGTGCCTGGGCGAGGCGGGCCTGGTCAGCCGCGTGCGGCCGGGCACCGTGGTGGTCGACACCACCACCTCCACCCCGGAGACCAGCCGCCGCGTAGCGGCGGCCTTCGCCGAGGTCGGTGCCGATTTCCTCGATGCCCCGGTCTCCGGCGGCCCCGCCGGTGCCGCGGCCGGCACCATGACCATGGTCATCGGCGGCAGCGAGGCGGCCCTGGCCAAGGCGCTGCCGGCGCTGGAAGCCATGAGCGCGACCCGGGTACACATCGGCGCCGTGGGCGCCGGCAACATCGCCAAGATCGCCAACAACCTGCTCGCCGCGGCGCACCTGATCACCACCGCCGAGGCGGTGACCATGGCCGCCCGTGCCGGCGTCGCCCCGGAGAAGCTGCTCGAAGGCATCAATGCCGGTTCCGGGCGCAGTGCCGCCAGCCAGAGCATGTTCCCTACCTGGGTGCTGAACAAGGCCTATGACTCCGGCTTCACCATGGGCCTGATGCGCAAGGACGTGGGCCTGGCCCAGCAGCTCATCGCCGAACTCGGCCTCGACCTGCCACTGGCCGCGGCCACGGCCCAGGCCTGGAAGGCCAGCGCCGAGACCCTGGCCGATGGCGAGGATTTCTGCGCCATCGCGCGACGCACCAGCGAAGACCTGTTCGGCAAGGGGGAATGATCATGATGAATGCCAAGACGCTGGAATTGCTCAAGCCCTTCTGGGGCGACCGCCAGCAGGTCGCCAGCTTTGTGGACGGCGCCTTCGTCGATGGCAGCGGCGAGCGGATCACCGTGCGCAGCGCCCATGACGACAGCCCGGCCTACAGCTACCCCGATGCCGACCTGGCGGTGGTCGAGCGCGCCGATGCCGCCGCCCGCCGGGCACGCGAGGAGTGGCGCGCCCTGACCGCCCAGGCGCGCGGGCGCATCATCTACAAGGTTGGCGCCCTGGTCCGCGAGGAGGCCGAGGTCCTGGCGCAGCTGGAATCGCTGACCGCCAACAAACCGATCCGTGATGCCCGCGTCGAGGTGCTCAAGGTCGCCGAGATGTTCGAGTACTACGCCGGCTGGGCCGACAAGCTGCATGGCGAAGTCATCCCGGTGCCCACCAGCCACCTCAACTACGTGACCTACGAACCCCTGGGCACGGTGCTGCAGATCACCCCCTGGAACGCACCCATCTTTACCGGTGGCTGGCAGATCGCCCCGGCCATCACCGCCGGCAACGCGGTGATCCTCAAGCCTTCCGAGCTGACTCCGGTGACCTCGCTGCTGCTGGGCGTGCTGGTGGAACGCGCCGGTGCGCCCAAGGGCCTGGTCAACGTGCTCGCCGGCCAGGGCCATACCGTCGGCCAGCAGGTGATCGCCCACGCCGACATCCGCAAGGTGGTCTTTGTCGGCTCGCCGGCCACCGGCCGGCACATCGCCGCCGCCGCGGCCCAGCGCTGCATCCCGGTGGTGCTGGAGCTGGGTGGCAAGTCGGCCAACATCGTCTTCGAAGACGCCGACCTGGACCTGGCCGTACGCGGCGCCCAGGCGGCGATCTTTTCCGGCGCCGGTCAGAGTTGCGTCTCGGGTTCGCGGCTGCTGGTGCAGGAATCCATCTACGAGCGCTTCATCCAGGCGGTGGCCCGCGCCGCCAGCCAGTTCAAGGTGGGAGATCCGAGCGATCCCGAGACCCAGATCGGCCCGATCCACAACGCCAAGCAATTCGCCCATGTGCGCAACATGGTGGAAGGCGCCCTGGGTGAAGGCGCGCGGCATGTCGCCAATGGCGTCGAGCCGCTGCCCGCCGGGACCGGCTACTACGTCAATCCCACGGTGCTGGCCGGTCACAACGGCCTGAGTTGCGCCCAGGAAGAGATCTTCGGGCCAGTGGTGGTGGCTATCCCCTTCAAGGACGAGGCCGACGCCATCCGCATCGCCAACGACAGCCGCTTCGGTCTGGCCGGGGCGGTCTGGACCCGCGATGTCGGTCGCGCCCACCGGGTGGCCCGGGGCGTGCGCGCCGGTACCTTCTGGGTCAACGGCTACAAGACCATCCACGTCAGCTCGCCCTTCGGCGGCTACGGCGAGAGCGGCTACGGTCGCTCCTCGGGCCTCGATGCCCTGCGCGAATACAGTGAGGTGAAGAGCGTCTGGGTGGAAACCGCCGCGGTGCCCGCCGCCGGCTTCGGCTACGGCGCCAGCCTGGAGTAACAGATGACCATCCATCAAGCCTTACTGGACGACGCCCGCAGCTGGCGTCGCGATTTCCACGCCCACCCCGAGCTGGGTTTCGCCGAGCACCGCACCGCGGCGCGGGTGGCCGAATTGCTGGAAGGCTTCGGCCTGGAGGTCCATCGCGGCCTCGGCGGCACCGGCGTGGTCGGGGTGTTGCGCCACGGCGAGGGCCCGAGCCTGGGGTTGCGTGCCGACATGGACGCCCTGCCGATGCAGGAGGTGGGGGACGTTCCCCACCGTTCCACCGCCGCCGGGCGCATGCACGCCTGCGGCCATGACGGCCACACCGCCATCCTGCTGGCCACCGCCCGCCACCTGAGCGAAAACCGCGATTTCCGCGGCACCCTCTATTTCGTCTTCCAGCCCGCCGAGGAAAATCTTGGCGGCGCCCAGAAGATGATCGAGGACGGCCTGTTCGAACGCTTTCCCATGGACGCCCTCTACGGCCTGCACAACTGGCCGGGGCTGCCGGCCGGCCAGGTGGTGGTCAATCCGGGCGCCATGATGGCTTCGCTGGATACCTTCGCCATCACCCTCACCGGCAAGGGCTGCCACGCGGCCATGCCCGAGCGCGGGCGCGATCCCATCGTCGCCGCGGCGGACCTGATCCTGCAGCTGCAGACCATCGTCGCCCGACGGATCTCGCCGCTGGCTGCCGCGGTGGTCAGCGTGACCATGCTGGAGGCGGGGGAGGCCATCAACGTCATCCCCGAGGTGGCACGGCTCAGGGGCACGGTGCGCTGCCTGGATGGCGCGGTACGTGCCGAGGTGGAGCGGCTGATCGGCGAGATCGTCGCCCAGGCGCCGCTGGCCCAGGGGGTACGCGGCGAGCTGGAATTCACCCGCGGCTATCCGGTGACCCAGAACCATCCCGAGCAGGCGGCGCGGGTGCGTCAGGCGGCGGTGACCGTCTTTGGCACCGAGCGGGTCAGCGACGGCGTGCCACCGTCCATGGCCTCCGAGGACTTCGCCTTCATGCTGGCGGCGCGTCCGGGGGCCTATCTCTGGCTGGGTGTCGATGGTGAGCGACCCTCGGCGCCGCTGCACAACCCGGCCTACGACTTCAACGACGCCATCATCGAGCCGGCCGTGCGGCTGTGGGCGGAGCTGGTGCGCCAGGAGTTGCCGGTCTAGGCCTCTTACAGCGACGGCCGCCGACGCTCAGCGAAAGGCAGTCATCTGCTGCACCATGGCCGTGCGCAACTCGTCCGCGGCGCGACTGAGCTTGCGCCCCAGGCGGGTCACCAGCTCGACGTGGGCGCGGGCGAAACCCGGATCGGCCAGGGGCAGGGCGCATAAGGCGCCGCTATCCAGCTCCTGGGTGGCGGCGAACAGCGGCAGCAGGGTTACGCCGCCCTGCTGGGCATAGTGCTTAAGCAGGGCGAAGGTGTTGCAGGTCAGGGTTGGTGCCAGGCGCTGGCCGGCGGCCTGCTCCACGGCGTCGAGCATCTGGCGGATGCCGTAGGAAATATCCGGCAGCGCCAGGCGGTGCTGGCCCAGCTCAGCCAGGGTCACGGGCGCCCGGGCTCCGGCCAGCGGATGCCCTGGTGCCACCAGCGCATAAAGCGGCTGCTCGCGACTGCCATGTACGCGCAGGTGCGGATCGCGCGGCGGATTGAACACCAGCCCCAGTTGCGCCTCGTCTTCCATCACCTGGCGAATCACCTCGTTGGTGCCCACCACATTGACCCTGACCTCGATCTCCGGATGCCGCGCGGAAAAGTCGCCCAGGGTGCACGACAGGTCGCCGATGAAGCCCTCGCCGATGGCCAGCACCACGCGGCCGGTGCGTAGGCCCTGCAGGTCGGAGATGGCGTCTCTCAGGCCGTCGAGCTGGGTCTGGCGCTGGCGGAAATAGTCCAGCACCAGGCGCCCGGCCTCGGTCGGGGTGATGCCGCGGCGGTGTCGCTCGATGAGGTCGACGCCCAGCTCCGCCTCGACCTGGGCGATCTGCCGGCTGACCGCGGAAGGGGCGATATCCAGGGCGTCAGCTGCGGCGCGCACGCTCCCCAGGCGCACCGCTTCGACGAAATAATGCAAGCGCTGTTCGTGAATTCCACGCATCCGTGTGTTCTCTTAAAGGCAACGGAAAAGGCCATTTCCAGTATTGGAGAGAGAACAGGCCGCTGTCCATACTCGGGCCAAGACCACGGCCGCCCCGGCCTGGGCGAAGCCCGCGGCGCAAGGCCTCGGAAGGCGGAAAGGGCCGCGCAGGATGGCGTTCCTGCAGGCGTTCCACCCTTCGGAAAACGCGCATGCAACTTTGCCTAGGCACCTAGAACGACCGGGTCGTGCTCCTTCGAGGAGCCTTCGTTTCTGCCCAGCGAGCCTCGCCGCCCGCGACTGCCAACCATACCAACAACCGAGCCCGCGAGCGGGCCGCAGGGGGAAGAATGAGCGCCAATCCGACGCTGGCCGTGGGCCAGGACCGAGCCGTCAGCAATACCGTCAGACTCTACATCTGGGCAGCGCTGGTGCTGCTGATCGCCGAGCTGATCGGCTCCCTCACCATACCGCTGGGTCCGGGCAAGGTGGTGCTGCTGCCGATGATCTGGGCGCTCTTGCTGGGTGCGGCGGTGGGGCAGGTCGGCAAGCGCATGCCGCTGGGTCTGGGTATCGACCGCGGCGCCCAGGTGCGCTCGGCGGCCATTCTGCAATACGCCTTGCTGGTGTTCATCGCCAAGCTCGGCCTGGTGGTGGGTGGCTCGTTGCCCACGGTGATCGCCGCCGGCTGGGCACTGGCCTTCCAGGAGCTGGGGCATTTCGTCGGCACCATCCTGCTCGGCCTGCCGGTGGCCCTGCTGCTGGGCATCAAGCGCGAGGCCATCGGCGCCACCTTCTCGGTGGGGCGCGAACCGAGTCTGGCGATCATCAGCGAACGCTATGGCATGGACTCCCCGGAAGGTCGTGGCGTGCTCGCCGAGTACCTGACCGGCACCCTGTTCGGCGCAGTGTTCATGGCCATCGTCGCCGGCTTCATCGCCAGCCTGAACATCTTTCACCCCTATTCCCTGGCCATGGGCGCCGGCCTGGGCTCGGGCAGCATCATGGCCGCCGCGGCCGGTGCCATCGCGGCCCAGCAGACCGCCGAGGTGGCCACGGAGGTCATGGCGCTGGCCGCCGCCGCCAACCTCATCACCCTGACCCTGGGCACCTACTTCACCCTGTTCATCTCCCTGCCGCTGGCGGTCTGGGGCTACCGGGTGATGGAGCCGCGCATCGGCCGTACCACCAAGGCCTCCTTCCAGCAGAGTTCGGTGGATGCCGCCGTGGTGGACGAGCCCGTGGAACTGGGCTGGTCGGCACGCTTCAGCGCCTGGCTGGCCTCGGGTGCCCTGGCGCTGCTGGCGACCCTGGTGATGAGTAAGACCCTGCCACCGGCTGCTTTCCTGGGCGTCGCGGTGATGATCCTGGCGGCCTTCGTCGGTGAACTGCTCTGCCAGCTGTTTCGCCGCAAGGTGCCGGCGGTGTGCTGGGTATCGCTGGTGGCCATGTTCCTGACCTCGCCCTGGTGCCCGCTGGCGCCGCAGATCACCGCCGCCCACAACGCGGTCGGCATCATGGCGCTGATCACCCCCATGCTGGCCTTCGCCGGCCTGTCCATCGCCAAGGACATCCCGGCCTTCCGTCGCCTCGGCTGGCGCATCGTGGTGGTTTCGCTGATCGCCAGCTTCGGCACCTTCATCGGCGCGGCCTTCATCGCCGAAGTGTTTCACTGATCCTCTCCGCGCGCACCGGGTCCCCGGTGCGCCGCTGCCCGCTGCCGTATCGCTCCGCCGCTTGATCTCTCCGCTTCCCGCATTTCGTGTCGCAGCTCCCAGCCTTGAGTCCTGGCGGCCCGGTGTCGTCCGTGAGCGATCACCGGCGCTTGAGCTGCGCCCCGAGTTGCAGTATCTATGATGGAAAATTAACAAAAACCGTTAATTTAATAACATCAAGAAAAACGGAGGGGTGCTCGGCATGGGCAAAATCGCGGTCATCGGCAGCAACATGGTCGATCTCATCACCTACATCGAGCGACTGCCCGTGCAGGGCGAGACGCTGGAAGCGCCGGACTTCGCCCTCGGCTGTGGCGGCAAGGGCGCCAACCAGGCGGTCGCCGCGGCCAAGCTGGGCAGCGAGGTGCTGATGGTGACCAAGGTCGGCGACGACCTCTTCGCCGACAACACCCTGGCCAACTTCCGCCGCTTCGGTATCGACACCCGTCACGTGACTCGTGCGCCGGGTCGCTCCAGCGGGGTGGCGCCGATCTTCGTCCAGCCCGACTCGCACAACAGCATCCTCATCGTGAAGGGCGCCAACGCCGCCCTCGGCCCGGCGGACATCCAGGCCGCGGAAGCCGATCTGCGCGACTGCGCGCTGATCGTGCTGCAACTGGAGATCGCCCTGGAGACCGTCTATGCCGCCATCGACTGCGGCCAGCGCCTGGGTATCCCCGTGCTGCTCAATCCGGCCCCTGCGGTGGCCGACCTGAGCGCCGCGCACCTCGCCCGGCTGGATTACTTCGTCCCCAACGAGACCGAACTGGCCCTGGTCAGCGGTCTGCCCGTGCGGGATCGCGAGAGCGCCTTCGCCGCCGCGCGGGTGCTGGCCGGTCGCGGCATCCGCCACGTGGTGGTCACCCTGGGCGCCCAGGGCGCGCTGTACGTGGGCGAGGAGGGCGAATTCAGCCTTCCCGGCCAGCCGGTGGCGGCCATCGACACCACCGGCGCCGGCGATGCCTTCATCGGCTGCTTCGCCCATGGCCGCGTCCAGGGCCTCGGCCTGCGGGACGCCATGCAGCGCGCCGTGGCCTATTCGGCACTGTCGGTCACCGGGCGCGGCACCCAGACCTCCTATCCCGAGGCCGCGGTCTTCGAAGACTACCTCGCGTCCCTGGATCTCTGACGCAAGGTCGGCAATCCCCCACCCTGGCACCCCTACGGAGAACAACAATGAGCCAGTCACCCCTGCGGCCCAGCGCCGACGGCTACTACCTGAACCGCACACCGTGGTTCGCCTTCATCCTGCTGTGCTGCATCTTCGCCCTCTGGGCCGCCGCGGCGAGCATGAACGACGTGCTCATCGCCCACTTCAAGAAGGCCTTCCTGCTCAGTGACTTCCAGACCGCCTTCGTCCAGTCGGCCTTCTACCTCGGCTATTTCTTCCTGGCCCTGCCAGCCGCGCTGATGGTGCGGCGCTTCAGCTACAAGACGACCATCCTCTTCGGCCTGTTCCTCTACATGGTCGGCTGCCTGCTGTTCTTTCCGGCCGCCTCCATGGCCAAGTACGGCATGTTCCTGCTGGCGCTGTTCGTGATCGCCGCGGGGCTGTCCTTCCTGGAGACCGCCTGCAACACCTACTCGACCCTGCTGGGGCCGCGCGAGACTGGCACCCGCCGGTTGAACATCTCCCAGACCTTTCACCCCTTCGGCGCCATGACCGGCGTCTACGTGGGCAGCTTCGTGATGTTCAAGGACGGCGACGCCAGCCAGGCGCAGCTGCTGCAGATGAATCCCGCCGAGGCCGCCGCCCAGCAGCTGCAGATGATCCAGGCCACCCTGACGCCCTACCAGTGGATGATCGGCGTGCTGGTGCTGATCTTCGTGCTGATCGCCTGTACCCGCTATCCGTCCTGCAAGGGCAACGATGCCGTCCGCAGCGAGGGCGACGGCATGGCCGCCAGCCTGGGTCGGCTGAGACGCAATCCGCGCTTCGTCTTTGGCGTGCTGGCGCAGTTCCTCTATGTCGGCGCGCAGGTCGGCGTCTGGAGCTTCACCATCCGCCTGGCCATGCAGCTCGGCGGCATGAACGAGCGCAGCGCCTCCTGGTTCCTGCTCACCACCTTCGCCGCCTATTTCGTCGGCAAGCTGATCGCCAACCTGCTGATGCGCCGCTGGCATCCGGCCAAGGTGCTGGGCGTCTACGGCGTGCTGTGCATCGCCCTGCTGGCCTACACCATCCTGGTGCCCAACATCACCGCGGTGTACGCCGCCGTGGGCGTGAGCATCTTCCTTGGCCCCTGCTGGCCGACCATCTATGGCCTGACCGTCGACGGTATCGGTCGCGACACCGAATTCGGCGGTTCGCTGCTGGTGATGAGCATCGTCGGCGGCGGGGTGATCCCGATCTTCCAGGGCCTGCTGTCGGACTACACCGGCGGCAACATGCAGCTGGCCTATTCGGTGCCCCTGCTGTGCTTCACGGTGATCGTCGCCTACGCCCTCTACTGCCTGCGTCATCCGGCCAGCGAGCGGCTGCCGGTGGGCGCCGCCCAGACCGCCTGAGGAGGGCGCCGCCATGTCCGTACGCCTGCCCCTACAGCCTGAGCAATTCACCGCGTGCGAGCGCACCCTGCTCGCCAGCGACGCCTTTCAGGTGCGCGCCTGGACCTATCCTTCCGGGGTCCGCGCCCTGGCCCTGGAGAATCGCCGCGGCCGGCTGGTCGTGCTGCCCTATCAGGGGCAGATGATCTGGGATGCCACCTTCGACGGCTGCCGCCTGACCATGCCCGGGTTGTTCGACCAGCCGCGGCCGACCCGGCGGATCATCGAGACCTATGGCTGCTTCATGTTCCACGCCGGGGTGCTGCGCAACGGCTGCCCGGCGCCGGAGGACAGCCACGAGCTGCACGGCGAACTGCCCTGCGCGCCGCTGGACGAGGCCTGGCTGGAGCTGGGCCGGGACGCGGAGGGTGACTTCCTGCGCCTGGGCGGGCGCCATGACTACGCCATGGGCTTTGGCGATCGCTATCGCGCCCAACCCAGCGTGACCCTGAGGCCGGACACCGCCGTGTTCGAACTGGGCCTGGAGGTGGAAAACCAGGCCGGCCAGCCCATGGACCTTATGTACATGGCCCACATGAACTACGCCTACGTACCCGGCGGTCGTTTCCACGAGCCGCTGGGCGTGACCCGCACCCGGGTGCGCACCAGCGTGCCGGCCCATGTGCGGCCGACCGCCGACTGGCAGGCTTTCATCGCCGAGCTGGCCGAAGATTCGGAACGGCTGCGGGTGCTGGATGCGCCTGAGCGCTACCAGCCGGAAATCGTCAGCTTCATCGATGCGCCGGGTACCGACGCGGCAGGGGAGGCGCACTTCCTGCTGGAGCATCCGGGCGGCGCGGCCTTCTACACGGCCTATCGCCCAGAGAGCTTGCCCCATGCCACGCGCTGGGTGCTGCACAACCCCGACCAGCAGGTGGCGGCCTTCGTGCTGCCGGCGACCTGCGAGCCGGAGGGCTATCTGGCCGAGACCGCCAAGGGCCAGGTGCAGCAGCTGCAACCGGGTGAACGGCGGGCCTTCAGCGTGCGCACCGGCTACCTCGCCGCCGCCGAACGCGAGGCGCTGCTGACGCGCCTGGCCGACCCAACGCGGATCAGGTGAGCAGTTGCGCGCCGTTCGCCTCGATCCGCTCGCGATAGCTGCGCGGAATGCGCCCGTCGCTGACCACCAAGTCGAAGTCGTCGAGCGCCGCGAAATGCGCGGCGCGCACCACGTCGAACTTGGTATGGTCGACCAGCAGCAGCCGCTGCTGGGCCTGGCGCAGGACCTTCTGCTTGACCTCGACCTCGTTGAAGTTGAAGCAGGTGACGCCGAAGTCCTCGCTCACCCCGGCCGCCGAGACGAAGGCGTGGGTGAGGCGCACGCCGTCGAGCACCCCGGTCTCCAGGCGACTCTCGAAGATCTGGTTCTTGCGCTGGAAGGTCCCGCCGCACACCACCAGGGTGCAGTTGACCTTCTGCTGCAGCTTGAGCAGCACATTGAGCGAATGGCAGACGGCGGTGAATTCCAGGTCATCGGGAATGAAGTCCACCACGAAAGGCGTGGTGGTCCCGCAATCGAGGAAGACGGTGTCGCCGGCGCGGATCTGCGCCGCGGCCAGCCGACCGATGCGGCGCTTTTCCTCGACCTGGCGCAGGTCCTGTTCCACCACCTGGTAGCCGGGCGCCTCGCTGCCGCCGACATCGCGGGTGACGTGACCGCCGAGCAGGCGCAGGCCGTCCGGCGGGAGCCGCAGGTCGCGTCTCAGGGTCATTTCCGAGACACCCAGCAGCTGGGCCATCTCACGCAGGTGAATGGCGTGCTGATCCTGCAGCGCCTGGTGCATCAGCTTGAGCCGAGCGGCTTTCTTGCTATCCATGAGGGGTGCGCTACGGGAGTCCGACTAGAGGTGCAGGCCGCACCAACCAAGAATTCTGATCCGATCATACGCTACCCGTGCCTGAGGAGGCCCCATGCAGCTTGAACCCGGCGAACTCGCCAAGACCATCGACCACACCCTGCTCGCCGCCGATGCCCGCCGCGCCCAGATCGAGCGCCTGTGCCAGGAGGCGCGTACCCATGGTTTCTACTCGGTGTGCGTGAATTCCGCCCAGGTCCCTCACGCCGCGGCGCAACTGGCCGGCAGTGCGGTTAAGGTCTGCGCGGTGGTGGGCTTTCCGCTCGGCGCCGGGCTGAGCGCGGCCAAGGCCTTCGAGGCCGCGCAGGCCATCGCCGCCGGGGCCGGGGAGATCGACATGGTGCTCAACCTCGGCTGGCTGAAGGATGGCCTGCTGGAGGAGGTGTCCGCCGACATCGCCGCGGTGCAGGCGGCTTGTGGCGCGGTGCCGCTCAAGGTGATCCTGGAGACCGGTCTGCTCGACGAGACCCAGAAGCGCCAGGCCTGCCGGATCTGCCGCGACCTCGGGGTCGCCTTCGTCAAGACCTCCACCGGTTTCGGCCACGGCGGCGCGACCCTGGAGGACGTGCGGCTGATGCGCGAGGAGGTGGGCCCGGACATGGGCGTGAAGGCCTCCGGTGGCGTCCGCGACCGAGCCACTGCCCAGGCCATGCTGGACGCCGGCGCGACCCGCCTGGGGACCAGCTCGGGCGTGGCCATCGTCAGCGGCGGCGAGGGTGGGGCGGGGTATTGAGGCAGGTACGACGTAGGTTGGGTTGAGCGCAGCGAAGCCCAACAGTGCCGCCTTGTGTTGGGCTTCGGCGGAGGAGCCGCCTCAGCCCAACCTACGGGTGCTACCCCGGTCCTTGCCGGTACAGCTTGGAATCCTGGAAATCTCCCGGTGCCAGCACCTCGCCTACCAGAATCAACGCGGTGCGGCGGAAATCCTTGTCCCGCGCCCGTTCGACGATGTCGGCCAGGGTGCCCTGGACGCTGTCCTGATCCGGCCAGCTGGCGCGGTGGACGATGGCCACCGGGCAGCCGGGACCGTAGTGCGGCAGGAGGTCGGTGACGATGCGTTCCAGCTGGCCCACGCCCAGGTGAATGGCCAGGGTCGCCCGGTGGCGAGCGAGATCGGCCAGCGCCTCGCCCTCGGGCATGGCGGTGCGGCTGGCGTAGCGGGTGAGGATCACCGTCTGGCTGACGCCGGGCAGGGTCAGCTCGCAACCCAACAGGGCGGCGCAGGCGGCGGTGGCGGTCACGCCGGGGACGATCTCGTAGGCAATGCCCAGCGCCTGCAGGCGGCGAATCTGCTCACCGATGGCGCCGTACAGCGAAGGATCGCCGGAATGCACCCGGGCCACGTCCTGGCCTCGGGCATGGGCGGCGGCCAGATGCCCGACGATGGTGTCGAGATCCAGGCTGGCGGTGTCGATCACCGTCTCGGCCTGGTGACCTTCCAGCACCGCTTGTGGCACCAGGGAGCCGGCATAGAGGATCACCGGGCATTGGCGGATCAGCCGCTGGCCCTTGACGGTGATGAGGTCGGGATCGCCGGGGCCGGCGCCGATGAAATGGACGGTCATGGGGTTTCCTCGGCCAGGGCGGCGAGCAATTCGGCGACGCTGGCGAATTCGCGGTCGACGCTGGGCAGGGTAGGGCGGCGCAGGATCAGCACCGGCAGGCCGCGTTCGCGGGCCACCTGCAGCTTGGGTTGGGTAGCGGCACTGCCGCTGTTCTTGCTGATCAGCACATCGAAGTTGGCCTGGGCGAAGAGCGAACGCTCGGCCTCCAGGGCGAAGGGGCCGCGGTCGGCGATGATCCGTGCCCGTTCGGTGCCGGGATGGGCATCGAGCAGGCGCAGGGTCCAGAACTGGTGGGGCGGGATCTCCTGGAGATGCTCCAGCGGCTCGCGACCCAGGGTGAAGAAGGGGCGGGCGAAGGGTGCCAGGGCTCGCTGCAGCTCGGCCCAGTCGGCCACCTCGCGCCAGTCGTCGCCCGGTCCGGCCTGCCAGCCGGGGCGACGCAGCGCCCAGCAGGGCAGGCCAGCGTCAGCAGCGGCCTGGGCGGCGTTGTGGCTGATCCGGGCGGCGTAGGGATGGGTGGCGTCCAGCAGCAGCTCGATGCCTTCACTGTGGAGAAAGGCGGCCAACCCCGCGGCGCCGCCGTAGCCGCCAACCCGTACCTGGCAGGGCAGGTCCTGGGGCACCCGACCCAGGCCGGCGAGGCTGTAGATGGCCTCCGCCGGCAGCGTGCGGGCGATGGCCAGGGCTTCGGTAGTACCGCCGAGCAGGAGGATCTTCATGGGCGGTTTTTCCGTAAGAGCGGCGGAGGCTTCGTCATGCATGGCGTGTCCTCACCCCCGGCCCCTCTCCCCCAGGGAGAGGGGAGGAAGAGCGGTGCTTGGCGTCGAGTCGGGGAGCAGGACGGCTAGTCTCTCTGTTGAGCAGAGCAGCGGGCGGTAGCCCAGACGCCAGACTTCCAAACCACCACCCAACCACCCCCTCTCCCCCATGGGGAGAGGGCTGGGGTGAGGGGGCCAAACCCAAGCCAAGACTCACGGCTTCACCACTTCCAGCAAGGTAATAGGCAGCGCCGCACGCCAGGTATCGAAGGCGCCCAGTGGCTGGGCCTGGGCCACCTGCAACCGGGTCAGGTCACCACCGTGGTGCTCGCGGAAGGCCACCAGAGCGGCTTCGGTCTGCAGAGTCACGGCATTGGCGACCAGGCGGCCGCCGGGCCGCAAGGCGACCCAGCAGGCGTCCAGCACGCCTGGCGCTGTGAGCCCGCCGCCGATGAAGATGGCGTCCGGAGTGGCCAGGCCGGCCAGTGCCTCCGGTGCCTGGCCAGCCACCAGGTGCAGCGCCGGGGCGCCGAGGTGGTCGCGGTTATGGAGGATATGGGCCTGACGACCGGCATTGGCCTCGATGGCCAGCACCCGGCAGCCGGGATGGCTGCGCGCCCATTCGATGCCGATGGAGCCGCAGCCGGCGCCCACATCCCACAGCAGTTCGCCGGGACGCGGCGCCAGACGCGCCAGGGTCACGGCGCGCACGTCGCGCTTGGTCAACTGGCCGTCGTGGCGATAGGCGCTGTCCGGCAGACCGGGGGTGAGCGGCAGTCCCGCTTCACCGGTCTCGCTCAGGACCTCGATGGCGACCAGATTGAGCGCCGCCGCCTCGGTCAGCGACCAGGCCTCGGCGCGACCGGCGATGCGGCGTTCCAGGGGCCCGCCCAGGTGCTCCAGCACTTGCAGCTGGCTGGCGCCAAAGCCTTGGTCCACCAGCAGGGCGGCCAGGGCGGCGGGGCTGTGACCGTCGTTGCTCAAGACCAGCAGGCGCGCGCCGGGATGGAGATGGCGCACCACCCCGGCCAGGGGCCGGGCCACCACCGATAGCAACGCGACCTCCTGCAGGGGCCAGCCCAGGCGCGCAGCGGCCAGGGAGTAGGAAGAGGGCGCCGGCAGCACCTGCAGTTCGTCGGCCGACAGCTGGCGTGCCAGGCTCGCGCCGACGCCGAACAGCATGGGATCGCCGCTGGCCAGCACGCAGACCGAGGTGCCGCGGCGGTCCAGGACCGGGGCCAGGGCGAAGGGCTGCGGCCAGGGCTCGCGAGTGGCGCGGATGCAGGGTGGCAGCAGCGCCAGCTGGCGCGGACCGCCGATGACGACCTGCGCTTCCAGCAGGGCGCGGCGGGCCTGCTTGCCGAGGCCGGGGTAGCCGTCTTCGCCGATACCCACCACGGTCAGCCAGGGGATCATGAACACACCTCATCGAACGTCAGCCGACCGGGCGTTTTCAAGGGGTCGGGCAAAGCGGGCATAATAACGTCTTTCCCCGTTCAGCCCGACCTTCCGCCGTGAATCCTCCGTCTCCTTCCGCCCTCGTCCCGCGGCCTTCGGCCTGTCCGGGCCTGCTGCGCATCGTGCCCGCGCGCGATGGCGGCCTGTGCCGGGTGAAGTTGCCGGGCGGGCGACTCATGGCAGGCCAGGCGCGAGCGATCGCCGCCGCCAGCGAGCGCTGGGCGAACGGGGTACTGGAGCTGACCAATAGGGCCAACCTGCAATTGCGCGGCGTGCGCCCGGACGGCGCCGACGCCCTGGTGGCTGCCTTGCAGGCCGCCGGTCTGGGCCCGAGCGATCCGGCCGCCGATGACGTGCGCAATCTGCTGCTCAGCCCCACGGCGGGGCGCGATCCGCAGCAGCTGCAGGATGTCCGTCCCCTGGCCGCCGAGTTGCTCGCCCTGTTGGAAGGCGACCGCCGGCTGCATGGCCTGTCGCCCAAGTTCGCCCTGCAGCTGGACGGCGGCGAGGGCCTGGCGCGGCTCGACCATGCCCATGATGTCTGGCTGTCCGCTCGCCCCGAAGGCTATGCGCTTGGTCTCGCCGGTATCCCACTGGATGCGCCGGTTGGATTGATCGCCCCGGGCCAGGAGGTGGCGACCGTCGCACGGCTGCTGCATCGCTTTCTCGACCTGGCCGGTCCCGGGCAGAGCCGCATGCGCCAGCTGCTGGCTCAGTGCCCGGCCGCAGAGTTGCTGGTGGGGTTGGACCTGCTGCCGGTTCCGCGCAGCCCACGCGCGGCGGCCGCAACCGAGCTGCGCCTGGGCAGCCATCCCCAGCTTCAGCCGGGTCGCTGCTGGGTCGGTGCCCAGCCCGCCCTGGGCCGACTGCCGGCAACCAGCCTGGCTGCCGTCGCCGACCTGGCCGAGCACCTTGGCGAGGGCGCGGTGCACCTGACCCCCTGGCAGGGCCTGCTGCTGCCCGATGTGCCAGTCGACAGGGCCCCCGAGTTGCTCGGCGCTCTGGCCACCCTGGAGCTGACCACCGATCCCGCCGCGCCCCTGGCCCGGCTGATCGCCTGCACCGGCAGCCAGGGCTGCGCCAAGGGCCAGGCCGACACCAAGGGCGATGCCCTACGCCTGGCCGAGCGGCTGCCGGCGGACGTGGAGGTGCATCTCTCCGGCTGCCCGCGCAGTTGCGCCCTGGCTGGCCAGGCGCCCCATACCCTCTTGGCGGTGGCTCCCGGCCGCTATGACCTCTTCGTGCGCGACGCCACCCAGCCCGGTCCGGGCCGGCGGCGCGCCACCCACCTTTCTCTCGACGAGGCCGCCGCCTGGCTGGCCCGGAGTCCTAGTGATGCTTGAATACGAACGCGACGGCCAGGCGATCTATCGCCAATCCTTCGCCACCATCCGCGCCGAGGCCGATCTCTCGGCCATCCCCGCCGACCTGGAAAAGCTCGCCGTGCGGGTGATCCACGCCTGCGGCATGGTCGACGTGGTCCAGGACCTGGCCTTTTCCCCGGGTGCCGGCGCGGCCGGTCGCGCGGCCTTGGCGGCCGGCGCGCCCATCCTCTGCGATGCCCGCATGGTCGCCGAGGGCGTTACCCGCACTCGCTTGCCGGCCAACAATCAGGTGATCTGCACCCTGCACGACGAGGGTATCCGCGAGCTGGCCGTGGCCCAGGGCAACACCCGCTCGGCGGTGGCCCTGGAGCGCTGGCGGCCGCACCTGGCCGGCAGCGTGGTGGTGATCGGCAACGCCCCCACGGCGCTGTTCTATCTGCTGGAGATGCTCGATGCCGGGGCGCCCAGGCCAGCGCTGATCCTCGGCATGCCGGTGGGCTTCGTTGGTGCCATGGAGTCCAAGGACGCCCTGGCCGCCGACAGTCGCGGCGTGCCCTACGTCATCGTCCGCGGCCGCCGTGGCGGCAGCGCCATGGCCGCGGCAGCGGTCAATGCCCTGGCCACGGAGGTGGAGTGATGGCCGGCCGCCTGCTCGGCCTGGGCGTCGGCCCCGGCGATCCGGAACTCATCACCCTGAAGGCCCTGCGCCTCCTGCAGGGCGCGCCGGTGGTGGCCTATTTCGTCGCCAAGGCCAAGGCCAACGCGGGCCAGGGCGGCAATGCCTATGGCGTCATCGAGGGCTATCTGCTGGACGGCCAGCAGCGCCTGCCACTGGTCTATCCGGTGACCACCGAGAAGCTGGCGCCGCCGCTGTCCTACGAGACGGTGATCGCCGACTTCTACGACACCGCCGCCGCCCAGGTGGCCGACCATCTGGACGCCGGCCGTGACGTGGCGGTGATCTGCGAGGGCGATCCCTTCTTCTACGGCTCCTACATGTACCTGCACGACCGCTTGGCCGAGCGCTACGAAGCCCAGGTGGTGCCGGGGGTCTGTTCCATGCTCGGCGGTGTGGCCATGCTCGGTCTGCCGCTGGTCTATCGCAACCAGACCCTCACGGTGCTCTCCGGGGTGCTCTCCGCCGAGGAACTCAAGGCGCGCCTCGCCAGCGCCGACGCCGCCGTGGTGATGAAGCTCGGGCGCAATTTCGAGAAGGTGCGCCAGGTGTTGCGCGAGCTCGGCCTGGACGAGCGTGCCCGCTATATTGAGCGCGCCACCATGGACAACCAGCGCATCGTCGCGCTGGACGCCGTCGAGCCCATGGCCTCGCCGTATTTCTCGCTGGTGGTGGTGCCGGGGGTGAAATGGAAGGGTTGAGCCCGGCCATCGTCATCCTCGGCCCCGGCGCCCTGGCCACCGCCCGCCGCCTGCAGGACGACCTGCCGGGCAGTCTGGTGCATGGTTTGGCCGGGCGGGTCGAGGGCGATGTCAGCTACAACGCCTTCGGCGACCACCTGCGTGACCTCTATCGCCAGCAGCGGCCCTTGGTGGTGCTCTGCGCCGCCGGCATCGTCATCCGCACCCTGGCGTCCTTGCTGGATGACAAGACCGCCGAGCCGCCGGTCCTGGCGGTGGCCGAAGACGGCAGCGCCGTGGTGCCGCTGTTGGGTGGTCTGGCCGGTGCCAACCGTCTGGCTCGCCAGCTGGGTACCTTGCTGGACGTGGCCCCGGCCATCACCACCAGTGGCGAACTGAGATTCGGCACCTGCCTGCTCGATCCACCGGCCGGCTATGCCCTAGCCGACGTCGACGTGGCCAAGCATCGGGTGGCCGATCTGCTGGCCGGCGCCCCGGTACGCATCGAGGGCGAGGCGCCCTGGCTGGATGAGGTACCCCTGGCTCGCGATCCCGAGGCGCGGCAGCGCATCCTGGTCTCGCCCATGACCAGCGCCGACGACCATACCCTGCTGATCCATCCCCGCGCCGTGCTGGTGGCGGTACGCGCCGATGCCACCGCTGCCGCCGTCACCGAACTCCTTGCCAGCACCGGCTATGCGCCAGGTGCCGTGGCGGTGTTGCTGGCGCGGGCGGAAGACATGGCCGCGCCCGGCCTGGCCGAGCTGAGCCAGGCGCTGGCCGTACCCTTGAGATTCGTCGACGCCCGCACCCCGGAGTTCGCCCGGGCGGCCGTGGTACGGGCCCAGGCCCAGGGCCTTGCCCTGCACCTGCATGACCGGCCGCTGGACGCCGATGACCTCGGCCAGCGCCGTGGCCGCCTCAGCGTGGTGGGCCTAGGCCCCGGTGCGGCCGAACTCATGGCACCGGTGGTACGCCGCGCCCTGGACCAGGCCGAGGACGTGCTCGGCTACGCGACCTACGTGCAGATGGCCGGCCCCCTGCGCCCGGACCAACTGGCCCATGCCAGCGACAACCGTGAAGAATTGCAGCGTGCCCGCCATGCCTTCGAACTGGCCGCCAGCGGTCGTCAGGTGGTCATGGTGTCGTCCGGCGATCCGGGGGTCTTCGCCATGGCCGCCGCGGTACTGGAGGTGCTGGAAGGCGCCGATGATCCGCGCTGGGCGGCGGTGGAGCTGGAGATCCTGCCGGGCATCACCGCGGCCATGGCCAGCGCCGCCCTGGCCGGGGCGCCGCTGGGCCACGACTTCTGCCTGATCTCCCTGTCCGACAACCTCAAGCCCTGGGCGGTGATCGAGCAGCGCCTGCGCCAGGCCGCCGCGGCGGACCTGGCCATGGCCTTCTACAATCCCATCTCCAAGGCCCGACCGCATCAGCTGGACCGGGCGCTGGACGTCCTGCGCAGCTGCCGCTCGGCGAACACCCCGGTGATCCTCGGTCGCGACGTCGGCCGTCCCGGTGGCGGTCTCGAATACACCAGCCTCGGCGCCCTGCGCAGCGAGATGGTGGATTCGCGCACCCTGGTGATCCTCGGCTCCAGCCATACCCGGCGCTTTCCGCGGGCCGACGGCGGCGAATGGGTCTATACGCCGCGCTGGTACGATACGGAATTGTTATAAAGTAACATTTAGTGCTTGAATCCTGGTCGCCGCTGGCTCACCCTCGGCGACCTTTCCGTTCCCTGGCGGGAAGCCGGTGCAACTCCGGCGCGGTCGCGCCACTGTGAGCTTCGCGAGAAGTGAGCCAGACCTTGCCAGGGGACATCCATCATCCACAAGGGACGCGTCATCCCAAGGAGAGTCCATGTTTCGCCGTCTTCTGCCGCTGCTCGCCGCCGGCCTGCTGTCCGTATCCCCCCTCGCCACCCAAGCCGCCACTGCCTATCCACTGACCGTGCACAACTGCGGCCGTGACCTGGTCTTCGAGCGCGCGCCCCAACGGCTGGTCAGCCTGGGCCAGGCCAGTACCGAGTTGCTCTTGCGCCTGGGCGTGGGCGCGCGCCTGGTGGGTACCGGGGTCTGGTTCGGCGGCCTGCCGAAGGACCTGCAGGAGGAGGGCAAGGGCATTCCGCGCCTGGCCGACAACGCCCCCAGCTTCGAAGCCGTGGTCGGCACCCGGCCGGACCTGGTGGCGGCGCAGTACACCTATCACGTCGGCCCGGGCGGCGAGGTGGCGGACTTCCCGCGCTTCGCCAAGCTGGGCATCCCCGCCTATGTGGCGCCCAGCGATTGCGAGGGCAAGGCGGTGACCGCTGATTCCAACAGCGACGGCAGCCGCAGTGCGCCCTTCGACATGCAGCTGGTGACCCGCGAGGCCCGGGAACTGGCGGCCATTCTCGATGTGCAGCCGGCCGGCAAGCAGCTGGTCGCCGAGCTGGACCGCCGCATCGCCGCCGCCGGCGAGCAGGCCAAGGCCGCCGGGGTCCAGGGGCGTTCGGTGCTGTTCTGGTTCTCCAGCCCGCGCCTGGAAGGCGATCCCTGGGTCGCTGGCAACCTCGGCGCACCGGCCTGGATCGCTCGCGCCCTGGGCCTGCGCAACGTGGTCGACAGCGCCGAGGAATGGCCGGCGGTGAGCTGGGAGCGCATCGCCAGTCTGGACCCTGACTATATCGTGGTGGCGCGTATGGACCGTCGTCTCTATCCCGCCGATGACGTCGACAAGAAGCTGGCCTTCCTGCGCAGCGATCCCCTGACCCGCGAATTGCGCGCGGTGCGCGAGAACCACCTGCTGGTGGTGGACGCCCCGACCCTCAATCCCTCGCTGCGGGTGGTGGACAGCGTCGAGACCCTGGCCGCCGACCTGGCCAAGCCGCAACCATGAGCCTGCCTCTGGCGGCCGAGGGTGCCCGGCCCTGGCGCTGGCTGCTGGGCCTGGCCGCGGTGCTGGCGCTGGCGGCGAGCGTGGTGCTGGCGGCCTCCTTCGGCGAGATGCCCATCGCGCCCCTGACCAGTCTGCAGGCCATCGCCAACGGCCTCGGCCTGGGGCCCTATCCGGTGGAGCGCATCGTCCAGGGCATCGTCTGGGAATACCGCCTCAGTCGTGCCCTGGTGGCCGCCTGCTGCGGCGCCGGCCTGGCGGTCTCGGGTGCCATCCTCCAGGCGCTGCTGCGCAACGCCCTGGCCGAACCCTATGTGCTGGGGCTGTCGGCAGGAGCCTCCACCGGCGCGGTGCTGGTGATGCTGCTGGGCGTCGGCGGCGGGGTGCTCGGGGTCTCGCTCGGCGCCTTTCTCGGCGCCGTGCTGGCCTTCGCCGTGGTGCTGCCCTTTCTCGGCAGTGGCGGCAGCACCCGCATCATCCTCGCCGGGGTGGCCGCCTCCCAGCTGTTCAATGCCCTGACCGCCTATATCGTCGCCACCGCGGCCAATGCCGAGCAGGCACGCAGCGTGATGTTCTGGCTGCTCGGCAGCCTGGCCGGGGTGCGTTGGCCGGACGTCTGGCTGGCCGCCGGGGTGGTGCTCGCCGGGCTGCTGGTGTGCCTAGCCTGTGCCCGGGCGCTGGACGCCTTCGCCTTTGGCGAGGACGCCGCCGCCAGCCTCGGGGTCGCTGTGGGGCCGCTGCGTCTCCTGCTGCTAGCGGTCACCGGCCTGATCACCGCCTGCCTGGTCAGCCTGGTGGGCGCGGTGGGCTTCGTCGGCTTGGTGATTCCCCATGTGGCACGCTTCCTGGTCGGCCCCGGGCATGGCCGGCTGCTGCCCACCTGCGCGCTGATCGGCGCCCTCTTCATGGTGCTGGCCGACATCGTCGCCCGCACCCTGGTGGCCAAGCAGACCCTGCCCATCGGCGTGGTCACCGCCCTAGTCGGCGCGCCGGCCTTCGCCTTCATCCTCTATCGCGCGCGGGAGGTCCGATGAGCCTCGCCGCGCGGGACGTGGCCTGGAGCGCCGGCGGCCAGCCGATCCTCCGCGGGGTGACGCTGGCGGTGCCGCCCGGCGGGGTACTGGGGCTGCTCGGCCCCAATGGCTCGGGCAAGTCCAGTCTGCTGCGGCTATTGGCCGGGCTGCGCCGCCCGGAGCAGGGCCGGGTCAGCCTCGACGAGACGCCCCTGCAGGACCTGCGTCGTCGCGACCTGGCGCGCCGGGTGGCCCTGGTGGAGCAGCAGGCCGGTACCGAGGCCGATCTATCGGTGGCCGAGGTGGTGCGCCTGGGCCGCACACCCCATCGGGGCCTGCTCGACGCCTGGAGCGCGCGCGATGCCGAAGTCTGCCAGCGCGCCCTGGCTCAGGTGGGACTGGTCGACAAGGCCGCCCGCCGTTGGCACAGCCTCTCGGGTGGCGAACGCCAGCGCGCCCAGATCGCCCGCGCCCTGGCCCAGGAGCCCAGCGAACTCCTGCTGGACGAACCCACCAATCACCTCGATATCCAGCACCAGCTGGAAATCCTCGACCTGGTCCGCCGCCTGCCGGCCACCTGCGTGCTGGCCATCCACGATCTCAACCTCGCCGCGCTGTTCTGCGATCGCCTGGCGGTGCTGCGCGACGGTCGCCTGGTCGCCGAAGGCGCCCCGGCCGCGGTGCTGACGGCCGCGCTGATCCAGCAGGTCTGGGGCGTGAAGGCGCAGGTGACGCTGGACGGCCCCGACGGTCGGCCGACGATCCGCTATCGGCTGGATTGACGGCGCCGCACCGGGCCGGCCCGCTCTTCGATCGCCTGCCTGAGCTGTGGGCGACCACCCAGCCAGAAGACCGCTTCGGTGGCGATGAACAGCGGACCGATGGCCAGGCCGGTGAGGTCGTCGAGAAAGGCCGGCTTGCGCCCCTCGTAGTGGTGACCGACGAACTGGATGGCCCAGCCGACCAGGAACAGACCCAGCCCCCAGCCCAGCCAGACGCCCGTGGTCCGGGCCGCCAGCGTGGCACCCAGCCAGAGGGCAAGACCAAGCAGCACGCTCATCAGCAGTCCCAGCGGCCGATCCAGGCGCAGGTAGAAGACCGCCACCGCCCCGGCCACCGGTACCGCGGGCGACAGCGGCCAGCCGGCCAGGCTGAAAACCGGTCGCGACAGCAGGATGGCCACCGCCAGCACGATCAGCAGGATGCCGGGAAAGTGGCTGGCGATGTTGCGCGGATCGCGGTGGTAGCTCGCGTAATGGCTGAGATGATCTTCCAGGGTCTTCATCGGCAGGCATCCAGGCGGCTGGGCGGGAAGCCTCAGCATGCACCGGGAAGACCCTGCGCGTCAGCGGGCACCAGGAGAAATGCGATTGCGATAATCGCCCCCTCGCTCGATAATCGATCAAAAGCCTGCCGAGGACCGGTCCGATGGACGATAACCGCACCGCTCACGCCACGGGCCTGCCGCCACTGGCCGCGCCGCCCATCATCGCCTCGCCGGCCAAGCGCATCGAAGCCTTCACCGGCGACCCCAACTTCATGACCTCCCTGGCCCGCGGCCTGGCGGTCATCCATGCCTTCCAGGAGCGCAAGCGCCAGCTGACCATCGCCCAGATCAGCCATCGCACCGAGATCCCGCGCGCCGCGGTGCGCCGCTGCCTGCATACCCTGATGAAGCTGGGCTACGTCACCACCGACGGCCGCACCTACTCGCTGCTGCCCAAGGTGCTGACCCTGGGGCACGCCTATCTGTCGTCGACGCCGCTGGCGGTCACCGCCCAGCCGGTGCTCGATCGCTTGAGCGAGCAACTGCACGAAGCCTGCTCCATGGCCACCCTGGAAGGCGACGAGATCCTCTACATCGCCCGCTCGGCGACGCCGCAGCGATTGATCTCGGTGGACCTCAGCGTCGGCAGCCGGCTGCCGGCCTATTGCACCTCGATGGGCCGCATCCTGCTCGCCGCCCTGGACGATGCCGCCCTGCACGACTACCTGGAACACGCCGACCTGCAGGCCAAGACCAGCCGCACCCTCTATCAGCCGCCGGCGCTCATCGAGTGCCTGGGCCAGGTGCGCCAGCAGGGCTACGTCATCGTCGACCAGGAGCTGGAGGTGGGGCTGAGATCCCTGGCGGTGCCTCTGAGAGACGCCGCCGGCCAGGTGCTGGCGTCGCTCAACGTCGGCACCCACGCCAGTCGGGTCAGTCGCCAGGAGCTGGAGACGCGCTTCCTGCCGGTGCTGCTGGCGGCCAGCCAGGAATTGAGTACCCGGCTGTTTCACTAGCGAATCTGGTCGATTATCGGCCATATCGCCGATAATCGAATTGTCAGCTGTTCGGAGTTGGGCTTAACGTCGGCGCAGTGGCGCACTACGCCGATAACAACAACACGAGCAGACCACCATGACGCAAACCCTCGCGGGCGCCGTGCCCCTGGCCGATTCCTCGGCCACGGCGACAGTCGGCACCCTGGACGTCCAGCAGTTCATCAATCTCCAGGCACTGTCCGCCTACCAGTGGCGCATCGTCGCCCTGTGCTTTCTCATCGTCTTCCTCGATGGGCTGGACACCGCGGCCATGGGCTTCATCGCCCCGGCGCTGTCGGTGGAGTGGGGCATCCTACGCGCCAGCCTGGGGCCGGTGATGAGCGCGGCCTTGGGCGGCATGGTCTTTGGCGCCCTGGGTTCCGGCCCGCTGGCCGATCGCTTCGGCCGCAAGGGCGTGCTGGTGGTCGCCACCTTCATCTTCGGCGGCTTCAGCCTGCTGTCGGCCTTCAGCGCCAACCTCGAACAGCTGGTGATCCTGAGATTCCTCACCGGGCTGGGCCTGGGCGCGGCCATGCCCAACGCCACCACGCTGCTCTCGGAATACACCCCCGAGCGCCTCAAGTCGCTGCTGGTGACCAGCATGTTCTGCGGCTTCAACCTGGGCATGGCCGGCGGTGGCTTCGTCTCGGCCTGGATGATCCCGGCCTACGGCTGGCACAGCCTGCTGGTGCTGGGCGGCGTGCTGCCCCTGGCGCTGGCCGTGGTGCTGCTGCTATGGCTGCCGGAATCGGCGCGCTATCTGGTGGTGCACGGCAAGAGCGCCGAGCGCATCCGCCGGGTGCTGGCGCCCATCGGCCGCGAGGCCGCCGAGGCCCGGCACTTCGTGGTGCCCGAGCAGAAGTCGGTCAAGACCGGCAACGTCTTCGCGGTGATCTTCAACCGCAACTACAGCGCCGGCACCCTGCTGCTGTGGCTGACCTATTTCATGGGCCTGGTGATCGTCTACCTGCTCACCAGCTGGCTGCCGACGCTGATGCGCGACGCCGGCGCCAGCCTGGAGCAGGCCGCCCTGATCGGCGCGCTGTTCCAGTTCGGCGGGGTGCTCAGCGCGGTCTTCGTCGGCTGGGCCATGGACAGACTCAATCCGCACAAGGTGATCGGCCTGTTCTATGCCCTGGCTGGGATCTTCGCCTACTGCGTCGGCCAGAGCCTGGGCCAGGTCGCTCTGGTGGCCACCCTGGTGCTGGTGGCCGGCATGTGCATCAACGGCGCCCAGTCGGCCATGCCCTCGCTGGCGGCACGCTACTACCCGACCCATGGCCGCGCCACCGGGGTGTCCTGGATGCTCGGCATCGGCCGCTTCGGCGCCATTACCGGCGCCTGGATGGGCGCGACCCTGCTGGGGCTGGGCTGGACCTTCACCCAGGTACTCACCGCGCTGCTCCTGCCGGCCGGTCTCGCCGCCCTGGCCGTGCTGATCAAGGGCGTGGTCAGTCACGCTGATGCGACCTAGCGTCGACGGCTTCCCCTTTGCCGGTGGCGGGCGCTAGGCGCAGGCGCTGCCACCGCGTAAAGTTGCACCCTTTGCACGCTCCGCAGTCACCCGGCTAGAGCGGTGCAGACGTCCAAGGGGTTCCATGAAAGGTTTCGCTCGCCGCGGGCAGTGGGCTGTCCGGCTGGTAACGCTTATCGCTTGCTTTCTGATTGCTCCGGCCTTCGCCGAGACGCGGCAGGTCACCGATGTCCTCGGGCGCACGGTGACCATCGACGCGCCGGCCAAGCGCGTGGTGCTGGGCTTCCACTATGGCGACTACCTGGCGGTGGGGGGCGAGCATGCCTTCGACGCCGTGGTCGGTGTCTCCCGCGGTGCCTGGGAGCGCAAGGTGCCGGCCAACTGGGCGCTCAACGTCGCCCACCGGCCCTCCCTGGCCACCCTTCCCGATGTGGGGGAGACGGAAAACAATAGTTTTTCCGTGGAGAAGGTGCTCGCTCTAAAGCCGGACCTGGTGGTGCTGGCCGCCTGGCAATTCCAGGCGCTGGACAGCGAGGTCAAGCGCCTCGAACAGCTCGGCATCCCGGTGGTGGCGATCGACTACAACGCCCAGACCCTGGAACGCCACCTGGCCTCCACCCGCTTGCTCGGCATCATCACCGGCCAGGAGGCACGGGCCGCCGAGCTGGCCGACTTCTATGCCAAGGTGGTGCAGGACATCCAGACCCGCATCGCCGCGGCCCATCGGCCGAAACCGCGGGTCTACGCCGAATTCGGCAACAAGGGCCCGGCCGAGTACTCCTTCACCTATGGCCGCAACATGTGGGGCGCCATGGTCACCCTGGCCGGCGGCGACAACATCGCCGCGCCCTTCATCCAATGGTGGGGGGTGATGAATCCGGAGCAGGTGCTCATGGCCCAGCCGGAGGTCATCTTCATCTCCGGGCGCGAAGACAACAGCAATCCCACCGCCTTGCCCATGGGCCCCGGCGTGACCGCCGATGACGCCCGCAGCCATCTGCGCGCCTTCATGCAGCGACCGGGCTGGAGCAATCTGCCGGCGATCCGCGACGGGCGTCTCTATGGTGTCTACCAGGGTGCCTCGCGCAGCCTGGAAGACTTCGCCATGCTGCAGTTCATCGCCAAGCAGCTCTATCCGGATCTGTTCCAGGACATGGATCCCATGGCCAACTACCGTGAGTTCTACCGCCGCTACATGCCGATCCAGCCCCAGGGCACCTTTGCCATAGGCCTGAACCCATGAGCGCTTCCTCACCCTCCAGCCACGCGGACGCCATCGCCGACCAGCGCGCCCGCGAGCGGCGGCGCTGGCGGGCCTGCGGGGTGTTTCTGCTGCTGACCCTGGCGGGTCTGGTGCTGGACATCGCCACCGGGCCTTCGCTGCTTTCACCGCTGGAGGTGCTCAAGTCCCTGACCGGCCTCGGCGAGCGTCAGCCGATGACCGACGCCATCGTCCGCGACCTGCGCCTGCCGGTGGCGCTGATGGCCCTGGCGGTGGGCGCCGCCCTTGGCGCCGGCGGAGCGCAGATGCAGACGCTGCTCAACAATCCCATGGCCAGTCCCTACACCCTGGGCATGGCGGCTGCCGCCGGCTGTGGCGCGGCCCTCAGCCTGGCACTGGGCAGCTTCGGCCTGGGCGCGCTGATCGGGGTGCCGCTGGGCGCCTTCGTCTTCGCCATGCTGGCGGCGCTGTTCCTTTTCGCCCTGGCTTCGCTCAAGCGCACCGGCAGCGACACCATCATCCTCGGTGGCATCGCCCTGCTGTTCCTGTTCCAGTCATTGCTGTCGCTGGTGCAGTTCCTGTCCTCGCCGGAGCTTTCCCAGCAGATCCTCTTCTGGCTGTTCGGCAGCCTCGGTCGCGCCACCTGGACCACCCTGGCCATCGTTGCCGGGGTGACCCTGCTGTGCTGCATTCTGCTCTTGCGCGATGCCTGGAAACTGGCTGCCCTGCGCCTGGGCGAGGCGCGGGCCGAGAGCCTGGGCGTGGACATCCGCCGCCTGCGCCTCAAGGTGCTGATCCTGGTGGCGGTGATGACCGCCACGGCCACCAGCTTCGTCGGGGTGATCGGCTTCGTCGGCCTGGTCGCGCCCCATATCGCCCGCTGGCAGGTGGGGGAGGATCAGCGCTTCCTGCTGCCACTGTCCGCCATCTGCGGCGCCCTGATGCTGTCCTTCGCCTCGGTGCTGTCCAAGTCCATCCTGCCCGGGGCGCTGTTTCCGGTGGGCATCGTCACCGCCATCGTCGGGGTGCCCTTCCTGCTCTGGCTCATCTTCGCCCCGCGCAGGTCCAGCCTATGATCCGCCTCCATGACCTCGCGCTGAAGCGCGGCGACCGCACCGTGATTTCCGGTTTGAGCACCGAGCTGCATCCCGGCCAGGTCCATGTGATCCTCGGCCCCAACGGCACCGGCAAGACCACCTTGCTGCGCGCCCTGGCCGGGGACCTGCCGCTGGCGGCCGGCCATATCGAACGCGGCGAGCGGCGGCTGGTGGCAGGTGCTTCGCTCCGCGCTCAGCGCGAGGGTTGGCGCCAGGGCGTGGCCTATATGCCCCAGGATTCCCATGCCGAGGCGGCGCTGTCGGTGCTGGAGACGGTGGCCATGGGCAGCCTGGAACGGCTGACCCTGCATCTGGACGATGAGCTGCTGGAACGGGCGCTGGGCAAGCTCGACGAGGTGGGGATCGGCCATCTGGCGTCGCGCCAGCTGGGCGCCCTGAGTGGCGGTCAGCGGCAGCTGGTGTTCTTCGCCCAGGTGCTGATGCGCGAACCCGAGGTGATGCTGCTGGACGAACCGGTCAGTGCGCTGGATCTGCGGCACCAGATCAACCTGCTCGATCAGGTACGCCACGAGACCCGGCTGCACCAGCAGGTGACCGTGGTGGTGCTGCACGACCTCAACCTGGCCTGCCAGTACGCCGATTCCCTGCTGGTGCTGGTGAACGGTGGCCTGCTGGCCGCCGGGCGACCCGCGGCCATCGTCACCGCCGACCTGCTGGAGGCCACCTACGGCGTGGCGGTGGACATCCTGCAGGACCGCCAGGGCCGTCCGGTGGTCCAGCCGCTGACCGGCCAGGCCTTCACCGAGGCCTGACCGCAGGGTTGCAGAGGGTGGGGCGTCAGAAGGTGTAGGTGAAACCGGCCTGCACGGTACGCGGCTCGCCCGGATAGCTGTAGGCGTTCCAGGAACTCTCGTCGTAGCCCTTGTTGAAGACGTTGCGCACGTCCAGGTTCAGTCGCAGGTGCTCGTCGACCTTGTAGAAGCTCAACAGGTCGGTGACCGTGTAGCTGTCCATGGTGTAGTCGCTGGCAATTGTTTTCTGGCCTTCGCGTTCACCCACGTACTTGAGGTTGGCGCCCAGTCCCAGGCCGCGCAGCACGCCGTCATGGAATTCGTAGACGTTGAGCAGATTGACGGCATTGCGCGGGATATTGGTCAGGCGCGTACCGCGGACCAGGGTGTTGTCCTTGGTGACCTCGGCATCGGTGAAGGCGTAGCCGCCGAGGATGCGCCAGTTGGGCGTCAGGTCGCCGGTCACGTTGACCTCGAAGCCGCGGCTGCGTACCTCGCCGGCGGCGACGTTGAAATTCGGATCGACCGGGTCCAGGGTCAGGACGTTTTCCTTGACCGTATGGAAAATCGCCGTGTCGACGCTGAGGCGCCCGTCCAGCGCCGCCCACTTCATGCCTACCTCGTAGGCTTTGCCTTCCTCGGGGTCGAAACCGCCGCCCAGGCGCGCCGCGCCGGTGTTGGGTTTGAACGACTTGGAGGCGCTGGCATAGAGCGCCAGTTCCGGGGTGAGGTCGTAGCTGACGCCCAGGCGCGGGGTGACGGCGTTGTCGGCGTTGGACCAGCTCTGACCACCGGCGACGAAGTTGTCGTAATCGTGCTCGAAGCGCTCCAGGCGCACGCCACCCAGCACCTTGAAACGCTCGGTGAGGGCGATCTGGTCCTGCACGAAGGCGGCCCAGGTCTTGAGGGTCTCGTGGTCATGGGTCGGCGTACGGGTCAGGGCCGGACGCGGCTGACCAAGGATCGGATCGACCAGGTTGACCGCATAGACACCGGTGCCGCCGGGGGAGCGCTGGATGATCGACTGATAGTCATAGTCTTCCACCTCGATCCCGGTGATCAGGGTGTGACCCAGGCCAAAGGTGTCGAAGCGACCGGTCAGGTTCAGCTGCAGGTCGCGATCAGTCCACTCCAGCTTGCGGTAGTTGAAGTTGCGGCCCAGGGTCACGCCGTCGGCTTGCACGCCGTTGGCTTCCACGGCATTGCCCTTGAGGCTGCCGTCCAGGTACTGGAAACCACCCGCCAGGGTCCAGGCGTCGCTCAACTGGTGCTCGAAGCGCAGCTGATAGGTCTCGCTGTCGCTGTGCAGCAGGTTGGTGGTGCCCTTTTCCCAGGCATTGGTGGAACGACTGGCCTCGGCGCGCTGAGTCAGGTAGTTGGTGCGGCCGCGATCCAGCGGGGCGTTGCTGCGGATGATGTCCGCCTCGAAGGTGATGAGGGTGGCGTCGGTGGCCTGCCAGCTCAGCACCGGGGCGACTTCGTAGCGCTCGGTGTGCACGTCGTCGCGGAAGGTGTCGCCGCCCTCGGCGATCAGGTTGAGGCGATAGGCCAGGCGGCCGTCCTCGTCCACCGGGCCGGTGGTGTCCAGGGTGCCGCGGCGCAGACCCTGGTCGGTGAACTGGCTGCCAAGGGTGGTCTTGCGCTCACCCATTGGCTGCTTGGTGACCACGTTGAAGGTGCCGCCCGGATCGCTGCGACCATAGAGGGTCGCCGCCGGGCCGCGCAGGACCTCGACCCGCTCTAGGGTGGCGGCATCCGGCGCACTGGGATAGCCGCGGTTCATGGGAAAGCCGTTGCGGAAATACTCGGAGCTGGTGAAGCCGCGCACCGTATAGCTGGTCAGGCCCTGGCCGCCGAAGTTGTTGCCACGGCCGACGCCGCCGGCCTGGTCCAGCGCCTGCTGCAGGCGGGTGGCGGAGAGATCGTCGAGGGCCTCGCGGGAGACCACGCTCACCGACTGGGGCGTCTCGTGCAGCGGGGTGTCGGTGCGGGTGGCACTGCTGGAACGTTCCGCCTTGTAGCCCTGTACCGGCCCGGTGGGCGATTCGGCCGCGCCGACGATGGTGAGCTCGGACAGGGCCTGAGGCGAATCTTCCGTCTGCTCCTGGGCATGACCAGTGAGGGGGAGGGCACAGAGGGGCAGCAGATAGAAGGCAGGAACCAGCCGGCGCATTGTTGTTGTCCTGGAATTCGGGGAGGCGGATTCTAGAGCGCCTGACAAAGGGGATACAACTGCGAGTCGTTACCGCCTGAGACATATTTTCATCGGACTGGTCGGTTCGTGGGGGGAACTTGTTTGCCGAAGGGCACGAAGGGTGCGTCGCAGAGGACGGTTGCCGGGCCTGCCGCAGCGGGCCTCGGGAGGCGACGCCGGCGCTTTTGCCGTAGCATGCCGCTCCTTTGCCGTCGTGATCGCCCATGAATACCGCCACCCTTGCCCGCCTTACCGACCTGCTCTTGGTCGCCCTCGATCCGCCCCCTGCCGAGGCGCGCCGACTGGTGCACGGCCGTGGCCGGTTGCTGCCGGGGCTGGAACAACTGACCGTCGACTGGCTGGAAGGCGTGGTGCGGGTAGGGCTGTTCCGCGAAGTGCCCGCGGTCGAGCTGGAGGCCCTGCGCACGACCCTGACGGCCCTGGGCGAGACCCCGGCGTGGCGCGCCAGTGGTGCCAGTAGCCTGCTGTTGCAGCATCGTTACCGCCTGGATGCCGCCAGCGAGGCGCTGATCGGCGCGCCGGTGGGCGAGCACGTCATCCATGAGGACGGCCTGACGTTCGGCCTGGATCTGTCCCGTCACCAGAATATGGGGCTGTTCCTCGACATGCGCCTGGGCCGCCGCTGGGTGCGCGAGCAGGCCGCCGGCCTGCGCATCCTCAACCTGTTCGCCTACACCTGTGGTTTCTCCGTAGCGGCCCTGGCCGGCGGCGCGGCCCAGGTGGTCAATCTGGACATGGCTCGCGGGCCCCTGACCCGCGGCCGCGAAAATCACCGCCTCAATGGCCACGACCTGGGCAAGGTCAGCTTTCTCGGCCACGAACTGTTCAAGTCCTGGGGCAAGGTGCGCAAGCTCGGGCCCTATGATCTGGTGATCGTCGACCCGCCCAGCTTCCAGCAAGGCAGCTTCGCCCTGACCAAGGACTATGCGCGCATCCTGCGCCGGTTGCCGGAGCTGCTCACCCCTGGCGGGCGAGTGCTGGCCTGCGTCAACGATCCCGGTGTGGGGGCGGACTTCCTCATCGCCGGCATGGCCCAGGAAGCACCGGGACTGGCCTTCGTCGAGCGCCTGGCCAATCCACCGGAATTCGCCGACGAGGACCCCGAGGGCGGCCTCAAGGTACTGGTCTTCGGACAGTCCTGAGCCTGGCGTTGCCGTGATACCCGGCGCCGATGAGGCAGGCACTGGCACAGGTACCGCAGGCACACATCGTTACGGCAATCCCTCCGCAGACCGCTCTCCACTGCCAGAGCCCCATCGCGCCGAGGAGCCGTCCAGGGCGCGCTTCTCAGGCTCTGCGGTGAGCCGCGAGCGCCTCATAAACGGCCGTTTCGAAGTCCAGGTAACCCTTGACCGAAGGCGGATCGACGAAGGGCAGGATCTGCGTGGCCCAGAAGCCACCGATGCCGTTCTGCCGGTCGATCCAGTAGTAGAGGTTGGCCAGCCCGGCCCAGGCCAGGGAGCCGGCTGGGCGACCGGTCGGGGCATCGGTGTCGTTGATCATGAAGGTCAGTCCCCAGGACTTCGCCATGCCGGGAAAGAATTCGGCTGGGTTGGACAGGTGGGGAATGACACCGGGCAGGCCCCTGATCTTCAGCGCGCCGAGTCCGTTCGCCGCGGCCATCCGCACGGTCTCCGGCCTGAGCACCCGCCCGTCGGGGCCGTCGCCGTCGTTGAGCCACAGGCGGATGAACTTGGCGTAGTCCAGTGCCGTCGAGTAGAGGCCGTGCCCGCCCATGAAGACCTCCGGCTCCTGCGGTAGCACGAAGTCGTCGAGGGGAACGAGTTGGCCGGTGGCGTCGCGCTGGTGCAGGGTGGCGAGCCTGTCGCGCATGTCGGCGGTAAGCACGAAGGCGGAATCATGCATCCTCAGGGGAGCGAAGATCCGCTCCGCGAAAACTTCGTCCAGGCGCCGGCCAGTGATGCTTTCCACGACCAGACCGGCCCAGTCGATGTTCGAGCCGTATTCCCATCGTTCGCCCGGATCGAAGAGCAGCGGCGTTTCCAGGGCGGCGCGGGTAGCGGTGATGACGCTGGGTTGGCCGTGCTCGATGGCGAGGCGCTGGTAGTGCGCATTGAAGAAGTCGTAGCTAAAGCCTGCCGTGTGCAGCAACAGCATGCGGGTGGTGATGGCTCGCCGCGGCGCACGCAGGCGCGGTTGGCCATCGTCGGCAAAGCCTTCGAGCACCTGCAGCTTGCCGATGGCGGGCACATAGGTGCTGGCGGGCGCATCCAGGTCGAGCAGGCCCTGCTCCACCAGTTGCAGTACCGCGGTCCCGGTAATCGCCTTGGTAGTGGAGAAAATCGCGCACAGGCTGTCGGGCGCCATGAGGTCGGCACTGCCTAGGGTGCGCCTGCCGGCGGCGCCCACATAGAGATTGCCGTGCCGGTTGGTTACCACGGCGGCAACACCGGGAACGCCTGGGGTGCTCTCGACTGCCCTGGCCAGGATCGCGTCCGCGGCCGTTTTGAGAGTGTCTGCCATCGTCTGATCTCGCTCTGGCGCTGGTTTACGCGCCCGGTCGGGCGCGCGTGGCGAGATCTTGCGATGACCAGGGTCCGGGGTGATATCCGGCCTCGGCAGGCGCTGTCTGCCATCGGCAGATAGCCGAGACGGTCAGGCGGTGCCGCGGCGCAGGGTGTCTGAAGGTCGCTCGCCGAAACGCAGGCGATAGCTGCGGGCGAACTCGCCCATGTTGATATAGCCCCAGGCCGCGGCGATGGCGGACACGCTGGCACCAAGTGGTGCGGCGCTCAAGACTCGGCGCGCCCCTTGTAGGCGTTGCTCGCGCAGGAAGGCGCTGGGTGGATAACCGCGAAAGCTCTTGAAGGCGGCACTCAGGGTGCGGACGCTGGTGCCCACGGCGCGGGCGACATCGGCCATGGTGGGCAACTCGGCAGCATGCTCGATCATGAATTGCTCGGCGGCGCGGACCGTGCGCGGGGCCAGCCGGTGGCAGGGATCGTTCAGGTCCAAGCCGGCGCGCAAGGCCCACTCGTTGAGCAGGCGGACGCAGATGGTCTGCTCCAGGTGTCGAGCGAGCGGCCCCTGGGTGAGCCGTTCCGGCGCCTCGGCGATGGAGCGGGCGACGTAATCCATCAGCCCCAGCCAACTGGATTCCGCGCCGCCCAGACCCACCTTGGCCTGCCAGAGCGCATCGCCGGGATTGAAGCCGAACCAGTCGAGGGCGGTCCGCTCCAGTAATTCGTGGGGAATGGTCAGGTTGAATTGCAGATGGTCGGGATCGAAGTCGACCCAGTAATCGGTCCGACTGCAGTCGACGACGAAGGAGCTGCCCACCGGGGTTTCGACCGCCTGTTCGCGATCCACCCAGTGCCGCGCGGTCCCGCCGATGGTAGTGGCGACGAAGGCGTTGCCGGCGTCCTGGTCCCAATCCTTGATGTGTACCGGGATGCCATAGGCGAAGCGGGTGGCGGTGATGGCGCCGATCTTCGCCGAGTGCATCGTCGAGGCCGGGGCGATGTGGCGACCGATGGGCGCCACGTCGTAGGGCATGTACACCTCGCTCGACCAGGCCTTGATCTCGTCCCAGGCGTTGGAGAAGACCTTGTGGTGCTGGGCGATCGGCCGCCCTTGAGCATCGACGAGCAGTGCTTTCTCGAGCATGTCCTGTCTCCCTGCCGGCGTATTCGCCTACGGCGCAGTGGTTCGTTCGACTATAGGGCAGGGTTGCTGCGGTGTCGACAGGGTCGAAAGGCTCTAGTCAGGCTATTAGCGCCGGGGCAGGCGCCGGTAAAGCTGCTCGACCTTTTCCCGCGCCCAGGGCGTGCGGCGCAGGAAGGTCAGGCTGGATTTGATACTGGGCTCATGGGTGAAGCAGCGCAGCGGGATGCGCCGACCGAGTTCTTCCCAGCCGTGATGCTCCACCAGGCGGGTGAGCAGGGCTTCGAGGGTGATGCCTTCGAGGGAGGCGCGGGGCTTGTCGGACATCGGCTGGGCTCTGGATGAGGGGAGGGCAGTGTAGCCGCTGCAACGGCTCACTGCGCGTCGAAGGGGTCGACAGCCAATAAAGCGATGCTGTTCGATAATCGAACTCTTAGTCGATTATCGGATTGTTTGCGCGGGTGGGGCTTTGTAGTCTGACTCCAGACCGCCGCACCGGGCGGCGCCGACAACAAAGACGCGAGTCGACAATCCATGGCCCAGATCCTGTCCCTGAGCGAAGCCATCCAGCGCTTCGTCCACGATGGCGAGACCGTCGCCCTCGAAGGCTTCACCCATCTCATTCCGACCGCCGCCGCCCACGAGCTGATCCGCCAGAACCGGCGCGACCTGACCCTGGTGCGCATGACCCCCGACCTGGTCTATGACCTGCTGATCGGTGCCGGCTGTGCCAAGCGGCTGATCTTCTCCTGGGGCGGCAATCCCGGGGTCGGCTCCCTGCACCGGCTGCGCGATGCGGTGGAAAAAGGCTGGCCGCACAAGCTTGAGATTTCCGAGCACAGCCACGCGGCCCTGGCTAACGCCTATGTCGCCGGCGCCTCCAACCTGCCGTTCGCCGTCCTGCGCGGCTACCAGGGCTCGGACCTGGCCAAGGTCAATCCGGACATCAAGTTCATCGCCTGCCCCTTCACCGGCGAGCAGCTCGCCGCGGTACCCAGCGTGCGCCCCGACGTCACCGTCATCCATGCGCAGAAGGCCGACCGCCAGGGCAACGTGCTGATCCAGGGCATCCTCGGCGTGCAGAAGGAAGCGGCCCTGGCCGCCCAGCGCTGCATCGTCACCGTGGAGGAAATCGTCGACGACCTGCAGGCGCCGATGAACGCCTGCGTGCTGCCGACCTGGGCGCTCAGCGCCGTCTGTGTGGTCCCGGGCGGGGCGCATCCGTCTTATGCCCACGGCTACTACGAGCGGGACAACCGTTTCTACCAGGCCTGGGACCCGATCGCTCGCGACCGCGACACCTTTACCCAGTGGATCGACACCTACATCCGCGGTACCGCGGACTTCGCCGCCTTCCAGGCGAAGCTGGCTGCGGAGGCCTGAATCATGAGCGACTTCACCACCAATGAAATGATGACCGTGGCTGCGGCACGTCGCCTTGGCAATGGCAGCGTCTGCTTCGTCGGCATCGGCCTGCCATCCACCGCGGCGAATCTGGCACGCCTGACCCATGCGCCGGACGTGGTGCTGATCTACGAATCCGGCCCCATCGGTGCCAAGCCCTCGGTGCTGCCGCTGTCCATCGGCGACGGCGAGCTGGCCGAGACCGCCGACACCGTGGTGCCCACCGGCGAGATCTTCCGCTACTGGCTGCAGGGCGGACGCATCGACGTGGGCTTCCTCGGTGCGGCCCAGGTCGACCGCTTCGGCAACATCAATACCACGGTGATCGGCGACTACCACCAGCCCAAGGTGCGTCTGCCCGGCGCCGGCGGGGCCCCGGAAATCGCCGGCTCGGCCAAGGAGGTGCTGATCATCCTCAAGCAGTCGCACCGCAGCTTCGTCGACAAGCTGGCCTTCATCACCTCGGTGGGCTTCGGCGAGGGGGGCGATCACCGCCAGCAGCTGGGCCTGCCGGGCAAGGGTCCGACCGCCATCATCACCGACCTCTGCATCATGGAGCCGGAGGCCGGCACCCACGAATTCGTGGTGACCGCCCTGCATCCGGGTGTGACCCGCGAACAGGTGGTGGCCGCCACCGGCTGGGCCATCCGTTTCGCCGACCAGGTCGCCACCACCGCAGCGCCGACGGCGACCGAACTCGACGCCCTGCGTGATCTGCAGGCCAGGACCAATGCCGCCCATGGCGGTCAGAAAGGAGCTGAGGAATGAGTCGCCCAGTCTATATCTGCGATGCCATTCGGACCCCCATCGGCCGGCTCAACGGCGGTCTCTCGGCGGTACGTGCCGATGACCTGGCGGCCATTCCGCTCAAGGCGCTGCAGGAGCGCAATCCCCAGGTGGACTGGACGGCGGTGGACGAGGTGTTCATGGGCTGCGCCAACCAGGCCGGGGAAGACAACCGCAACGTGGCGCGCATGGCAGTGCTGCTGTCGGGACTACCGGAAACGGTGCCGGGCGTGACACTCAATCGCCTCTGCGCCTCGGGCATGGAGGCGGTGGGCCAGGCCTATCGCGCCATCGCCCTCGGCGAGATGGAGCTGGTGATCGCTGCCGGGGTGGAATCCATGACCCGCGCGCCCTATGTCATGGGCAAGGCCGACAGCGCCTTCGGTCGTGGCCAGAAGCTGGAAGACACCACCCTGGGCTGGCGCTTCGTCAATCCGGCGATGAAAGAGGCCTATGGCGTCGACAGCATGCCGGTCACCGGTGACAACGTCGCCGCCGACTATGGCGTCAGCCGCGCCGACCAGGACGCCTTCGGCCTGCGCAGCCAGCAGCGCGCCGCGGCGGCCCAAGAATCCGGCTACTACGCCGAGGAAATCGTCCCGGTGACGATCAAGGGCAAGAAGGGCGACCTGGTGGTGGCGCAGGATGAGCATCCGCGTCCGGACACCACCGCAGAAGGCCTGGCCAAGCTCAAGCCGGTCAACGGCCCGGACCGGACCGTGACCGCGGGCAACGCCTCGGGTCTCAACGACGGCGCCTCGGCGATCATCCTGGCCTCGGCGGAAGCGGTGCAGAAGCACGGCCTCACGCCCCGCGCCCGGGTACTGGGCATGGCCAGCGGCGGGGTGGCGCCGCGCATCATGGGCGTCGGTCCGACCCCGGCGGTGCGCAAGCTGCTGCAGCAACTGGACCTGTCCATCGAGGCCTTCGACGTCATCGAACTCAACGAAGCCTTCGCCGCCCAGGGCCTGGCCGTCCTGCGCGAGCTGGGCGTGGCCGACGACAGCCCCAAGGTCAATCCCAATGGCGGCGCCATTGCCCTGGGTCATCCCCTGGGCATGAGCGGCAACCGCCTGGTGCTCACCGCGGTGCACCACCTGGAAAAGACCGGCGGTCGCCTGGGGCTCGCCACCATGTGCGTGGGCGTCGGCCAGGGCCTGGCGCTGGCGGTGGAGCGAGTGGACGGGATCTGAGGCTTTGTCGCAGCGACAAATCGCGGCCATGGCGGTCCGCCGATGCGGTCGCTCCTACACGTGCCGCGCCTGTAGGAGCGGCCCATGGCCGCGATTCTCGGGGCCGATCGTAGAGCCTTTGCTTGAGCAAACAACCAAATCTCATTCACCCCATGCCCACCCCTACCTGTAACCGCGTGTGTCTCTCTTGGTCCGATGGCGGTAGGCTGTCCCCCGTCCGTCCATACCTATAATTAAGGATCTCCATGAGCACTCACCCGCATTACAGCTTCGAGGAGCGCAAGAAGCGCATCTTCGCCATCGTCGGCGCCTCGTCCGGCAACCTGGTGGAATGGTTCGACTTCTACGTCTACGCCTTCTGCTCCATCTATTTCGCCGCCGCCTTCTTCCCGAAGAGCGATCCCACCGTGCAGCTGCTCAGCACCGCCGGCGTCTTCGCCGCGGGCTTCCTCATGCGGCCCCTGGGCGGCTGGATCTTCGGGCGCGTCGCCGACAAGTACGGTCGGCGCACCTCCATGGTCATTTCCATCCTGATGATGGGCGCCGGCTCCCTGGCCATCGCCTGCCTGCCCACCTATGCCAGCATCGGCGTCGCGGCGCCGGCCCTGTTGCTGCTCGCGCGCCTGCTGCAAGGCATCTCGGTGGGGGGTGAGTACGGCACCACCGCCACCTACATGAGCGAGGTGGCGCTGCGTGGCCAGCGCGGCTTCTTCGCCTCCTTCCAGTACGTCACCCTGATCGGCGGCCAACTGCTGGCGGTGCTGGTGGTGGTGATCCTGCAGCAGGTCCTGAGCGACGCCGATCTGCGCGCCTGGGGCTGGCGGATTCCCTTCCTGGTCGGCGCCGCCGCGGCGGTGATCTCGCTGTTCCTGCGTCGTTCGCTGGAAGAGACCACCACCGCCGAGACCCGCGCCAACAAAGAGGCCGGCACCCTGAGCGGCCTGTTCAAGCATCACAAGGCGGCCTTCTTCACCGTGCTCGGCTACACCGCCGGCGGCTCGCTGATCTTCTATACCTTCACCACCTACATGCAGAAGTACCTGGTCAACACCAGCGGCATGGACGCCAAGACCGCCAGCGCCGTGATGACCTGCGCCCTGCTGGTGTTCATGCTGATGCAACCGCTGTTCGGCATGCTCTCCGACCGCATCGGCCGGCGCGCCTCCATGCTGCTGTTCGGTGGCCTGGGCACGGTCTGCACCTGGCCGATCCTCACCGCGCTGGCCAGCGTCCAGAGTCCCTTCGTGGCCTTCCTGCTGATCTGCCTGGCCATGGCCATCATCAGCCTCTACACCTCCATCAGCGGGCTGGTGAAGGCCGAGATGTTCCCACCAGAGGTGCGCGCCCTGGGTGTGGGCCTGTCCTATGCGGTGGCCAATGCGATCTTTGGCGGCTCGGCGGAATTCGTCGCCCTGAGCTTCAAGACCCAGGGGCACGAAGAGGTGTTCTACATCTATGTCTCGGTGATGCTGGCGGTGGCCTTCCTGGTCAGCCTCCGGCTGCCTCGGCAAGCTACCTACCTGCATCACGACCACTAGGAGCAACCAACAAAACTACTGCGCGTCCGCCATGCGGGCGCGTGCAGTGCTCGGAATCCTCATGTACCAGTCGTACATTCCGGTTCCTGCGCGCCGCGCGCACCCGCCTGACAATCGCTCGCTACGCTTTGTTGGCTGCTCCGCCACTTGAGGAATCCCCATGTCCAACCTGCTATTCGATGCCTACTTCACCAGCGCCGCCATGCGCGCGGTGTTCTGCGACCGGGGCCGACTGCAGGGCATGCTGGACTTCGAGGCGGCCCTGGCGCGCGCCGAGGCGGCGGTGGGGGTGATTCCCCAGACGGCGGTGGCGCCCATCGCCGCCGCCTGTCGCGCCGAACTATACGATGCCGCCGAGCTCGCCAGCGCTGTGGTCAGCGCCGGCAATTCGGCCATTCCCCTGGTCAAGGCCCTGGGCCGGCAGATCGCCGCCCAGGACCCCGAGGCCGAGCGCCATGTGCATCGCGGCGCCACCAGCCAGGACGCCATGGACAGCGGCCTGGTCGTGCAGATCCGCCAGGCGCTGGATCTGCTGGACGCCGATCTGGCGCACCTGGCCGAGGCCCTGGCCATCCAGGCCGAGCGCCATGCCGGTACCGTGCTGGCCGGCCGGACCTGGCTGCAGCACGCGACGCCCGTGACTCTGGGCATGAAGCTGGCCGGGGTGCTGGGCGCCATCACCCGTCACCGCCAGCGCCTGGCCGAACTGCAACCACGGGTGCTGGTGCTGCAATTCGGCGGCGCCTCGGGCAGCCTGGCCGCCCTGGGCGCTGATGCCCTGCCGGTGGCCGAGGCCCTGGCCCGGGAGCTGGCGCTGAGCCTGCCGGAGCAACCCTGGCACACCCAGCGCGATCGCCTGGTCGAGGTCGGCGCCTGGCTCGGCCTGGTGGCCGGCAGCCTGGGCAAGCTGGGACGGGATCTGTCGCTGCTGATGCAGACCGAAGCCGCCGAGGTCTTCGAACCCTCGGCGCCGGGCAAGGGGGGCTCTTCCACCATGCCGCACAAGCGCAATCCGGTGGGCGCCGCGGTGCTGATCGCCGCCGCCACCCGCGCGCCGGGTCTGGTCAGCACCCTGTTTTCCGCCATGCCCCAGGAGCACGAGCGCAGCCTGGGCCTCTGGCACGCCGAGTGGGAAACCCTGCCGGAGCTGTTCTGCCTGGTTTCCGGCGCCCTGCAACAGGCTCAGGCCATCGTCGCCGGGCTGGAGGTCGACGCCGCGCGCATGCAGGCCAACCTGGAACTGACCCACGGCCTGGTGCTGGCCGAGGCGGTCAGCATCGCCCTGGCCGGACGGCTGGGGCGCGAGGCCGCTCACCACCTGGTGGAGCAGAGCTGCAAACGCGCCGTCCAGGAGGGGCGTCACCTGCGCCAGGTACTGGGCGATACGCCGGAAGTAACCGCCGAACTCTCCTGCGCCGAGCTGGATCGCCTGCTGGACCCCGCCCATTACCAGGGCCAGGCCCGCGCCTGGGTAACCCGCGCCCTGGCTGAACACCGCACTCTGCTTGCCCATCCCTAGACCAGAGGACTGCCTGATGCCCAGCGTACGTCTCGCCGATGGCGACCTGAACTACCAACTGGAGGGCCCCGCGGGCGCCCCCGTGCTGATCCTGTCCAACTCCCTGGGCACCAACCTGGCCATGTGGGACGACCAGGCCGCCGCCTTCAGCGAGCGCTTTCGCCTGCTGCGCTACGACACCCGCGGCCATGGCGCCTCCCTGGTGACGCCCGGCCCCTATCGCATGGACGAGAATGGTCGTGACGTCCTGGCCCTGGCCGATGCCCTGGGCATCGAGCGATTCGCCTTCTGCGGCCTGTCCATGGGCGGCTCCATCGGCCAGTGGCTGGGCATCAACGCGCCGGAGCGGATCACCCGCCTGGTGCTGTGCAACACCGCCGCCAAGATCGGCACCCCCGAGGTGTGGAACACCCGCATCCAGACCGTGGAAGCCGGTGGCGAGCAGGCCATGCGCGACCTGCGCGACGCCTCCATCGGTCGCTGGTTCACCCCCGATTTCGCCAGCGCCGAGCCGGAACGGGTCGACCGCATCGTCGCCATGCTCGCGGGGACCTCGCCCCAGGGTTACGCGGCCAACTGCGCGGCGGTGCGCGATGCCGACTTCCGCGAGGTGCTGGATGCCATCCGTGCGCCGACGCTGATCGTCGCCGGCACCCATGACGCCGTGACCACCCCGGCCGACGGGCGCTTCCTGCAGGAGCGTATTCCCGGCGCCGAGTACGTCGAGTTTCCCGCCGCCCACCTGTCCAACGTGCAGATGGGCGCTGCCTTTACCCAGCGCGTGCTGGCCTTTCTCAGCGCCTGAAGGAGTCGATCTTGGACGAAAGAGAACGTTATGAAGCCGGCATGCAGGTCCGCCGCGCCGTGCTGGGCGACGCCCATGTCGATCGCAGCCTGGAAAAGTTGACCCCCTTCAACGAAGAATTCCAGGAGATGATCACCCGCCACGCCTGGGGCGACATCTGGACCCGCCCGGGCCTGCCGCGGCACACCCGCAGCCTGATCACCATCGCCATGCTGATCGGCATGAACCGCGAAGGCGAACTGCGCCTGCACCTGCGCGCCGCCCGCAGCAACGGGGTGACGCGGGAGGAGATCAAGGAGCTGATCATGCAGAGCGCCATCTACTGCGGCATCCCGGCGGCCAATGCCACCTTCCATCTGGCGGAGGCGGTATGGGATGAGTTGGGGGTGGAGTCGCTGGAAGGGTGAGTGCGCCCCTCTGTCGCCCCCTGAGTGGGGCCCGCTGGAGTGGTCTGGCGGTTTGGGGCGAACGAGGTTGGGTTGAGCGTTAGCGAAGCCCAAAGGATTACGGGTAGGGTTATAGGTGCCCTAGCTATTTATCGCGGTCTGCTTGTGGCTCTTGTTTCGCCCACCCGGGCGACTCACTTTTTTCAGTCGCAAAAAAAGTAAGCAAAAACGCTTGCCCCACGTTTCGGCCCTCCGCTTCGCTCCGGGTCCCCTCGTTCCGGTGCCGCTCCGGGGGCACGGCACGAAGGGGCCTCCTGCCCCTCGCGCCTTGCTCGGCGTCCTGCCTCGCATACCCCTCCGCGACACCTGCACTCGGCCTCACTGACGGGGCGGGGCGCCAGCCTGAGGCTGGGGTGTTTACAAGCGGAGCCAGAGCGATTCGTAGCGTGGAAAACCGCGCAGCGTTTTCCACTGTTGGGCACCGACACCATTAGTGGACAAGGCGTTGCCGTTGTCCACGCTACGGGCTTTTTGTGGCTTCTCAGCCAACACTTTCAGGCTGGAGAATCGCCCCGTTCAGGAGGGCGAACGGCGCTGTTGTGAGCGGACCTGGAGCGAAGCGGAAGGCCGGATGGTGGGGCAAGCGTTTTTGGTTACTTTTGCCGCGACTGGCAAAAGTGACTCGCCCGGGTGGGCGAAACAAAAGGCGTCAAAGCGCTCGATAAATAGCTAAGGCAACTCAGCTCGATGTTGGGCTTCGCTAACGCTCAACCCAACCTACAAAAGCGGCCCCCAACCCAAGTAAGGGGCCTCAGGCCCCTTACTTGGCCACTACCCGCGTGATCCGATCCCCCTCGGCATCATCCTGCCCCTTGGCCTTGTTGACCGCGTAGACCACGCCCTTGCCATCCACCACCGCATGGTTGGGGTAGGTGCCCAGTTCCAGGTTGGCCTTGATGGTGCCGTCCGGATCGACCACGGTCAGGGTGCCGGCGCCGCGGTTGGTCACGTAGGCCAGGCGCTTGACCGGGTCGAAGGCCACGTTCAGCGCTCCGGCGCCGGTGGTGACGTTGTGCAGGGTCTTGCCGGTCTTGGCGTCGACGATCAGCAGGTTGTCGCTGCCCTGGGCGGTGATGAACAGGCGATCGGTCTGGGGATCGTGGGCCACGCCCATGGGGGTCTTGGCGCCCTGGATCGGGAAGACCTTCTCGACGGTCTCGGTCTTGGCGTCGATCACCGCGGCTTCGTTGGTCTTCAGGCTGACGGCGTAGAGCTTGTGCACCGCTGGGTCCAGGTGCATGCCGACCACGGCGAACCGCTCGCCGCGCACGCCCGACTCGATGGTGATGCGCTTACGCAAGGCCGGCGCCTTGGCGTCGAAGCTGATGATATCCGGCGTGATGGCCGCCGAGGCGAAGGCGCGGTCGAGTTTCTCGTCGATCACCACGGTGTGGGCATGGGAGACGATGCTGGGTTCGAATTGCTTGACCAGGCCCAGGTCGCTCTGGCGATAGACCGCCACGGTGTTCTGCCGGGTGTTGGTGGTCCAGACGTTGCCGTTGCGATCGTCCACGCCCACGCCGTAGACGGCGTAGACACCGGCGTCGCTGCCCGGCGCGGCGGCCGGGGTGATCTGGCGCTGGATGGACAGGTCCTTGGGATCGAGCTTGAGCAGTTGCGAGACCTTGACCGGCGGGCGGCCCACGGCCGAGGTGACGAACAGGGCGCCGGTCTTGGCGCTGATGTCCACCTGGTAGAGGCCCGGGACCAGTTTGACCGCGGTGAGGCTATAGGCGTCGGCGCCGGATAGCGGCACCACCGGCGAGACCTTGAGCGGGAAGACCGCGGCACCCGAAGGCTGGGCGGTGCTGATGACGATAGGGTGCTGGCCGGGGGCGGCGTCTTCGGGGATGCGCAAGGTCGCCTTGAAGTTGCCCTGGGCGTCAGCCACATAGGCGGCATCGGGGTTGAGCGCCACGCCGCCGCGGGACAGGGTGATCTGCTGGCCGGGGGTGAAGCCGCGGCCGTCCAGGGTGACTTCGCTGCCGGCCAGGATGGCGGTGCCACTGACGGGGCTGGCCTTGATCTCGCCGCGGTAGTCCGGATCGGGGGCTTCGAAGCTGGAGCGCGCCTGGGCGGTTTGGCCGCCCAGCGCCAGCAGACCAGCCAGCAGGGTGACGGAAAAGATGCGCCGGCCCTTGGCCGAAGACGCTAGAGCGATGTTCATCAGGGATTCCTTGTAGCGGCGATCAAGATACCCGCGCCAGAGCGCCGGGCGGCAGAGGCCCTCCTGGGCTAGACCATGTTAAAGCGAAAGCGAAATACTTGCATTTAGATTTGCAGGTTTTACGCGTGCTCGGCATCCGGGGTATCGAGCGGGCGCTGCATCAGGCAGGCGCCGGCGCCATAGCCGGCCAGCTTGGCCTTGAGCGCGGCGTCGGCCGGGACCGGTTGATAGTGGTGGCGTTGCCAGTAGCCGATGGCGTTGGACAGCGACACCAGCCGCCCCTGGCGCAGGCGGGCGCGTCGGGCCTGGCCCTTGGCGTGACGATAGAGACGCCCCGCCACGCCCTGACCTTGGGCCTCGGGATGCACGGCGCAGTCGTGCAGGAACCAGGTCGAGGCCGCGCCTGGCAATTGCTTGAGAGGAGCACCCAGTACCGGCGGTAGGCCGTCGTCCCAGGGATAGGCGATCAGATAGCCACGCAGGCGATCCTCGGCATCGGTCGCCACCCAGCAGTGTTCCGGGGCGAGTTCCAGGCGATTGGCGTAGAAGGCGTGGTCTTCGAGCAGGTCGGCGGGGTAGTTGGCCGCCTGGATGTCGAGAACGGCCGGGATGTCGGCAGGGCGCAGCGGGCGTATCGAAGGCATGACGATGAGGGGAAAAGGTCCGGCCGGGCAGTATGGTCACTGCCCGGCCGGGAGGCAAATGCCCCGGAGCCGTGGGTGGTGAGTCCCCTCGGCAAGCCTGCGCCCAGGCTGTGGGGGACTGGATTCCACCGACGACCTTGGCGTGCCTGGCGCCGCCGCTGGCTTCAAGCCTTGGCGATCAGCCGCGAATTGCGCTCGTTGCGGAATTGCAGGTCCTCGATCCGCTGGGTCGCGGTCTCGGCTTCCTGGCGGGCGGCGAGGATGAGGTCATGGTGCGGAGACTTGGCACAGACCGGATCGGCATTGCGCGCATCGCCGGTGAGCATGAAGGCCTGGCACCGGCAGCCACCGTAGTCCTTTTCCTTCTCGTCGCAGGAGCGGCAGGGCTCGGGCATCCAGTCGTAGCCGCGGTAGACGTTGAAGCCGAAGGAGTCGTACCAGATATGCCTGAGGTCATTCTCCTTCACGTTCGGGAAGGCGATGGGCATCTGCCGGGCGCCGTGGCAGGGCAGGGCGGTGCCGTCCGGCGTGATGGTCAGGAACAGCTTGGCCCAGCCATCCATGCAGGCCTTGGGGCGCTCTTCGTAGTAGTCCGGGGTGACGAAGATCAGCTTGCAGGGATGATTCTCGGCCTTGAGGCGCGCGCGGTACTCGTTGGTGATGCCTTCGGCGCGCTCCAGCTGGGCCCTGGTCGGCAGGAGACCGGCGCGATTGCGCTCGGCCCAGCCATAGAACTGGCAGGTGGCGAGTTCGACGAAGTCGGCTTCCAGGGCCAGGCAGAGGTCGATGATCTGGTCGATGCGATCGATGTTGTGCCTGTGGGTGACGAAGTTGAGCACCATCGGGTAGCCATGGGCCTTGACCGCCTTGGCCATGGACAGCTTCTGGGCGAAGGCCTTCTTCGAGCCGGCCAGCAGGTTGTTCACCTGTTCGTCGCTGGCCTGGAAGCTGATCTGGATATGGTCCAGGCCGGCCTCCTTGAACTCGGCGATGCGCGCCTCGGTGAGGCCGATGCCGGAGGTGATGAGGTTGGTGTAGTAGCCCAGCCGGCGCGCCTCGCGGATCAGCTCGGCGAGGTCCTGGCGCACCAGGGGTTCGCCCCCGGAGAAGCCGATCTGGGCCGCGCCCATCTCCCGTGCCTCGGCCATCACCTTGAACCACTGCTCGGTGGTCAGTTCGCGCCCCTGGGCGGCGAAGTCCAGGGGATTGGAGCAGTAGGGGCACTGCAGCGGGCAGCGATAGGTGACCTCGGCCAGCAGCCACAGCGGCAGGCCGACGCTGGGCGCAGCAACGGTGGGCGGCTGCGGCAACTGCATGGGCGTGCCCGGCAGGCTGGTGTCAGCCGAGCAGGAGCCAGTGCTCTGCACGAGCGACCTCCATGAATTGTTCGACGTCCGCACCCAGTTCGGGCACGCCGGGGAAGCGTTCGTCGAGCGCGGCGATGATGGCGGCCACGTCACGCTGGCCGTCGATCAGCCCGCCGATGGCGGCGGCGCTGTCGTTGAGCTTGATCATGCCCTCGGGATAGAGCAGCACATGGGCGTCCTGCGCCGGCTCGAACTGGAAGCGGTAGCCGGGACGCCAGCGCGGCACCTGGGTGCGGTCGAAGCTCATAGGTCGATTCCTCGGTGCCAGCGGCGCTCGCTGGTGACGCTGTGATAGGGCGGGCGATGCAGTTCGTAGGCCATGCTCATGGCGTCGAGCATGCTCCAGAGGATGTCCAGCTTGAACTGCAGGATCTCCAGCATGCGCTGCTGGGACTCCCAGGTGGTGTAGTGCTGCAGGGTGATCTGCAGGCCGTGCTCGACATCGCGCCGGGCCTGACCCAGGCGGGTGCGGAAGTACTCATAGCCGGCCGGATCGATCCAGGGGTAGTGGGTCGGCCAGGCGTCCAGCCGCGACTGGTGGATCTGCGGCGCGAACAGCTCGGTCAGGGAGCTGCTGGCGGCCTCCTGCCAGGAGGCGCGGCGGGCGAAGTTGACGTAGGCGTCCACCGCGAAGCGTACCCCGGGCAGCACCAGTTCCTGAGAGAGCACCTGCTCGCGATCCAGGCCGGTGGCCTCGGCCAGGCACAGCCAGGCCTCGATGCCGCCTTCGCTGCCGGGCTCGCCGTCGTGATCGAGGATGCGCTGCACCCATTCGCGGCGGATCTCGCGATCCGGGCAGTTGGCCAGGATGGCGGCGTCCTTGAGCGGGATGTTGACCTGGTAGTAGAAGCGGTTGGCCACCCAGCCCTGGATCTGCTCGCGACTGGCGCGACCCTGGTACATGGCCACGTGATAGGGGTGGTGGATGTGGTAGAGGTCGCCCTTGGCGCGCAGGGCGGCTTCGAATTCGGCGGGCGTGAGGGCGTTGGGCATGGCGTTCACAACTCGATGGACATCCCGTCCCAGGCGACTTCCACGCCCTGGCGCGCGACGATGGCGCGCTCGGGGGAGTCTTCGTCCAGGATCGGATTGGTGTTGTTGATGTGAATCAGCACCTTGCGCTGGCGCGCGAAGCCGGCCAGCACCTCCAGCATGCCGCCGGGACCGCTTTGCGGCAGGTGGCCCATCTCGGTGCCGGTCCGGGTGCCCACGCCGCGACGCTGCATCTCGTCGTCGGTCCAGAGGGTGCCGTCCACCAGCAGACAGTCGGCCTGGCCCATCAGCTCCAGCAGGGCGGCGTCCGGCTGACCGAGGCCCGGGGCATAGAACAGTTTGCCGCCGGTGTGTCTGTCATGGACCAGCAGGCCCAGGTTGTCGCCGGGGTGCGGATCGTGGCGATGGGGCGAATAGGGCGGTGCGGCGCTGCGCAGCGGGAAGGGCGTGAATTCAAGGTTCGGGCAAGCCGGGATGGTGAAGCTGCCGCTCAGGGCGATGGGCTGCCAGGTCAAGCCGCCATTCCAGTGCTGGAGCATGTTGAACAGCGGAAAGCCGGTGGTGAGGTCCTGATGGACCATCTCGGTGCACCACACCTCGTGAGGGCAGCCTTCGCGCAGGCTGAGCAGGCCCGTGGTGTGGTCGATCTGGCTGTCCAGCAGGACGATGGCGCGGATGCCGGTGTCGCGCAGGGCCCGCGCCGGCTGCAGCGGGGCGAAACCGGCCAGCTGGGCGCGGATGTCGGGCGAGGCGTTGCACAGGATCCAGTTCACCCCGTCGTCGGACAGGGCGATGGAAGACTGGGTGCGGGCCTGGGCCCTGAGGGTGCCCTTGCGGAAGCCGTCGCAATTGGGGCAATTGCAGTTCCACTGGGGAAAGCCGCCGCCGGCGGCGGAGCCGAGAATCTGGATATGCATGGGAAAGGTCGAACCTGAAAAAAGTACGCCCCGGCGGACCGGGGCGTGGGGCGCATCAACGGTTGGCGAAGTACATGGTGACTTCGAAGCCGATGCGCAGGTCAGTGTAGGCAGGCTTGGTCCACATGGGAGGTCTCCTCTTTGACTGCGAAAGCCGGATGGATCCGGTCGCTGAGTTTAACAAATGTTACCTAGCTAAGGGTTTTTGCCGCGACGAATCGCCGGCGGTCCGGCGGACATAACTGTCTTACCGATCCTGCAACAGATTGACCGCCAGCAGCGGCCCACGCTCCCGGGAAAGTGTTGAAAGCTATGACATCCAGCCGGATGGTGCGGCGGCATTGGCCAGGACGAAGCGCGGCGCCTCGGCGGCGGTGAGCTGCTGCCAGGCCTGCTGCAGGGCCCTGTCGTCCAGGGCGGCCAGGGCGTGTTGCAGGGGCGCAAGATCCAGCGCACCGCTGCGCTGGAAGCCCCACCAGAGGCGCTCGGCCAGAGCGGCGCGTTGGGTGGTGGCGGGGCTGAAGTCGCGTACCAGCTGGCGGATGTCTTGCGCCAGTGTCGCGGACTCGGCCTGTATGGCGGCCAGGCTGTCAGCCAAACCGCTCTCGATTTCCGCCAGGATCTCCGCCGCCCGCGCATGGGGCGACTGGACACCGATCAAGAGGCCGCTCTGATCGCCCAGCTGGCGATAGGCGGAAAACACCGCATAGCCCAGTTGCCGCTCGCTGCGCAGGCGCTGGAACAGCGGTCCCTGCAGGCGCGCCGCCAGCAGCCGCCAGGCGGCTTCGGTGGTGGGGCGTGCATCGGGTTGCGGACAGAACAGCAGCAACGCCTGCTGGGCGTCGGCGCTGGGTTCAGGGTGCCAGTGGCGACCGGTGAAGCTGTGCGACTCGCCCAGCGGCCCTGCCTGGGGCCGAGGCGGCGGGGTGACGGCGGCCAGGGATGCCTGCGCCGCCTTGGGCAGGCCGCAGGCCAGGGCTTGCCAGCGCGGTCCGCCTTCACTGACGGTTGAAGCCATGCCGTTCGGCAGTCGCTCGGGCAGGACCTTGAGCAACTGGCGGATCAGCATGGGTTCGGGTGGTAGCACCGATGCCGGTCCGATGTTATCCAGCTCTGCCACCAGCCTGTCGATCACCTGCTCCAGCACCGCCGGCAGCGCCGCGGCCCAGCCCTGCAGCCGCAATTCCCAGGGTGCCCCGGGCGGACTCCAACGTAGGCTCACGCCCGCCTCGGCGGCCAGCCGCGGTAACGCGCCCAGCACCTGGGCGTCGGGCGCGACCGGTACCGGCCCCGGCCACCGCCAGCCCAGGAACAGCAGGCCTTCGCGCTGCTGGGGCGCGAGGGCGAGGCTGATTGGCCAGGGTTGCGTAGCCGGGGTACCTGGAGTGCCTGGGTCAGCGAGCAGCGGATTGGGCGGGGGCAGGGCAAAGGTGGTGGCCACGGGGGCCGGCACGCTCGGTGCATTGGCCAGGCCAGCGGCGAAGCCAGTGAGCCGTTCCGGCAGCAGCTGGGCAAGTAGCCGTGGCCAGGCCGCCTGGGCGGCAGCCGAGAGGACCGGTTGTGGCCAGGTGTTTCCCTGCCGATCCAGCCAGAGGCGTTCGCCCAGGCGCCGCACCCGCGCCAGGGAGGGCAGGGTGGCCCATTGGCGTTGGACGCGTTCGGCATGGCCCTGCTGCAAGGCAGCCAGGGGCGTCTGGCGCAGGGCAGCCAGCCAGGTGAACAGGGCGCGGGTCAGGTCGTTGGGGCTGGCCTGGGGACCGGGCGAGAGATCCAGCCGGAGCAGGCCCTGGCGTGCCTGGCGATAGGGCCAGGCGAGGCTCAGGCGTTCGGCCAAGCCCGCCTGGCGCAGGGTCGCGGGCAGACCGCCGGGATGGTCGCCCAGCAGCAGGGCTTCCAGCAGCTCCACCGCTTCCCAGCTGCCAGGCGGCAGGTCGTCGAGGGCGAATTGCAGGGCCAGCATTGGCGGCGAGGCGCTGCTGGTCTGCCAGTGTTCGCCTGTGGCCGGGAGTGATCGAGGCATTGCGTTGCTGGATGCAGGACCGGAGGGCAGCAGGGCGCCGTGCTCGCGGGCCAGCTCTGCCAGTTCGGCCAGCGATTGCGACCCGGCCAGCACCAGCAGGGCGTTCTCCGCGCAGTACTGCTGGCGCTGGAAGTCGCGCAGCGCCCTCTGGAAGGCAGGGCTTTGCAGCGGCAGGCTGTATCGGTTGCCGGCATGGAAGCCGGCGGCTGGATGGTCCGCGGGCAATCCGGCCGCCAGGGCCAGATCGCGGCGGGTATCGGCGCTGCGCGACCAGGCGATGAATTCGGCGTGCAACACCTCGCGCTCGCGGCGCTGGGCGTCCGCTGCCAGCAGCGGTGCGGCGAGCATGTCCAGCAGGCGAGCGAGGCCGGCGGCCAGGTGTTCGGGCGCCAGGGCGAAGAAGAAGTCGGTGGTGGTCTCGCGGGTGCTGGCGTTGAGTTCGCCGCCCAGACGCTGCACCAGCGGCATCAGGCCGTCCGCCGCCGGATAGCGGCGGCTGCCGAGAAAGAACAGGTGTTCGAGAAAGTGCGCCAGCCCCGGATAGGCCCGCGGTGCCTGGTGACTGCCGGCGCCGATGCGCACCAGGGCGGCGGCCTGGGGCAGCTCGGGATCGTGCAGCAGGGCGACGGCCAGGCCGTTGGCCAGGCGCAGCCGGCGGTGGTGGGGTGGGGAGCTGGGCATGGGGGTAGCTTAACCGAGTCGGGTGGACGGGATGGAGCGGGGTTTGCCCTCACCCCAGCCCTCTCCCAGGGGGAGAGGGCGCGTTCGAGGCACGGTCTTGACCCCGTAGCATGGAAAACGGCGCAGCCTTTTCCGACGGGCCTTAGGTGCCAGGGGCTCTTTTCATAGAAAGAAAAGCCCGGGCGAAAAAAATCCCGGCCAGGCCGGGATTTCGGGGTGGGGCGAGGGGGGTTCCAACAGGATGTCAAAGTGCTCGAAGCATCCTCGCCCCGGACCCTCTCCCGGAAGAGAGGGGAGTTCGGGCGCGGGCGCCCTTACTTCTTCTCGGGCAGGGCGAAGGCCATCACGTAGTCACCCTGCTTGGTGCCCAGCGAGCCATGGCCGCCGGCGTAGACCAGCACGTACTGGCGACCGTCCTTGCCGGTGTAGGTCATGGGGGTGGTCTGGCCACCGGCCGGCAGGCGGCCTTTCCACAGTTCCTTGCCGTTCTTCACGTCATAGGCGCGCAGGTACTGGTCCAGGGTGCCGCTCAGGAAGGCCACGCCACCAGCAGTGGTGACGGTGCCGCCCAGGCTGGGCACACCCATGGGCAGGGGCAGCGGCACCGGCGAGTTGTCGCGCACGGTGCCGTTCTTGTGCTTGTAGACCAGCTTGCCGGTGGTCAGGTCGAGACCCGCCACATAGCCCCAGGCGGGTGCCTGGCAGGGCAGGCCCAGGGGCGACAGGAAGGCCGACAGGATCACGCCGTAGGGCGCGCCCTTGTTGGGCTGGATGCCCTCGGTCTCGCTCTTGCGCGCCGGCTGGTTGGCGATCTCTTCACGCGGTACCAGCTTGGAGGTGAAGGCCATGTAGCTGGGATTCAGGAAGGCGATCTGACGCACCGGATCGACCGAGATGCCGCCCCAGTCGAACACGCCGAAGTTACCCGGGTAGACGATCGAGCCCTGGGTGGACGGCGGGGTGTAGATGCCCTCGTAGCGGTGCTCGCGGAAGGCGATGCGGCACAGCGCCTGGTCGAAGGGCGTACCGCCCCACATGTCGCTTTCCTTGAGAGTCGGCGCGGCCAGGTTGATCGAAGAGACCGGCTGGGTCGGCGAGGTGTGGTCGCCTTCCACCGCGCCCTGGGGCACCGGGGTTTCGGTGATCGGGTAGATGGGCTGACCGTTGGTGCGGTCCAGCACATAGATGCTGCCCTGCTTGGTCGAGGCCATCAGCGCGGGTTTAACGCCGCCTTCGGTCTTGATGTCCACCAGGGTCGGCTGACCGCCCACGTCCATGTCCCAGAGGTCATGGTGGGTGAACTGGTAGTTCCAGCGCACCTTGCCGGTGGCGATGTCGAGGGCGACCACGCCGGCGCTGTACTTCTCGGAGGCCGGGGTACGGTCACCGCCCCACTGGTCGGGCATCTGGTTGCCCATGGGCAGATAGACCATGCCGACCTTTTCGTCGACGGCCATCATCGACCACATGTTGGGCGAGTTGCGGGTGTAGATGCCGTCGGCGGCGATGGGCGCGGTGGCGTCCGGATTGCCGCTGTCCCAGTTCCACACCAGCTTGCCGGTGTGCACGTCGTAGGCGCGGATCACGCCGGACGGCTCGTCGGTGGAGACGTTGTCGGTGACGTGGCCACCGATGATCACCAGGTTGCGGGTCACCGCCGGCGGCGAGGTGGAGTAGTAGCCGCCGGGCGTGAAGCTGCCCATGTTGGCGGTCAGGTCGACCTGGCCGTTGTCGCCGAAGTCGCTGCACACCTTGCCGGTGTCGGCGTTGATGGCGATCAGGCGGGTGTCGGCGGTGGGCAGGAACAGGCGCCGCGGGCAGCTGCTGGCGGCCGGGGTGCTCTGCTCGTCGACCGGGACGGCACTGCCGGTGGCCGGGCTCTGGCCCGCGGTGGTGGTGCCGGCGTAGGTGGCGTCGTCGTGGTAGGCCACGCCGCGGCAGGTCATGTGCGCCCAGCCCTTGAAGCTGTCGGCGTGCTGGGTGCTCAGCTTGGGATCGAAGCGCCAGATTTCCTTGCCGCTGTCGGGGTCCACGGCGATCACCTGGCTGTGCGGCGTGCAGACATAGAGCATGCCGTTGACCTTGAGCGGGGTGTTTTCCGCAGTGGTCTCCTGGGGATCGTTCGGGCCGGGGATGTCGCCGGTACGGAAGGTCCAGACGGGCTCCAGATTCTTCACGTTGTTGACGTCGATCTGCTTGAGCGGCGAGTAGCGATCACCGAAGGCGGTGCGGCCATAGGACGGCCAGTCGCCATCGGCGGCGGTCGGGGCGGCGCTTTCGGTGCCGGCGGTGTCGCGGCCCAGGTCACCGTCCAGACGGTTGTAGTTGACGAACTGGGCGACCAGGGCGACGACCGCCGCGATCACCAGCGAGCCGACCAGTGGCAGGCCGCCGCTACGGCTGTCCAGCGGACGGCGGAACACCGGGATCAGCAGGACCAGGCCAAGGACGAACCAGAGCGCCAGGCGTGGCACCAGTTGCCACCAGTCGAACTGGACTTCCAATACAGCCCAGGCGGTGGAGACCACCAGGAAGAAGGCATAGACCCAAACCCCGCTGGCCCGCCGGATGCACAGCAGGTAACCGCTCAAGGCGAGCAGCACGCCGCCGCCGAGGTAATACAGGGAGCCCCCGAGGGTGGCCAGTTTGATGCCCAGCCCCAAGAGGCCCAGGCCCAGGAGCATGAACAGGATGCCGAGTAACCTGGCAGGCAGGCCTCCCGGTCTCGCGTTGGAAGTGACAGTCATGGCAGCGCTCGCAATGCAATCGTGAAAAGAGACTTCGACTCGATCGACGACATCGCAAATCGGAACCGCATGCGGATCTGTCGTCTGCTACGTCTGAACCTGTTGTCTGTCTTATTGTTCCACCCCTTCGCCGGCTTCCCTGGCAGGAGGCTAGAGCGGTCGCGCTGAGGCGAAGCGAGGGATGGATCGGGGGCGTCGTCTGAATCGGGCGGGTAGATAGTAAGCTAAGCATTGATTGATGTCACTTCGCGATGACGGAAGGAGGGGACCCGTGGCGCGCCGTGCCTGCTACCATCGCGAGCCGTTTCCGCGATGCCTTCTGCCATGTCCGACGTGCTTGCCCTGGTCCAGGCGACCTTCGACGTCACTGCCCCGGTCTTCGCCCTGGTGCTGCTCGGCTGTGTGCTCAAGCGGCTGAACTGGATCGATACCGCCTTCATCAACACCTCGTCCGCCCTGGTGTTTCGCGCCACCATGCCGACCCTGCTGTTTCTCGGCATCCTCAAGGCCGACCTCGGCGAAGCCCTGCAACCGCTGCTGCTGGGCTACTTCGCCCTGGCCACGGTGGTGAGCTTTCTCGCTGCCTGGGGCTGGGCGATCTGGCGCTGCCCTCATGCCGATCGCGGGGTCTACGTGCAAGGCGCCTTCCGCGGCAACTGCGGCATCGTCGGCCTGGCCCTCGCGGCCACCCAGTACGGCGACTACGGTCTGTCGGTGGGCGGGATCATGGCCGGCATGGTCATCCTCTTCTACAACGTGCTCTCGACCATCGTGCTGGCGCTCTACAGTCCGCAGCTGGAGGCCAACTGGCGCACCCTGCTGCGCAGCATCCTCGGCAACCCGCTGATCATCGGCATCCTAGTGGCGATTCCCTTCGCCTATTTCCAGTGGCAGCTGCCACGCTGGCTGGACACCTCGGCGCGCTATTTCGCCGGGCTCACCCTGCCGCTGGCGCTGATGTGCATCGGCGCCACCCTGTCGCTGGCCTCGCTGCGCGAAAGCAGTGGCCTGGCGGTGGGTGCCAGCTTGTGGAAGATCGTCTGGATTCCGCTGCTGGGCGTGCTGGGCGCCCTGGCGCTGGGCATCCAGGGGCCGGCGCTGGGCATCCTCTTCCTCTACCTGGGCTGCCCGACGGCCGCCTCGAGTTTCGTCATGGCCCGCGCCGCCGGTAGCAATGCCCAGCTGGCGGCCACCATCGTGGTGATCAGTACCCTGGGCGGGATGCTGACCACCAATCTGGGCCTGCTGCTACTGAAAGGATTCAGCCTGCTGTAGGGCGTGCTGGCCGGGCATCGGCGTTGTGAGAGCGTTTATCGGCTGGTGCCAGCTAACAGTCAGATTTTACCGTAATAGTGCGTTCTCGACCGTCCCAGGTCGGTTTGCCCTCCAGATAATTATCGCAATCAGCATGTGCGAGGAGCGCGGCTGCCCTTCCCTAAGCCTTTCGCGTGGTATCCATGAAACGCTCGCTCCAATTCAGCCACAAGATCCTGCTGGCGGCTGCCCTCGTGGTGACCATCGCCCTGGCCGGTTTCGCCAGTTTCAACGCCTATCTGCAGCGCCAGGCCATCACTCAAAGTCTCGAAGCCTCCCTGGGCGAGATCGGCCGCATCACCGCCGGCAACATCGCCTACTGGCTGGATGCGCGGGTCAAGCTGATCGACAGCCAGGCCCAGGCGCTCAGCCGCGACAGCAGCCCGGCCAATGTCGCAGGCCTGCTCGAACAGAAGCTCTACACGAGCAACTTCGATTCCACCTACCTGGGTGAGGTCGACGGCACCTTTACCGACCGCCCCCATACCCCCATGGAGGCCGGCTACGACGCTCGCCAGCGCGACTGGTACAAGGCCGCGGTCAGCGCCGGTGGCCCCATCCTCACCGAGCCCTATCTCACCGCACCGCCGCAGAGCTTCCTGTGCATCACCATCGCCGCGCCGGTCCTGCAGAACGGCAAGCTGATCGGCGTGGTAGCCGGTGACCTGGTGATGGACAGCCTGATGAAGATGATCACCTCGCTGGACGCCGGTGGCCTGGGCGAGGCCTTCCTGGTGGACGGCGACGGCAAGATCCTGGTCAGCAGCCACGCCGACCAGGTGCTGAAATCCCTCAAGGACGTCTTCCCCGAGCAGACCCCGAGCCTGGCCCCGGGCTTCCACCACGTCCTGCAGGGCGGCAGCGAGCGGCTGGTGAGCTTTACCCCGGTCGCGGGCCTGCCCTCGGTCAAGTGGTACCTGGCGCTGTCCATCGACCAGGCCAAGGCCTATGCCCCGGTGACCCAGGCACGCAACCTGGCCATTGGCGCCACCCTGGTGGCGGTGATCGCCATCATCCTGCTGCTGGGGCTGCTGATTCGCGTGCTTTTGCGCCCGCTGCACGACCTGACCCGCGCCATGGCGGACATCGCCGAAGGCGAGGGCGATCTGACCCGTCGCCTGCCAGTACAGGCTCGCGATGAGTTCGGCGCCCTGGCCGAGGCCTTCAACAAGTTCGTGGCGCGGATCCATACCTCGATCCGCGATGTGGCCCAGACCACCGGCGAGCTGAATCAGAGTACCCGCCGGGTGCTGGAGGCCTCGCAATCCTCCATGCAGCAGTCGGATGTCCAGGCCCAGCGCACCACCAGCGTGGCCGCGGCGATCAACGAGCTGGGCGCCGCCGCCCAGGAGATCGCCCGTAACGCCGCCCACGCCTCGGGCGAGGCCAGCACGGCCCGCGCCCAGGGCGAGGAGGGG
>NZ_ANBZ01000107.1:0-201 GCF_000316965.1 Pseudomonas sp. 313
TGTGGCTCGATCAGGGCAATCAATCCCTTCCACGGCACCACCTGATCCATCTCGATCAGGAACAATCCCTTACGGGTCTGCTTGCGCTTGCCGGCGTACTCGGCGTCGGCGAAGGTCATCTGCTTCATGGAAAAACTCGGCTGGCGGGATCGGCGTATTTCACCAGATTCAGGAAGTCTTTTTCAGACCTTCCCTAAAGCC
>NZ_ANBZ01000108.1:0-12684 GCF_000316965.1 Pseudomonas sp. 313
TTGTCACCCTGAGGTGAAGACCAAATGGCGAAGAATCCGTGGACCCCTCGCCCGGCTCAGACCTAAGTGCTTGATTTTCAAGCCGCTTCAGCGTCTGCGCCGGAAGTGGGGCGCATTATAGGGGAGTTTCGGAGCAGGTCAACAGGTTATTTCAAATTTATTGCTGACGGACGCTGATGCGGGCAAAGGCCTTCTTGCCGGCCTGACATATATAGGTACGGCCGATCTTGAACAGGAAGCCGCGATCGACCACCTCGCCATCCACCTTGACGCTACCTGCGGCCAGCAGGTCGCGGGCAGCCGCTGCGTTCTTCACCAGCCCGGCTTTATTGAGGACAGCAGCGACCGGCAGCGCCGCATCGGTTTCCAGCTCGACGTCCGGCAGGTCTTCCGGCAGCTCGCCATCCTTCATGCGGTTGCCTGCGGAGCGATGGGCCGTCTGGGCGGCTTCTTCCCCATGGAAGCGGGCCACGATCTCTTCGGCCAGCTTGATCTTGATGTCGCGGGGATTGGCGCCCTGCTCCACATCGCTGCGGAACTGGGCGATTTCCTCCAGGCTGCGGAAGCTGAGCAGTTCGAAGTAGCGCCACATGAGGGTGTCGGGAATGGACACCAGCTTGTTGTACATGACCCCCGGCGCTTCCTGGATACCTACATAGTTGCCCAGGGACTTGGACATCTTCTTGACGCCATCCAGGCCTTCGAGCAGCGGCATGGTCAGGATGCACTGGGCTTCCTGGCCGTAGGCGCGCTGCAGTTCGCGCCCCATGAGCAGGTTGAACTTCTGGTCGGTACCGCCCAGCTCGACATCGGCGCGCAGGGCGACGGAGTCATAGCCCTGGACCAGGGGATAGAGGAACTCGTGGATGGCGATGGGCTGATTGCCGGCGTAACGCTTGCTGAAGTCGTCGCGCTCGAGCATGCGCGCCACGGTGTACTGGGAAGAGAGGCGAATGAAGTCGGCCGGCGACAGCTGATCCATCCAGGTGGCGTTGAAGGCCACTTCGGTACGCGCCGGGTCGAGGATCTTGAATACCTGGGCCTTATAGGTCTCGGCATTCTCCAGCACCTGTTCCCGGGTCAGCGGCGGGCGGGTGGCGCTCTTGCCACTGGGATCGCCGATCATGCCGGTGAAGTCGCCGATCAGGAAGATAACCTGATGGCCCAACTCCTGGAACTGGCGCAGCTTGTTGATCAGCACGGTGTGGCCAAGGTGCAGATCCGGAGCGGTCGGATCGAAGCCTGCCTTGATGCGCAGCGGGGTGCCGCGCTCCAGTTTTGTTACAAGCTCTGACTCGACGAGCAGCTCATCTGCTCCACGCTTGATGACCGCCAGCTGCTCCTGGACCGTTTTCATGGGGGCTTCGCCTCTGAATTTCGAAAGCGTGAACCTTATCAAGATGCCCCTAGCAGCCGCCAGCCAACACGTCGGATCGACCACCCCAAAGGGTTGTGACAGCCAGCTTTTGATTATATTTTAGGCAGTTATTCACTTCTTTTAACGTCAGATCATCACTTTAGCTAAATGACGAAGCCAATTACCAAAAGCCCGTTCTACCCCAAAAGCCACCTCGTGGCCGCCAGCGGGGTGGCCGCGCTCTTGAGTCTGGCCTTGCTCGTGTTTCCCTCTCAGCAGGTCGAGGCGAAACGTACTTCCATCAGCTTGGATGTTGAACAGGACGCCCAGCGCGTCGTGCAGGGTCAGGATGACCTGAAGGAGCAAGTGCTCGCAGATACTCAGGTCGCGGACACCCAGACCACCTCCCCCTTCGCCCAGGTCTCTGCGGATCAGGCGGAGGCGCAGACTGCCGAGGAAGCCCCTGCCGAAGAAGAAGAGGTCGCCGCCACCGAAAGCGTCGAGCCGCAGTGGAAGACCGAAACCGTGCGCAAGGGCGATACCCTTTCGACGCTGTTCGAGCGGGCCGGCCTGGCCGCCGCCGTGGTGCACGAGGTACTGGCCAGCAGCAAGGAAGCCAAGAAGCTGACCCGCCTGCGGGTGGGTCAGAAGATCGAATTCCAGCGTGATCACGCCGGCGACCTGCTGGCGGTACGCACCAAGCTCACCGCGCTGCAGACCCTGTCGCTGGTCAAGTCCGACCAGGGCTACGAGGTCGAGCACAAGACCGTCACCCCGGACATCCGCCGGGCCTATGCCCAGGGCCGGATCAGCAGCTCGTTGTTCGCTTCGGCGCAGAAGGCCGGGCTGTCCCACGACATGACCATGGCGCTGGCAACCATCTTCGGCTACGACATCGACTTCGCGCTGGACATCCAGGAAGGCGACGAATTCGAGGTGGTGTACGAGGACAAGGTGGTCAACGGCAAGCACGTCGGCTACGGCAACATCCTGGCCGCGCGCTTCGTCAACAAGGGCAAGGCCTATACGGCCGTGCGCTACACCGCCAAGAACGGCACCACTAATTACTACACGGCGGAAGGCGGCAGCATGCGCAAGGCCTTCATCCGTACCCCGGTGGAGTTCTCGCGGATCAGCTCGCGCTTCACCATGGGCCGCTTCCACCCGGTGCTGAACAAGATGCGCGCGCACAAGGGCGTCGACTATGCCGCGCCCACGGGCACGCCGATTCATGCCACCGGCGATGGCAAGATCGCCAAGGCCGGTCGCGAGAATGGCTACGGCAACGTGGTGATGATCCAGCACGGCAAGACCTACACCACGGTCTATGGGCACATGAGCCGGATCGCCAAGGGCATGCAGGCCGGCGCCTCGGTCAAGCAGGGCCAGGTGATCGGCTACGTGGGCATGACGGGGCTGGCGACCGGCCCGCATCTGCACTATGAATTCCGCATCAACGGCAACCACGTTGATCCGCTCGGGGTGAAGCTGCCCATGGCCGATCCCATCGCCAAGAACGAGATCTCGCGCTTCCTGGCCCAGAGCCAGCCGCTCATGGCCCGCATGGACCAGGAGCGCGCCTCTCTGCTCGCGATGAACAAGCGCTGAGATGGAGCGCTACCTGGGGGTGATGTCCGGCACCAGTCTGGATGGACTGGATATTGCCCTGATCGAACAGGACGAGCGGACCCGTTTCGTCGCCGCCGTAGGCATGCCCATGCCGGACACGCTACGCCGCGAGCTGCTGGCGCTCTGTGCGCCCGGCGACAACGAGATCGAGCGCATCGCCCGGGCCGAACAGGCCTGGGTCAGGCTGGCCGCCCAGGGTATCGCCGAGCTGCTGGCCCAGCAGGGACTGACCTCCGCGGATATCCGCGCCGTGGGCAGCCACGGCCAGACCATCCGCCATCTGCCGGCACAGGGCTACACCCTGCAGATCGGCGATGCCGCCCTGCTGGCCGAGTTGAGCGGTATCGATGTGGTCGCCGACTTCCGCCGCCGCGACCTGGCCGCCGGTGGTCAAGGCGCGCCGCTGGTCCCGGCCTTTCATGCAGATCTCTTCGGCCTGGATCGCCCACGCGCGGTGCTCAACATCGGTGGCTTCAGCAACGTGACCCTGCTGGCGCCGGGGCTGCCGGTACGGGGCTTCGATTGCGGACCGGGCAACGTGCTGCTGGATGCCTGGATCCACCATAGCCAGGGGCAGCTCTTCGATGCTGATGGCGCCTGGGCGGCGCAGGGACAGGTCGTGCCGGCGCTGCTGCAACGGCTGCTGAGCGATCCCTTCTTCATGAAGAGCGGACCAAAGAGCACCGGGCGCGAGCACTTCAATCTGCCCTGGCTACAGGGACAGCTCGCCGAGCATGAGGCGCTGGATCCGGCGGATGTCCAGGCCACCTTGGCCGAGCTGAGCGCCCGCAGCATAGCCGACAGCATCCTGGCCGCCCAGGCAGTGGACGAGGTGCTGGTCTGTGGCGGCGGGGCGCACAATCAGGATCTGATGGCGCGTCTGGCGCGGCAACTGGCGCCAGCCAGGGTGCAGAGCACTGCGGCCTATGACGTCTCGCCAGACTGGCTGGAAGCCATGGCCTTTGCCTGGCTGGCCCAGCGCTTCTGCGAACGGCTACCTGGCAATTGCCCCGAGGTCACCGGAGCCAGCGGGCTCCGGGTCCTGGGTGCACTCTACCCACACTAGGCCGGGCGCGGCTCAGGTCAGATGGAGAAGGACTGACCGCAGCCACAGGTGGTGGCGGCATTGGGGTTCTTGATGACGAAGCGCGAGCCTTCCAGGCCTTCCTGGTAGTCCACCTCGGCGCCGGCCAGGTACTGGAAGCTCATGGGATCCACCACCAGGTGCACGCCATCGCGCTCGATGACGGTGTCGTCGTCGGCGGAATCTTCATCGAAGGTGAAGCCGTACTGGAAGCCCGAGCAGCCGCCACCCGTAACGAAGACGCGCAGCTTCAGGCGGGGATTGCCCTCTTCCTCGATCAGGTTCTTCACCTTGCTGGCCGCGCCCAGGGTGAACTGCAGGGGGGTCGGGGTGAAGGTTTCAATGGTCATTGCCGTAGTCTCCCGGCTTGCGCCGAACACAATTCAGTCAGGAAATTATCCGCTTGCCTGAGCAAAAGGGTCAACTATTGGGCGACCACGGGAGGCTGGCCGAGATGACTGGAGTGAATGACTTGCCGCCGGCGCCACTCTAATATCGCGCCGCCTGATAAGGAGAACGCCCCGATGCTCTATCTTTGGTTGAAAGCCTTCCACCTGATTGCCCTGGTCTGCTGGTTCGCCGGCCTGTTCTATCTGCCGCGCCTGTTCGTCTATCACGCCCAGAGCAGCGACGCCGTGAGCCACGAGCGCTTCTGCCTGATGGAGCGCAAGCTGTACCGCGGCATCATGCTGCCGGCGATGATCCTCACGCTGGTGTTCGGCATCGGCCTGCTGCTGATCAATCCGAGCTGGATGACGCAGGGCTGGATGCACACCAAGCTGGCGTTGGTGGTGGTGCTGATCGGCTATCACCATGTCTGCGGCGCCATGCGCAAGCGTTTCGAGCGCGGCGAGAACAAGCGCAGCCATGTGTTCTATCGCTGGTTCAACGAGGTGCCGGTACTGGTGCTCATCGCCATCGTCATCCTGGTGGTGGTCAAACCCTACTAGGTCCACGGCAGATCCGCCGGCGACCCGCGTTTCCTGGAGAAAGCAGTATGCAGCGTTATGCCCTGGTAACCGGTGCCTCGTGCGGGATCGGTCTGGCCCTGGCCGAGGCCCTGGCGCGGCGGGGCCAGCCGCTGATCCTGCTGGCGCGGCGCAAGGACAAGCTGGAGAGCATCGCCGCCGAGCTGGCCCAGCGCTTCGACGTGGAGGTGCTGTACCGGGTCTGCGACCTGGCGGAGCCGCTGCACCTGACCGGCCTGCTGCACGAACTGGAGCAGAGCGAGAGAGCCATCGGCCTGCTGGTCAACTGCGCTGGGATCGGCAGCGGTGGTGACTTTCTCGCCGCCGACTGGCCGCGGGTGCAGGAGCAGCTGGAGCTGAACATCCTGGCGCTCACTCGGCTGTGCCATGCCCTGGGCCAGCACATGGCGATCCAGGGCGGCGGCCAGATCCTCAACGTCGCCTCGACCGCGGCTTTCCAGCCGATTCCCTACATGAGCAGCTATGCGGCGACCAAGGCCTATGTCCTGCATTTCTCCGAGGGCCTGCGCGAAGAACTTAAGAAGCGCGGGGTGTCGGTGTCGGTGCTCTGCCCCGGGCCGACCCGTACCGCCTTCTTCAAGAATGCCGGGCTGCACACCGGGCGCATGGAGCAGGGCAAGCTGCTGATGTCCGCCGAGGAGGTGGCCCTGGCCGCGGTGCGTGGACTGGAGCGGCGCCAGGCGGTGATCGTGCCGGGCTGGCGCAATCGCCTGGGCAGCCTGTTGCCGCGCCTCTTGCCCCGCGCCCTGGTGCGTGCGGCCGCGGTGCGGATCGGCAAACTCTTTCAACCCGCGTAAGGGTGATCCAGCCGGCCGCACCTGACCCCAGGGCACAGCCGCTGGTACACTTGGACGCTATTCAGCCAGCAGGAGATCGACGTGGATTGTCTGTTCTGCAAGATCGTCGCCGGAGACATTCCGGCCAAGGTGCTCTACGAGGACGATCAGGTCATGGCCTTCCATGACATCGCTCCGCAAGCGCCCGTGCACTTTCTGGTCATCCCCAAGAAGCACATCGCGACCCTGCACGACCTCAGCGAGGCCGACGACAAGCAGCTCGCCGGCCATATCCTCTTCACCGCCCAGCGCCTGGCGCAGGAGCAGGGCTGCGAGGAAGGCTTCCGCGTGGCGATGAATTGCAACGCCCTGGGTGGCCAGACGGTCTATCACATCCATATGCATGTGCTGGGCAAGCGGCAGATGACCTGGCCTCCGGGCTGAGCCACATCCTGTCCTCCCTTCGCCCGCCAAGGAGATCACCTTGAGATCCAAGCGCCTCTACTCCCCCCTCGATCGACTGCTGATCCAGGCGGATATCGCCTTGCGTACCCTGACGCCCTTCAGTGGCGCCCCCACGCGCAGCTCGCCGGCCATTCCGCTGAAAGATGCTGAGCTGAGCGACGAGGAACGCCGTCATGCGGCCGGTCTCATGCGCATCAACCACACCGGCGAGGTCTGCGCCCAGGCGCTGTACCAGGGCCAGGCGCTGACCGCCAAGTTGCCGGAAGTCCGGGAGGAAATGGAGCGTTCGGCGGACGAAGAGATCGACCACCTGGCCTGGTGCGAGCAGCGCATCCGCGCCCTGGGTGAGCGCCCCAGTCTGCTCAATCCGCTGTTCTATGGTCTGTCCTTCGGGATCGGCGCAGGTGCCGGATTGATCAGCGATCGCCTGAGCCTGGGCTTCGTCGCCGCCACCGAGGATCAGGTCTGCCGCCATCTGGATGAGCACCTGGAAAAGCTGCCGGCAGCCGACGCCAAGTCGCGGGCGGTGCTGGAGCAGATGCGCATCGACGAGGAACAGCATGCCGAGCACGCCCTGGCGGCTGGTGGCTGGCGCTTTCCCACGCCGGTCAAATACGGCATGAGCCTGATGTCCAAGGTCATGACCAAGACCACCTACCGCATCTGACCTGCGGATCGCGCCCATGAAAAAGCCCTGCCTTGGCAGGGCTTTTTGCTGTCTGCACGCTAGATATCGAAGAAGACGGTTTCCTGCGGGCCCTGCAGGTGGATGTCGAAGCGATAGGCCAGGCGGCCATCGATCTCGCAGCGGCGTGCCAGCAGAGTCGGTCGGCGCTCCGGTTCCGGTAGGTTGTAGACCGGGCAGCGGGCATTGGCCTCGGCTTCGTCGTCGAAGTAGAGGCGCGTCTGCAGGTGGATGTTGATGCCGCGGGCGAACAGGGTGACGTTGATGTGCGGCGCCATGGGCTGGCCACGCTGGTCGGCGACCTGGCCGGGCTTGATGGTGTGCAGCGTCCAGTCACCGGCATCGAAGGTGGTGGCGGTGCGGCCGAAGCCGTTGAAGGCCTTCTCCACGTCGTAGATCGGATCGTACTGACCCTGGTGATCGGCCTGCCAGAACTCCAGGAAGGAGTCGCGCACCAGGTTGCCATTGCCGTCGAACACCTGGCCGGTGAGCAGGATGTGCTCGCCCGGGGCGCCAGGCTTGGCCAGCTGGTTCCAGATTTCGACCTCGCGGGTGGGGTTGCCGGCGGCGGCCAGGGCCAGGCCGATGTGCACGTAGGGGCCGGCGGTCTGGGAGGGCGTTTCCGGCAGCAGGTCGTGGCGGTTGGGGATCATGTCGGCGTCCTCAGTGGTGTTCGAAGAACGTCTGCCGCGCGCCGCGGGTGACGATGTCGAAGCGATAGGCCAGGCAGTCCATGGGATTGGCCATGCTCATGTCCAGGCGGGCGATGAGGGTCTGCACGGCATCGGGATCGGCGATGGACTTGACGATGGGGCACAGCGGGATCAGCGGATCGCCCTCGAAATAGAGCTGGGTGATCAGCCGGGTGGCGATGGCCGGGCCCATGACCGAGACGTGAATGTGCGCCGGGCGCCAGTCGTTGCTGCCGTTGCGCCAGGGATAGGGACCCGGGCGGACGGTACGGAAGACATAGTTGCCCTGGCTGTCGGTACGGGTACGGCCGACGCCACCGAAGTTGGGGTCGAGCGGCGCCAGGTAGACGTCGTTCTTGTGCCGGTAGCGGCCACCGGCGTTGGCCTGCCAGATCTCCACTAGGGAATTGGGCACCGGCTTGCCGAACTGGTCACGCAGGGTGCCGAACAGGATGATGCGTTCACCCTGAGGCAACTGGCCGGTGCCGAAGTTGAGCAGCAGGTCGTTGTCGTGGGGCCCCAGGGGCAGCCGCGAGAAGTCCGGGCCGCTGCGCTCGGACACAGTCTGGTGCTGCAGGCTAACCAGCGCCTGGCGCGGCGAGCGGGGAATCGAGGATTTGTAGGCGGGCGTATAGGCCTGGGGATGCCAGGTGCGATCACGGGCGACGTAGCGAACGTCGTGGGGCTTGTTATGCATTGGAATGCTCCACGGAAGGATCGAAGCCAAGGGCTGGCTGATCCCAGTGTGGCCCAGGACGCAGCCTGGCTGAATTGAAAGGTGCGCCCTTCTCCATAACCTAGTGGTTATGGGTTAGCTCGCCGGCCACTTCGCGCAAGACGTCGCAGAATCTCTGGGTGGCCAGCGACAGGGCCACGCTGCCATTGCGGCAGATGCCGACCGAGCCGCCGGCTTCGCGGACGCCAAGCTCCACTTCGATCAGCTCGCCGCTGGCCAGGTCGCGACGCACCGCATCCCGCGGGGCGATCCACAGGGCCTCGCTCTGGCGGACATACTGGCGGCTGAGGGTCGGCGACAGGGTTTCCAGCCGCTGCGGACTGAGCGGAATGCCGCATTGCACGAAGAGACTCTCGGCGTGGCGGCGGATGGTGGTACCGGGCAACGGCAGCACCAGGGGATAGCGTGCCAGGGTCGCCAGGTCCGCCGGCAGCGCCTGGCTCAGTGGATGCCCCGGTCGGACCACCAGGGTCAAGGCCTCGGTATAGAGGTGCTCGAAGTCGAGGCCGTGGATGTCGGGGCTGTCGGTCATACGCCCGACCACCAGATCCAGATCGCCGACACGCAGCTGGCCCAGCAGATAGGCACTGGGGCCGGTGGCGACGTTGACGATCAATTGCCGGTGCCGCTCGTGCAGCCGCGCCAGGACCTCGGGCAGCACCTGGCTTTCCACCGTCGACAGCACTCCGACCCGTACCAGGCCACCGGCCTCGCCGCCGCGCACCAGTTCCATTCCCTCACGCAGGGCCTGGACGCAGGGACCGGCATGGCGCAGGAACAGCAGGCCGGCTTCGGTCAGGGTCACCTCGCCCTTGCCGCGCTCGAACAGGCGCACCTCGAGAATCTCCTCGAGTTCGCGGATGGTCTTGGAAATGGCCGGCTGGGATACAGCGATGGCATCGGCCGCCTTGGCGAAGCTGCGCTGCTGGGCAATCTCCAGGAAACACAGCAGATGCCGGAATTTGATGCGGTTGTCGAGATTCATGACGCTCTCAAGGCAAGGCTCGGGCCAGAGACTACCACCCGGCGGTCGTGGAAAACCCTTGGAGTCAGCAGGGGCATCCTTTGCTACAGTGCCGCCTTCTCTTCCGGAATCTCTCCATGTCGATCCGTGCCCAGCAGAAGCTGCAAACGCGCCAGGCGCTGCTGGAATCGGCGCGCCTGCTGATGAACAGCGGCCGCGGCTTCGGCAGTCTCAGCCTGCGCGAGGTGAGTCGCCAGGCCGGCATCGTCCCGGCGGGCTTCTATCGCCACTTCAGCGACATGGAAACCTTCGGCCTGGCCCTGGTGGCCGAGGTGGGCGACACCTTTCGCGACGCCCTGCGCCAGGTGCGTCATCACGAATTGCAGCAGCGAGGCATGATCGAGGCCTCGGTGGAGATCTTTCTCGGCGCTGTGAGCGACAACCGCGATCAGTTCCTCTTTCTCGCCCGCGAGCAATACGGCGGCTCCCAGGCCGTGCGCCAGGCCATCGCCGAGTTGCGCCAGCGCATCACCCAGGACCTGGCCCGGGACCTGCTCGCCCTGGGTCGGCTGCCCCACCTGAGTCCGTCGCAGATCGATGTCCTGGCCGACCTAGTGGTGAAGACAGTGTTCGCCACCCTGCCGGAGTTGATCGATCCGCCGCCGCTGACCACACCGCCGCCGCTGTGGCCGGCGGCGAAGATGGTGCAGCAGCTCAAGCTGATCCTGATCGGCAGCAAGCACTGGCGACGCGGCGAACGCATCAACGCCCCAAAAGAGGGCGTTGCCTTGCTGGCCGACGCAATGGCGCACCAAATAAGAGCAACCTGAACGCCAGGTCAACTTCCGGCGCCCCATAACCAGGCGACTTGCGCGCCTTGGCAGGCCCCTTGCTGTAGAGGTGGGCAAAACTGCCAAGAGTCCTGCCATGCTGGTCGTCCAACGCCGCTGCGCGCCCCGGGATACCTGGGACGCCGAACTCCACCTCACCTACGACGCCCGCAGCAAGAGTCGCCTCAGAGCCACCACCAGTGCCGGTGAAGACATCGGCCTGTTTCTCGAACGCGGGCAACCGCCGCTGGCCGATGGCGACTGTCTGGAAGCCCGCGACGGCCGCATCGTGCGGGTCGTAGCCCGGCCGGAAAAACTGCTGCACGTGACCTGCGCCAGTGCCTTCGAGCTGACCCGCGCCGCCTACCACCTGGGCAATCGCCACGTCGCCCTGCAGATCGGTGATGGCTGGCTGCGGCTGCTGGACGACTATGTGCTCAAGGCCATGCTGGAGCAGCTCGGCGCCCAGGTCAGCGAGATCGAAGCCGGCTTCCAGCCCGAGCATGGCGCCTACGGTGGCGGCCACCATCACTCGCACCATGGCGAGGAAGGCTTCAACTACGCGCCCAAGCTGCACCACTTCGGCGTGCGCACGTGAATGCGCCGTTCGCGCTGCTGCGCCTGGCCAGTCCCCAGTTGCCCATTGGCGGCTACAGCTATTCCCAGGGACTGGAACTGGCCATCGACAGCGGCCTGATCCGCAGCGCGGCGGAGGCCGAGGTCTGGCTGCGCGACAATCTCGAACTCAATCTGGCGCGCTTCGAGGCGCCGCTGCTGCTGGCCCACTGCAAGGCTGCGGCGGCCGGCGACTGGATGCGCCTGGGCGAACTGGCCGAGCGTCACCGCGCTAGTCGCGAGACCGCGGAATTCCAGCTGGAAAGTCGCCAGACCGGCTATTCCCTGGCGCAGCTGCTGCTCGGTCTGCCGGAGCTGGATGACGCCAGCCGCCGCCTGCTCGCCGAGCTGACCCCGACCTTCGCCCTGGGTTGGGCGCTGGCCGCCCGGGCCTGGGCGATCGCCCCCCGGGCCGCCCTGGACGCCTGGCTGTGGACCTGGCTGGAGAATCAGCTGGCGGTACTGATGAAAACCCTGCCGCTGGGCCAGCAAGCCGCCCAGCGCCTCACCTCCCTTCTGCTGCCGACCCTGGCCGCCACGGCCGAGCAGGCCGCCGAGCTGCCCGAAGCGACCTGGGGCGGCGCCCCCTTCGGCCTGGCCCTCAGCAGCATGGCCCACGAGCGGCAGTACAGCCGCCTGTTCCGTTCCTAGGAGATCCCCTGATGACTACCCAACCCCTGCGCGTCGGTATCGGCGGTCCGGTCGGCTCCGGCAAGACCGCCCTCACCCTGGCCCTCTGCCGCGCCCTGCGCGAGCGCTATAACCTGGCGGTGGTGACCAACGACATCTACACCCGCGAGGACGCCGATTTCCTGGTGCGCAACGAAGCCCTGGCGCCCGAACGCATCCTCGGCGTGGAGACCGGCGGCTGTCCGCACACCGCCATCCGCGAAGACGCCTCCATCAATCTGGAGGCAGTTGACCAGCTCAATCGCCGCTTCCCCGGTCTGGACCTGATCCTGGTGGAATCTGGGGGCGACAACCTCTCCGCCACCTTCAGCCCCGAGCTGTCCGACCTGACCCTCTACGTCATCGACGTCTCGGCCGGCGACAAGCTGCCGCGCAAGGGCGGCCCTGGCATCTGCAAGTCGGATCTGCTGGTGATCAACAAGATCGATCTGGCCGAGCAGGTCGGCGCCTCCCTGGAGGTGATGGACCGCGACACCCGCAAGATGCGTGGCGACAAGCCCTTCGTCTTCAGCAACCAGAAGACCGGTCTGGGCCTGGAAGAGATCATCGCCTTCATCGAGAAGCAGGGTCTGCTGACCGCTGCCTGAACCCAGGATTTCACCCCCCAAGGAGCTCCCATGAGACACGCTAAGATCCTCGCCACCGCCGCCCTGCTGCTCGCCCCGGCCCTGGCTTTCGCCCATCCGGGTCACGCCGAGAACGGCCTGGCCGCCGGGGTGCTACACCCCCTGACCGGTCTCGACCACCTGCTGGCCATGCTGGCCGTGGGCCTCTGGGCCGCCCAACAGCAGGGCAAGGCGCGCCTGGCGCTGCCCTGCGCCTTTGTCGGCACCATGCTGATCGGCGGTCTGCTGGGCTTTGCCGGGCTGGAACTGCCCTTGCTGGAGACCGGCATCGCCGCTTCGGTGCTGGCCCTGGGCCTGCTGGTGGCCCTGGCCGCCCGTCCGCCGGTGGCCGCAGCCGTCGGCCTGACCGCCGCCTTCGCCCTGTTCCACGGCGTGGCCCATGGTCTGGAATTGCCGGAAATGGGCAATCCCTGGGCCTATGCCTTGGGCTTCGTCGCCGCCACCGCCACCCTGCATGGCCTGGGCTATGCCGTGGTGCGCTACCTGCCCCAGGCGGCCACGCCGCTGGTGCGACTCGCCGGCGTCGCCACTGCCGTGGCCGGTGGC
>NZ_ANBZ01000109.1:0-3175 GCF_000316965.1 Pseudomonas sp. 313
GAATTTTGCCCATCATTTCCATACTGATCACCCTGTGTTCTCCTGCTCAAAAATTGAGCAGAAGCAGTTGAACACCTGGGTCAGTTTTCAGTCGGCAGAACAGCCTCTACTGGGTCAGTTTTCGGTCAGCGGCAACAGATTAACCATGTTGCTGGCTTGCCACCAACACCGCTCAAGGTACGGGTGGACATTTCCCCGGAAATTTTCGAAAAGGTCGCTTTGGATGACAGTGTGTTCGTTTTCGTACAGACGCTATCGGGCTCCAAGGTACCTCTCGCTACCATACGACTTAAGGTCTCAAGTCTGCCGGCCGAGGTGGAGTTTTCAGGCGCTGATGCAATAGTTACCAGCAACACCTTATCGCAGACAGCCGCGATTCAAGTGACTGCTAGGGTCTCTAGGGGAGGGAAGAGTAGGTCGGGGGAATGGTTGGGCCGAAGCTCGACGACATTAAATTCGAAGAGCGCTAGGCTGAAGCTTACGATCAACCTTCCGGATATCTGATCGACTGCACCGCAAAGTGCTGTTGCCAGGTACTGTAAAATAGAAGAGTGAGCACTTGATTTGCTGGTGCTTTCAAACAACGGTGTTGTTTTTTTAACAGCCGAACTGGAAAGGGAGGCTGAGCTGCTCAGTGATCACTTTATCCGTTGGCTGATTTACGCCGGCATGTTCGCTACAGGCACTGAACGACAACGCAGATGGTATGGTCTGTGCGTTCTGACTCGTCAAGGATCGGCCAATGGATCGTTTGTCTAATTTGCTCTCGCGGTTCGGCGTGCGGGCCAATCTGTTCTATGACGGCGACCTATGCGGCTCTGCATCTTACGATGGCGCCGAGCGGCGAGGTTATATCCATCTGCTTCAGGCCGGCAGCGTGACGTTGCTTGGTCCCGATCGCAAGGATTTGCAGCTCACTCGCCCTAGCTTGATTTTTATGCCACGCCCCGCCAAGCATCAATTGTTTGCGGGTGAGTCCGATGGCGCAAAGTTGTTGTGTGCTTCCATGGAGTTTGAGGGCGGAATTGATAATCCTTTGTCGGCTTCATTACCGGACTGTTTGGTGCTCGCACTCGATGATCTGCCCATGCTGGCAGACACGTTGGAGTGGATGTTTGCCGAGGCGGCAAATGTGCATTGTGGAAGGGAAGCCGCGCTTGAGCGCTTATTTGAGCTCCTAATCATTCTGTTGCTCCGTTACCTGCTCGATCATCACCAGTTGCGCACCGGAATGATGGCTGGACTGGCCGACATGCGGCTTGCCCGATCGCTTTTACAGATGCACAACTCCCCGGAACATGCCTGGTCAATAGCAGAGCTGGCCAGTGAGTCAAATATGTCACGCGCTGCGTATGCCGTGCATTTCAAGAGTGTCATCGGACAGACGCCTGCTGATTATTTGTTGAGTTGGCGAGTTAGCCTGGCTCAGAAGCTGATGCGAGAAGGGCGCTCGATTACGCTGATTGCAGCTCAAGTCGGCTACGAAAGTCCTTCGGCGCTGTCTCGCGCATTTAGACGCAAGACGGGGTTGAGCCCTCGTGACTGGTTGAAAGATCTGGCGGGGGAAAATGATGGCAAAAAGGCCTAAGGCATTACTGCCTTAAGCCATTGAAAAAATTATGCATTAATTTTACGTTTTTCCAGTTCAACCAGCGAATGGCCTGCCACAAATATCGAAACAGCAAGCAACCCTAAGTCTTTAAGCAGAAACTGACCTGGCGCAACGGAAATCGCCGGAAACCCTAAACTAGGCTCAATGACGCCCGGAGTGGAAAACATAAAGCTAAGGGTTGTGAAGAACAGGCCTGCAGACAGAGCGCCTCCTACCACGGATAGTTTGGGCGACAGCATGCGGCCTGCGATCAGAGTGCCGATCGAAATCTCTAGTATGCCGAGCAGGCTGGAGAACATGTCGACCGAAAAAATGCTATACACCCATCCCAAAAGCGGGCTGTTGCTCACCAGTGGAACCAGGCCCTCGGCCTCGTAGTGGGTAAATTTCATGCCGCCGAACCAGAAGTAAATAATAGCGAGAGCCAAGTACGCGCCATAGATACCTAGCCCCATAGTTTTGGTTCCAAGCGTTAAGTGGGCCTGTACGCTGGACTTCGAGTTTTCAATGCCTATGGTTTTCATGTCTGAGCTTCCAGTAGTGAGTGAGAGTGTGTTGGCTGCCGAACGCCGTATGCGTTGGCGATGAGATTATTATGGCTGGCATCTCTAATCAAGAGGCATCAGAAAGTATTGATCTTGCCCAGTCCCAGTGGACACCCCCGTTAAGCGATAAACTGCAACGAGGTGAATCATGGCAAGACAAGCAACCCCAATGAAACAGACCCGCACCCGCCATTCCCAAGCCTACAAGGACGAAGCGCTGGCTTTGGCCGACCGCATTGGCGTTAGCAAGGCTGCCGAACAGCTCGGCCTGCATGCTTCCCAGCTCTACGGCTGGCGGAGCAAGAAGCACCAGACTCAGGCCGGCAGCGAGCGCGAGCAGTCGCTGGCCGACGAGAATGCCCGACTCAAGCGGCTGTTGGCCGAGCACGCCGAGGAGCTGGCCATCGTAAAAAAGGCGGCCGCGTACTTTGCCAAGAGCCTCAAGTGAAGTACGCCTTCATGAGGACTCATACCGCGCATTTCTCGATCCAGGCCATGTGTCGCGTGTTGGGCGTTGCCCGCAGCGGTTACTACGCTTGGTGCTCTCGCAGGCCGTCAATGCGCCAGCGGCGAAGAGCCGAACTGGATCGGCAGGTCGCTCAGGCATACAGCGCACGCAAGGGCCGCAGCGGGGCTCCACGGCTGTGCCACGACCTGCGGGAAGCCGGCCTACCCTGCAATCGCAAGACGGTAGCCGCCTCGATGCAACGGCAAGGACTGCGTGCCAAGGCCGCCAAGAAGTTCAAGGCCACGACCAATTCTCAGCACTCCCTGCCAGTGGCAGAGAACTTGCTCAAGCAGGATTTCAAGGCATCTGCGCCAAATCAGAAATGGGTGGGTGACATCACCTACCTGCATACGGAGGAAGGCTGGCTGTATCTGGCAGTGGTCATCGATCTGTATTCACGGATGGTGATCGGCTGGGCCATGAACGAACGCATGACGGCCGACTTGGTTTGCGATGCCTTGCACATGGCGCTGTGGCGACGCAAGCAGCCTAATGACGTGATCGTGCATA
>NZ_ANBZ01000110.1:0-3160 GCF_000316965.1 Pseudomonas sp. 313
CGTGGACACGCCTAAACGCTCTGCTACATCAGCAACGCGCAAGCCGCGTTCAGTGATGTGCTTGACCGCTTCAATCTTGAATTCTTCGGGGTAACGCTGGTTGCTCATGGCACCTCCTGCTGGGTCTCATTATGAGGCTTGGAGGTGTCTACGAAACTAGGGGCGATTCATGGCTTATTGCTAATCGGGGGCTTCGCCACTGCCAAGCAATTCATCCCGGAACGTCAGGGCTTCCTGAGCAATCCAGGTCGCGAAGGCCGCCGCGGCAGGATTCATCAGGCTGTGGGCGGAATACACTAGGTAGAACGCTTCTTGCGTCACGATGTCGTTGGCCAGTGGGGCGATCAGGCGATCAGGCGACCAGACGCCAGCTGATGCTGGACCAATGACGAGCGCGCCAGGGCGACGCCCTGCCCGAGTTCGGCCATTTCCAGCGCTGAGATCAGGGTGTCGAACTGCAGGCCCTGGGACGAGTCGAGGTGCTCGGCACCCTTGCGCTTGAGCCAGTATCCCCAGCCTTCCTCGTAGCCCATCACGTGTAGCAGGTCGTGGTGCTGCAAGTCTTCGGGTTTTGCCAGCGGCTTCGCGATCGTGGGCAAGGTGGGTGCGCAGACCGGCTGGAGCGTGTCCCAGGTCAGCCGTTCGGACTTGCGACCGGACCAACGTCCCTGACCATAGCGAATCTCCAGGTCGGCATCGGAATCGGCGTCCTCGACCCAGATGCTGCTGTCCACGCGCAGTTGGATAGTCGGGTGCAGCGCCTTAAAGCGCGGCAGACGGATCGCCAGCCAGTGGGTGAAGAACATCAGGCTGCTGCGAACGATCAGCACGCTCCGGTGGCCCTGGCCGAAAATTTCATCGGTCGCCGCCACCAAGCGCTCCACCGACTCCCTCACCACGGGGAAGTACGTCATCCCCAATTCGGTGAGTTCCAGCCCACGGGGTAGTCGTTTGAACAGCACGGCCCCCAGTTGCGACTCCAGCGCCTTTAGCTGCTGGCTGATGGCGGCCTGGGTCAGGTGCAGCTCCTGGGCGGCGTGGGTGAAGTTCAGGTGGCGCGCCGATACCTCGAAGGCACGCAGCCAATTCAATGGAGGAAGGCGTTTTTTCATGGCTCACTCGGTGGGCTGCAGTTGGCGCTGGGCGGAATCGGGTGCGGCGCTAGCGCCCTGGTCGCTCTTGGGTATCGCGCCACTGTTGCACATCGCTCGACGGAAAGTTTTGACTTTAGAGACGATCGGTCTAAATACTAGGGGCATGACCATTCCTAACTCGCCTCCGCGTCGTGGCCGTCCTCCCAAGGTGCCGCGGACTCATCACGATACCCGCGAAGCTCTGCTCCATGTCGGCATGGCGGTCTTCACCGAACAGGGCTTTTCAGCGACCGGCATCGATGCCGTGCTCAAGCAGGTCCAGGTTCCCAAAGGCTCGTTCTATCACTACTTCGCTAGCAAGGAAGCCTTTGGTCAGGAGGTCCTGCAGGGCTACGCCGCCTATTTCGCCAAAAAGCTCGATCTGTGGTTTCTGGCGAAAGATGTCCCTCCGCTCGAGCGGCTGTGGAATTTCGTCCAGGACGCCAAGGCGGGCATGACTAGGCATGGCTTCCGCCGCGGTTGCCTGGTGGGCAATCTCGGTCAGGAGATCCTGGTGCTTCCGGAAAGTTTTCGCGCCCAGTTGGAGGCCGTCCTGCTGGATTGGCAGGTACGCCTGGCGCTGTGCCTGAGGGCGGGGGTCAAGGACGGTACGCTACCTGCGGGCACCGACTGTGACGCCCTGGCGGCCTTTTTCTGGATCGGCTGGGAGGGCGCCGTGCTGCGCGCGCGACTGGCGCAGAATGCCACGCCGCTGGACATCTTCATCACGGGATACCTGGCTGGAATCATGCGATGATTTCTTTTGGTTCATTTTTAGACGATCGGTCTAAATAGGAGGCTGCATGTTCAAAGCCCTACTCATCGAGAAGCACGACGGGACGCCTCACGTCGGTATCGCCGAACTGGCCGACACTCAGCTGCCGGAAGGCGACGTGACGGTTCGGGTCCTCTACAGCACGCTGAACTACAAGGATGCACTGGCCATTACGGGGCGCGGCCCGGTCGTTCGTCAGTTCCCCATGGTTCCCGGGATCGATTTCGCCGGCGTGGTCGAGGCCAGCTCGAATCCCCAGTACCAACCCGGCGACCGGGTCTTGCTCAATGGCTGGGGCGTGGGCGAGACCCACTGGGGTGGCCTGGCGGAGAAGGCGAGGGTGAAGGGCGAATGGTTGATTCCCCTGCCGCCTGCGCTGTCGGAGTTCCAGGCAATGGCCGTGGGGACTGCCGGCTATACCGCGATGCTCTGCCTGATGGCCTTGGAGCGCCACGGACTCATCCCGCAAAGCGGCCAGGTGCTGGTTACCGGGGCCACGGGCGGGGTGGGTAGCTTTGCCATTTCCCTGCTGGCCCGCCGCGGTTACTCGGTGATCGCCGTCACGGGCAAGCAACAGGAAGGAGAATACCTCAAGCGTCTGGGCGCCGAGTCCGTGATGGATCGGGCAGAGCTCAGCGCGCCGGGTCGACCGCTTGGCAAGGAGCGCTGGGCCGCGGCCATCGATTCCGTCGGTAGCTATACCCTGGCCAACGTCTGCGCGGGAACCGCCTCCGAGGGTGCGGTCGCCGCCTGTGGCCTGGCGCAGGGAATGGACCTGCCCATGACGGTCGCGCCCTTCATCTTGCGCGGAGTGAGCCTGCTCGGCGTCAACAGCGTGACCCAGCCTTACGCGCGGCGGGTGGAAGCCTGGCAGCGACTGGGTGAAGAGCTCGACAGTGACCTGTTGCTCGACATCAGCCGAGAGATCTCCCTGCAGGACACCGTGTCCATCTCCGACGATTTGTTGAGTGGGAAGGTCCGCGGAAGAGTGGTGGTGAAACTGAACCGCTGAGTTTCCGCTTAGGCGTCGATGATCAGCCGACGCTCCACGCCGATACGGTGTGGAGTGGACGGCTGCCAAGTCTCATACTCTTTTCAACCTGAAAGTCCTAACGGGCATCTTTCTTTTGAAGGAAGACCCATCTTTTTTAGCACTCGCTTATTCGAACGACGCCGCTTCGCTATAACGCCCGGAGTATCGGATGGCTTTATCTTGGGTGTTTTTCAGTCATAAATAAATTCTACCCTTAGG